>DASUGK010000195.1:0-27247 GCA_036274075.1 Steroidobacteraceae bacterium | reverse complement strand
GAAAGTCGGGATTACGTGGCGCAGCGCGCGATTCGAGTAATCCCGACTTTCCCTCTCTGACACCGCCCCGGGGTTCAGGCGTTGCGGGCCTGGAAGTCCTTCATGAAGGTGATGAGGGCGTCTATGCCTTCGGGGGGCATGGCGTTGTAGATGGAGGCGCGCATGCCGCCGACCGAGCGGTGGCCTTCGAGGTTGACGAGGCCCACCTTGGCGGCCTCGGCGCAGAAGGTCTTGTCGAGGTCGGGCTTGGCCAGCGTGAACGGCACGTTCATCCAGGAGCGCGCGTTCTTCGCCACGGGGCTCTTGTAGAAGCCGCTGCCTTCGATGAAGTCGTACAGCTTGCGCGCCTTGGTGCGGTTGCGCTCTTCCATGGCCTCGAGGCCGCCCTGCTTCTTGAGCCACTTGAACACCAGGCCGGCGAAGTACCAGCCGAAGGTGGGCGGCGTGTTGAGCATGGAGCCTTCGTCGGCCATGACCTTGAAGTCCCACACCATGGGCGTGCCGGGACGGGCCTTGCCGATGAGATCCTCGCGCACGATCACCACCACGATGCCCGACGGGCCGATGTTCTTCTGCGCGCCGGCGTAGATGAGACCGTACTTCGTCACGTCGATGGGGCGCGACAGGATGGTGGAGCTGAAATCCGCGACCAGCGGCACGTTGCCGACCTGGGGAACGTAGTCGAACTCCACGCCGCCGATGGTCTCGTTGGGCGTGTAGTGGAAATACGCGGCATTCGGCGTGAGCTTGAGCGCCGCCTGCGCGGGCACGGTGGAGTAGTTGGACGCGGCCTCGTCGGCCGCCACGTTGACCTTGGCGTAGCGCTTGGCCTCGCCGATGGCCTTCTTCGACCAGGCGCCGGTATTCACGTAGTCGACGGTGGAATCCGCCGTGGCCAGGTTCATCGGGATGGCCGAGAACATGCCCGTGGCGCCGCCCTGCAGGAACAGCACCTTGTAGTTCGAAGGGATATTCAACAGCTCGCGCAGGTCGGCTTCGGCTTCCTGGGCGACGGCGATGAACGCCTTGCTGCGATGGGAGACTTCCATCACCGACATGCCGCTGGACTTCCAGTCGGTCATCTCGGCCTGGGCTTGTTGCAGAACTTCGAGGGGCAGCGTGGCAGGGCCAGCCGCGAAATTGAAAACGCGCATTTTTCAGTCCTCCAGCCGGACCTTATTGCCCGACCGTCATGTCCCCGGACGTTATTGCCCGGGGGCGCGGACTATATCAGGACGTCGGCGGTTCGGCAGTGCCCCCGTCGGGAGACGAGTCACTGATCGGCTGATCCGTACCGGGATTGGTGCCCGGGCCGTCGTCGTTCAGCGTCTCGATGCGCTCGATGCCCGTCAAACGCTCGCCCTCGTCCAGCCGGATGAGGCGTACGCCCTGCGTATTGCGTCCCACGATGGAGATTTCGCTGACCGGGGTGCGCACCAGCGTGCCAGTAGAACTGATCAGCATGAGCTCATGCTCGGCGTTCACTTGCAGCGCCGCGACCATCTCGCCGTTGCGCTCGGTGGTCTGCAGCGCGATGACGCCCTGGCCGCCGCGGCCGTGCTGCGGGAAATCCTCGAGCGGCGTGAGCTTGCCGTAGCCGTTGGCCGAGGCCGTGAGGATCAGGCCTTCGCCGACCACGATGAGCGAGATCAATTCCTGCCCGGCGCCCAGCTTGATGCCGCGCACGCCCGTGGCCTCGCGTCCCATGGGGCGCACCTCTTCCTCGTTGAAGCGGATGGACTTGCCACCGCTCGACGACAGGATGATCTCGCGATGCCCGTCGGTGAGCGCCACGCCCACCAGCCGGTCACCCATGTCCAGCGACAGCGCGATGATGCCGCTGGCGCGCGGCCGCGAGAACGCCGACAGCGGCGTCTTCTTGACCGTGCCCTGGCTGGTGGCCATGAACACGAAGTGTTCGTCGTCGTACTGCTTGATGGGCAGCACGGCATTGATCTTCTCGCCTTCCTCGAGCGGCAGCAGGTTGACCATGGGCTTGCCGCGCGAGCCGCGGCCCGCCTGCGGCAGCTCGAACACGCGCTTCCAGTACACCTTGCCGCGATTCGAGAAGCACAGGATGGTGTCGTGCGTGTGCGCGACGAACAGCTTCTCGACGAAGTCCTCGTCCTTGACCGACGTCGCCGCCTTGCCGCGTCCGCCGCGGCGCTGCACCTGGTACTCGGTGACCGGCTGGCTCTTGGCGTATCCGGCATGCGAGAGCGTGACCACCACGTCCTGCGGCTCGATGAGATCCTCGGTCGAGAGGTCGAGGTGGTCGCGGTTGATCTCGGTGCGGCGCGCATCGCCGTACTGCTCGCGCACGGCGATGAGTTCGTCGCGCACCACCTGCGTGAGGCGCTCGGGCCGCGCGAGGATGTCGCTGAGGTCGACGATCAGCGCCAGCAGCTCCTGGTATTCGGCGACGATCTTGTCCTGCTCGAGCCCCGTTAGGCGATGCAGGCGCATGTCGAGGATGGCCTGGGCCTGGGTCTCGGTGAGCCGATAACCCTGGCCGTCGTTGATGAGCCCGAAATCCGCGCCCACGCCCTGCGGGCGCGTGGAGATCTCGCCCGCGCGCGCCAGCATCTGCGGCACCGCTCCGGAATTCCAGGTGCGGCCCATGAGGCCGGCCTTGGCTTCCACCGACGAGGGCGAGGCCTTGATGAGTGCGATGACCTCGTCGATGTTGGCCAGCGATACCGCGAGGCCTTCCAGAATATGGGCGCGGTCGCGCGCCTTGGCGAGGTCGTAAATCGTGCGCCGCGTGACGATCTCGCGCCGGTGGCGCACGAACGCCTCGAGCATCTCCTTGAGCGACAGCAGCTTCGGCTGGCCGTCGATGAGCGCCACCATGTTGATGCCGAACACCGTCTCGAGCGGCGTCTGCGCGAAGAGGTTGTTGAGCACCACCTCGGCCACTTCGCCGCGCTTGAGCTCGATGACCACGCGCATGCCGTCCTTGTCGGACTCGTCGCGCAGGTCGGCGATGCCGTCGATTTCCTTGTTGCGGGCCAGCTCGGCGATGCGCTCGAGCAGGCGCGCCTTGTTCACCTGGTACGGCAGCTCGGTGACGATGATGGCCTGGCGGCCACCCTTTTCCAGGTCTTCGAAATTCGTGCGCGCGCGGATCGAGAGCCGCCCGCGGCCGGTGCGGTACGCAGTGGCGATCTCGGTGGCGCCGTTGATGATGCCCGCGGTCGGGAAGTCCGGGCCCGGCACGTGCTGCATGAGCTCGGCCAGCGTGACCTCCGGCTTGTCGAGCACCGCCAGGCAGGCGTTTACGATTTCCACCAGGTTGTGCGGCGGAATGTTGGTCGCCATGCCCACCGCGATACCCGCGGAGCCGTTGACCAGCAGGTTCGGGAACTTGGCGGGCAATACCGCCGGTTCCTTTTCCGAGCCGTCGTAGTTCGGCACGAAATCGACGGTTTCCTTCTCGATGTCGGCCAGCAGCTCGCCGGCGATGCGCGACATGCGCACCTCGGTGTAACGCATGGCCGCCGGGGCGTCGCCGTCCACCGAGCCGAAGTTGCCCTGCCCGTCCACCAGCAGGTAGCGCATGGAGAAGTCCTGCGCCATGCGCACCAGCGCGTCGTACACGGCAGTGTCGCCGTGTGGGTGGTATTTGCCGATGACGTCGCCGACCACGCGCGCCGATTTCTTGTACGCCTTGTTGTAGTCGTTACCCAGCTCGCGCATGGCGTGCAGGATGCGGCGGTGCACGGGCTTCAGGCCGTCACGGACATCGGGCAGCGCGCGGCCCACGATCACGCTCATGGCGTAGTCGAGATACGACTGGCGCATCTCGTCTTCGAGATTCACCGGCAGGATTTCGCGCGCTATTTCGTTCATGTCTGGAGGGGTCAAAAAAAGGTGCGGAATTCTAGCATGCAGACCTCGCGGAAATGCCTGTTTTCACGCGCGTTCTCGACCATTCCCGGCCCCTTCCGCGGCGCGCCGCGGCTATACTCCCGGGCCTCATGTCGAGCCCCCGGAAATCCCCCGAAACTGCGCACGTGTCGATGAACAGCGACGCCGCGGAAATCGCCAAGTTCGAGGCGGCCGCGCATCGGTTCTGGGATGTCGACGGCGAGTTCAAGCCACTGCACCGGTTGAATCCCGTGCGGGCGCGTTACGTCGAGGAGCGCGCCAGCCTGCGCGGTGCGCGCGTGCTCGACGTGGGATGCGGAGGCGGCCTGCTGGCCGAATCGCTGGCGCGCGCCGGCGCCCATGTCACGGCCATCGACCTCGCCCCCACCATGGTCGACACCGCGCGGCTGCACGCGCTCGATTCCGGCCTCACCATCGACTACCGCATCGAGTCCGCCGAAAGCCTGGCGCGCACGCACGCCGGCCAGTTCGACGTGGTCACCTGCATGGAAATGCTGGAGCACGTGCCGGACGCGGCCGCCACGGTCGCCGTGCTAGGCGCGCTGGCGCGACCGGGCGGCGACGTGTTCATCTCGACCATCAACCGCAATTTCAAATCCTTCGCGCTCGCCATCGTGGGCGCGGAATACCTGGCGCGGCTGGTGCCGCGTGGCACACACGAATACGACCGCTTGCTCAAACCCTCGGAAATCGCGCGCTTCGCACGCGCCGCCGGGCTGGATGTCGCCGACATCGCGGGCCTGGAATACGACCCCTTGCGCGAGCAGTGCACGCTGACCCGCGATCCCTCGGTCAACTACCTCGTGCACCTGCGGCGACACGCGGTGGCGTCGTGAGCCTGCTCGACCAGGACACCCCGATCAAGGCCGTTCTCTTCGATCTCGACGGGACGCTGCTCGACACCGCGCGCGACTTCTGGGAATGCCTCAACCGGCTGCGCGCCGAGGAGAACCTCGAGCCGCTGTCGTTCGAAACCGTGCGCTGCCAGGTGTCGCATGGCGGACACGCACTGGTGCGCCTCGGGTTCGGCGTGTTGCCGGCCGACGAGCACGAAGCGCTGCGCATGCGCCTGCTCAACATCTACCGCCGGCAGCTGGCGAAACACACCTGCCTGTTCGAGGGCGGCGATGAAATGCTCACCGAGATCGAGCGCCGCGGCCTGCACTGGGGCGTGGTCACGAACAAGCCGGGCTGGCTCACCGACCCCTTGCTTCACGAGGTCAACCTGCACAAGCGCGCCCGCGCCGTGGTGAGCGGCGACACGCTGCCCGAGCGCAAGCCGCATCCCCTGCCCCTGCTGCATGCCGCCAAGACCCTCGGCGTCGATCCGCGCCACTGCGTGTACGTGGGTGATGCCGAGCGCGACATGCAGGCCGCCAAGGCCGCCGGCATGTATGCGCTGGTGGCCGGCTTCGGGTATCTCGGCGATGAGGACCGCGCCGACACCTGGTTCTCCCATGGCTGGCTGCACACGCCGCTCGAGCTCATCGAGTGGCTGGACAAGCCGCGCAACGGAAGCTTGTGAACGCCTGGCTCATCGGCCTGAGCGCGGTCACGGCGGCCGCCGTCATCGGTTACCTGCTGGGCACGCTGCGGGCCGGCCGCCGCGCGGAAGCGCTGGGTGCGCAACTCGCGGAAGCCAACGCCAGGCTCGCCTCGGAAGAACAGGCGCTGGCGCGCAACGCCGAGCTGCTGCGGCAGGCCGAGGCGCAGGTCCGGCTGGCCATCGAGAGCAGTTCGCGCGCGGCGCTCGACGCGAACAGCGAGAACTTCCTCAAGCTGGCGCGCGAGGTGTTCAGCCACGACCAGGTCAGGGCGAACGCCTCGCTCAAGGAACGCGAAGAAGCCATCCGGCAGCTGGTCGAACCGATCCGCGCGGCGCTCGCGCGGCAGGAGGCGCAGGCGCTGGAGCTCGAGCGCCTGCGCATGGAATCCCACGGCAAGCTCGTCGGCCAGATCGAAGGCCTCATGAACGTGCAGTCCATCCTGCAGCGCGAGACCCGCAACCTCTCGACCGCGCTGCGGCGCCCCGAGGTTCGCGGCCGCTGGGGTGAGCTCACGCTGCGGCGCCTGGTGGAGCTGTCGGGCATGGTGGAACACTGCGACTTCACCGAGCAGCAGCAGGTACAGGCCGGCGAGAAGGTGCTGCGTCCCGACCTGATCGTGCGCATGCCCGAGTCGCGCGAGCTGGTGGTCGATGCCAAGACGCCGCTCGATGCCTACATGGACGCGGTGGAGGCCAGCGACGACGACGCGCGGCGCGTGGCGCTCGGCCGCCACGCCCAGCACGTCGAGCAACGCGTGCGCGAGCTCGGTCAGAAGAGTTACTGGGAGCAGTTCGAAAACAGCCCCGAGTTCGCGGTGCTGTTCCTGCCGGGCGACCAGTTCCTCTCGGCGGCGCTGGCCGAGCGTCCCGAACTGCTCGACACGGCGCTCAAGCAGAGCATCATCATCGCCACGCCCTCGACGCTCATGGCCCTGCTGAAGGTGGTGGCCTTTGGCTGGCGCCAGGCGGCGGCCTCGCAGAACGCCGCCGAGATCCGCGAGCTGGGCCAGGAGCTGCACCGGCGCCTGTCTACTTTCGTCAACCACCTGCAGCGGGTCGGCCGCTCGCTCGACAGCGCGCTCGGCGCGTACAACGCCGCCGTGGGCTCCTTCGAACGCAACGTCACGCCACAGGCGCGGCGCTTCACCGAGCTCGGCGCCACGTCCGACGTATTGCCGTCGATCGAGACCGCGGAGCAGGTGGTGCGCCTGCCGCAGGTGACGGCGCCGGAAGACGACGAGACTCCGCCGGGCAATCCCTCCTGACCCCGATGAATCCGAACGCCGACTACGATCCGCTCCGGCACGTGCCGGCCGCCCATGAAATGCAGGGCCGCGTCGTGATGGTCACGGGCGCTGGCTCGGGCATCGGCCGCGCCGTGGCGCTTGCGCTGGCCGGCGCGGGAGCCGAGGTCATCCTGCTGGGCCGCACGGTGCGCAAGCTCGAAGCCGTGCACGCCGAAATCCGGAAACTCGGCGCACCCGAGGCCAGCATCGCGCCGCTCGACCTGGAAAAAGCCCTGGCCGCCGACTACGAAGCCGTCGCGGCGGCGATCGAGCAGCGCTACGGCCGCCTCGACGGGCTGCTGCACAACGCCGCGCTGCTCGGCACGCTGACTCCCATCGAGCAATACGACGTGCCGACGTTCATGCGCGTCATGCACGTGAACGTCACCGCCGAATTCGTGCTCACGCGGCAGCTGCTGCCACTGCTGCGCGCCTCGAAGGACGCAGCGGTGCTGTTCACCTCGAGCGGCGTGGGCAACCGCGGGCGCGCCTACTGGGGTGCGTACTCGATCTCGAAGTTCGCGGTGGAAGGCATGGCGCAGGTGCTGGCGCAGGAGCTGGAAGGCACCTCGCAGGTGCGCGTCAATGTCATCGACCCGGGCAAGGTGCGCACCACCATGCGCCGCGCCGCCTATCCTTCCGAAGACGTGGAAACGCTCCCCACGCCGGAGTCCATCACCGCGCCCTACCTGGCGCTGCTCGGACCGGCGAGCCGCGGCGTCACGGGCCGTCGCTTCCGGGCCCAGCCGTAGCGCCGCTCGCCGGCGCCGCCAGCAGCGACTCGATTTCTTCCTCGGTGAGCTGGCGGTACTGCCCGCGCGCCAGGCTCTTGTCGAGCTGCACTCCTCCGATCGCCACGCGCATCACGCGGCTCACCAGGCAGCCCTGGCGCTCGAACAACTGGCGGATGTCCTTGCCGCTGGCGCCGCGTGTCACCACCGCGTACCAGCGGTTGGCCGCTTCGCTCTCGGCTTCGCTGGCCTCGAGGCTTTCGACCACCAGGCGTGCCGGCCGGTCGAGCTTGCCGCTCTTGACGCCCGCGAGCTGGTCCGGCCCCAGCAACCCGCGCACACGCACCGTGAATTCGCTGGGCTGGCGGTGGATGGCGCGTTGCAGCTTCGCGGCCAGCGCGCCGTCCGAGGTCACGAGCTCGGCGCCGCCATCGACGCCGGGCATGGGGCTGACCGCGATGAAACGCCGGCCGGCGCTCTTCGGCAGGCGCTCGATCAACGCCGCGCGTTCGGCGGTCGACTCGCGCAGCGGGTCACCCGGAGAGCGGTTGAACAGGAACACCTGCGCGGCGACCGCGGCGCGGGTGCGGATAGGACGCCCGTCGAGGCGGATGTCGTCGGCGCTGGTGACCTTCTGGCCGAGCTCGGCGACGCGCCCGTTGACCGTCAGCCGCTGTGCCCGGATCCACTCCTCGACGCCGCGGCGCGACGCCAGGCCGCGCTGGGCGAGGAATTTCTGCAACCGCTCGGCGACGCCGGCGGGCGTCGGACGCGAACGTGGCATGAGGGGTTCCTGCGGGTTCTCCCGCGAGTCTCAGGATTCGTCGGACGGTGGCGCCGCCACCAGGCCGGACGCGGAATTGCCGGGGGCGCCCAGCTCCTCATCGTCGGCATCGTCGTCGGCGGCCGCGTCCAGTTTCTCGGCGTTGTCCTCGGCCGCGGGCACCAGGGCCACTTCGCCGCTATCTACCGGCGCTTCGGCCGCCATCTCGGCGGCGGCTCCGTCACCACCCTCGGCCGCGACCGGAAGCGGCAGCTGCAGGTTGAGGTCGCTCAGCGACTTGAGCTCGGCCAGCGGCGGCAGGTCCTCGATGGACTTGAGCGAGAAGTAATCCAGGAACTCGGAGGTGGTTCCCAGCAGCTCGGGATGGCCAGGCACGTCGCGATGGCCGACGACACGCACCCAGTTGCGCTCCATGAGCGTCTTGATGATTTCCGGGTTCACCGCCACGCCGCGCACGTGTTCGATCTCGGCGCGCGTGATGGGCTGGCGGTAGGCGATGAGCGCCAGCGTCTCGAGCAGCGCACGCGAATACTTGCGGGGCCGGTCGGGCCACAGGCGCGACACTTCGTACGAGAACTCGTTGCGCACCTGGAAGCGGAAGCCGTTGGCGGTTTCCTTGATCATGACGCCGCGTCCCTCGTAGTCGGCCGCGAGCGCATCGAGAATGGCGCGCATCTCCTTCGCGGTGGGGCGCGACTGCTCGTCGAAGATCTGCAGCAGTTCGGAAACCGGCACGGGACGCGCCGCGGCCAGCAGGGCCGCTTCGACGACATTCTTGAGGTAGGAATCACTCATGCGTTTCTCCGTCCATCGGCTTCGGCTCGAGTTCGGCGACGTTCACCTCGGGCGCAGGTTCGGCAACCGCCTCGTAAGCGGACTCGCCGGACGCCTCGCCGACCACCTCGGCAACCGCCTGCTCCTCGGCGGCGTCGTTGTCGACCGCCAGCCGCAGGCCGCGTGATCCCTCGCCCTTGCGCACGTGCAGCGGCGCGTAGGCCTCGGTCTGCACGATCTCGATCAGGCCCTCGCGCACCAGCTCGAGGATCGCGACGAAGGTGACCGTCACCCCCATGCGGCCCTCTTCGGGTTTGAAGAGGTTCACGAAGTCCACGAAGCTCGACCGTTCGAGCGTCGCGAGAATATCAGACATGCGCACGCGCACCGACAGCCGTTCGCGCTGCACGTGATGATGGGCGAACATCTCCGCGCGTTGCACCACGTCGCGGAATGCCAACAGCATTTCCTGCATGGCCACCTGCGGCAGCGGGCGCGAGGACTTGCGTTCGCCCAGCTCGGCGCTGCCCACCCAGGTGTCGCGATCCATGCGCGGGATGCGGTCGATGCTCTCGGCCGCGCTCTTGAATCGTTCGTATTCCTGCAGGCGCCGCACCAGGTCGGCGCGCGGATCGGTTTCATCGCCGGCGTTCGGATCGGTGGCGCGCGGCAGCAGCATGCGCGACTTGATCTCGGCCAGCGTCGCGGCCATCACCAGGTACTCGCCGGCCAGTTCGAGCTGCAGGTCCTGCATCAGCCCGATGTAGTCCATGTACTGCTTGGTGATGTCGGCGATCGGGATGTCGAGGATGTCGAGGTTCTGCCGCCGGATCATGTACAGCAGCAGGTCGAGCGGGCCTTCGAAGGCCTCGAGGAACACTTCCAGCGCCTGCGGGGGGATGTACAGGTCCTTCGGCAGCTGAGTGATGGCCTCGCCGTTCACGATGGCGAACGGCATTTCCACCTGCTCGGGCGACTCGGCGTGTTTCTCGGCGGCTTCGTCCCTGCCCTGCGAGTTGTCGACGACCAGCTGCAAGTCCGGCTTGGCGGCTTTCTTGGCCATCAGTCCACCCTCAAGTTCATGACGCGGCGCACGTCGTCCATGGTGGCGCGCGCGGCATCGCGTGCCTTTTCCGCGCCCTCGGCGATGATGTTACGCACCAGCTCGGGATTCTCCTCGAACTCCTGCGCCCGCTTGCGGATGCCCGAGATCTCCTCGACTACCTTCTCGATGAGCGGTTTCTTGCACTCGAGGCAGCCGATGCCGGCCGTGCGGCAGCCGTTCGCGGCCCAGGTGCGCGTCTCCTCGCTGGAGTAGATCCTGTGCAGGTCGAACACCGGGCAGATGTCCGGGTTGCCCGGATCCGTGCGGCGCACGCGCGCCGGGTCGGTGGTCATCTGCTTGAGCTTCTTGGCGACCTCGTCGGGGTCCTCGCGCAGCCCGATGGTGTTGCCGTAGGACTTGGACATCTTGCGCCCGTCCAGGCCCGGCACCTTGGGCGTCGCGGTGAGCAGCACCTGCGGCTCGGGCAGGATGCTGACGCTGCTGCCCTCGAGATACCCTAACAATCTTTCGCGGTCGGCCAGCGTGAGGCGCGTGTTGGTCTCGACCAGCTGGCGCGCCTTCTCGAGCGCGAGCTGGTCGCCGTTCTCCTGGAATTTCTTGCGCAACTGCCGGTACATGGTGCTGTTGCGGCCGCCGAGCTGCTTGATGGCGTTCTCGGCCTTGGTCTCGAAGTCCGGCTCGCGGCCGTAGATGTGGTTGAAGCGCCGCGCGATCTCGCGCGTGATCTCCACGTGCGCCACCTGGTCCTCGCCCACCGGCACGAAGGCCGGGCGGTACAGCAGGATGTCGGCGGACTGCAGCAGCGGGTAGCCCAGGAAGCCGTAGGTGGCGAGGTCCTTTTCCTTGAGCTGTTCCTGCTGGTCCTTGTAGCTCGGCACGCGCTCCAGCCAGCCCAGCGGCGTGATCATCGACAGCAGCAGGTGCAGCTCGGCGTGTTCGGGCACGTGGGACTGCACGAACAACGTCGACACGCCGGGATTGAGGCCGGCCGCCAGCCAGTCGATGAGCATCTCCTGGATGAATTTCGGCAGCCCCTTGGTGTCCTCGTAACCGGTGGTCAGCATGTGCCAGTCGGCGACGAAGAAGTAACACTCGTACTGGTATTGCAGGTCGACCCAGTTCTTGAGCGCGCCGTGATAGTTGCCGAGATGCAACTGACCCGTCGGCCGCATTCCAGAAAGGACTCGTTTTGCTTGCGGATGGCTGCTCACGGGAAGCGCGCAGTATACAGGGCGGTGTCAGAGAGGGATTGTCGGGATTCGCTGGACCATCGACTGTGGAGCGCAGCGTCGCCTCGCGAATCCCGACATTCCCTCTCTGACACCACCTCACAGGCCGAGGGTGGCCAGAGATCCGCGACCAATCCGTGTCACCGCGGGCGGCGTGACGGCGAGATCCACGACGGTGGTGGGTTCGATGCCGCAATGACCGCCATCGAGCACGCAATCGACTTGATGCTCGAGGCGATTTCTGATCTCGCGTCCGTCGGTGAGCGGCAGCTCGTCGCCGGGCAGCAGCAGCGTCGAGCTCATGATGGGTTCGCCGAGCGCCTCGAGCAGCAGCTTCGGCACCGGGTGATCCGGCACGCGGATGCCGATGGTGCGGCGTTTCTCGTGCTGCAGGCGGCGCGGTGTCTCGCGGGTGGCCGGCAGCAGAAAGGTGTACGGGCCCGGCGTCGCCGCCTTGAGCAGGCGGAACTGCCAGGTTTCGATACGGGCATAACGCCCGATTTCCGCCAAGTCCCGGCACACCAGAGTGAAGTGATGATTGCGGTCCGCGCCGCGGATGCGGCGGATGCGCTCGAGGGCGTCCTTGTCGCCGATGTGGCAGCCGAGCGCGTAGCAGGAATCCGTCGGGTAGACGATCAGCCCGCCCTCGCGCGCGATGTCGGCGGCGCGACGGATCAGCCGCAACTGCGGATTCTGGGGATGAAGCTCGAAGTACTGGCTCACGTCGGGGCCGGTATCATACGCGCCCCGTCATTTTCTCCAGCAGCATGCAAGTCGCGGTCGAATTCGCTCCCTGGGTCATCTTCGGCCTGGTTTACAAATTTGCCGGTGGCCTCTACCCGGCCACGGTCGCGCTCATGGTGGCGATCGTGCTGCCGCTCGCCTACACCTGGCTGCGGGAACGGCAGGTCAAGCGCCTGCACCTGGTGCTCGCGATCCTGGTCTGGGTGTTCGGCGCGGCGACGCTGATCCTGCACGACGTGCGCTTCCTGCAATGGAAAGCGTCTGTCTACTACTGGATCTGCGGCCTCGCGCTCATCGGTTCGACGTTCATCGGCAAGCAGACCTTGCTGGAGCGCATCCTGGGCCAGCCCCTGGCCGAGGGCGGCGTGAGTTTTCCGCCGGCCACCTGGCGCAACTACACGCTGCTCATGGGTGGGCTCTACCTGCTGTTTGGCGCGGCCAACATCTGGGTGGCGATGAACCGCTCCGAGGCCGATTGGGTCACGTTCAAGGTATGGATCCTCACGCCCGTGGCCATCGTGCTGACGCTGGGCCTGTTCTTCTGGCTGGTGCGCGGCGTGCTGTTCGAGAAGAAAGCCAGTGACTGATCCCGGCCGCGTCGAGCGCCTGCGTGCCGCGCTCGAGCAGGCGTTGCACCCGGCGCTGCTCGAAATCCGCGACGACAGCGCCAGGCACATCGGCCATGCCGGCGCGCGCGAAGGCGGGCATTTCCACGTCACCATCGCCGCCGCCGCGTTCAACGGCGTGCCGCAGGTGCAGCGGCATCGGATGGTCTATGCTGCCGCCGCTGAACTCATGGGCCGGGACATCCACGCGTTGTCGATCGACGCTCGTCCGGTCTAGCTTCCGACCGAAGAAAACACTCCAACCTGTTGAGAGATCAAATGAAAGTTACTCGATTCCTGGCGCTGGGAATGACGCTGGCGCTGGCCGCGTGCAACAAGCCCGCAGCCGACAAGGCCGCCGAGGCCGCCGCGGCTCCCGCGAAGCCGCCGATGGTCACCGTCAACGACAAGGCCATCAGCAGCGAGTTCTACGAGGAGTTCGCCAAGGTGCTGACCCGCGGCAAGCCCTCGGCCGAACTCACCGCCGAGGACCGCGAAGCCATCCGTGACCGGCTGATCCGCATGGAGCTCATCGCGCAGCAGGCCGAGAAGGATGGACTCACGAAAGATCCTGAAGTCGCCGGGCGCATCGAGATCACGCGCCTGCAGATCCTGCAGCAGGCCGCGGCGCAGAAGTACCTCAAGGATCGCCCGGCCACCGACGCCGAGTTGCGCGCCGAGTTCGACACCCAGCTCGCCAGCACGCCGCTGGTCGAGTACCACGCGCGCCATATCCTGGTGAGCGGCGAAGACGTGGCGCTCAAAGTCATCGAGCAGCTCAAGGGTGGCGCCGATTTCGCCAACCTCGCCCGCCGCGTGTCCATCGACAAGGGCTCGGCAGTTCGCGGTGGCGATCTCGACTGGTTCCCCCCCAATGCCATGCCGCCGGCGTTCGCCGAGGCGCTCTCGCTGCTCAAGAACGGTGAATTCACCAAGACCCCGGTGAACTCGCCCAACGGCTGGCACATCATCCAGCTGCTCGGCACGCGCGATCGTCCGCCGCCGGCCTTCGAAGGCGTGCAGGACCAGCTGCGCGATATCGTGCAGGCCAAGAAGTTCGCGGCCTATTCGGATGACCTGGTGCGCGCCGCGAAGATCGCGCCGCCGCTGGTCAATCCGCCGCCGCCCGTGCCTGCCGCGGCCGCGGCCCCGGCCCCGGCAGCGCCTGCCGCCCCGGCCACCACGCCGGCGCCGACACCGCCGGCCAACTAGTCAGGCGGACCCGACCAAAAGCCGCCGGTGCCTCAGGGCGCCGGCGGCTTCTTCGTTTTCAGGATGGTGTCGAGCGCCGCTTCGTCGAGGATGGGCACGCCGAGCGACTGCGCCTTGGCCAGCTTGGAGCCGGCGTCCGCACCGACCACGAGGTAGCTGGTCTTCTTCGACACGCTGCCCGACACCTTGGCGCCCAACGCACGCAGCGCGTCTTCCGCGGCATCACGCTGCATGCCGGCCAGCGTGCCCGTAATCACGAACGTCAGCCCCGCGAGCGGCGCGCCCTCGGCGGGCGCCACGTCGATCTTCGGCCAGGCCACGCCGGCGGCGATGAGCTGGTCGACGACCTTCTGGTAGTCGGGATCGGCGAAGAACTTCGCGATCTCCTGCGACACCACCGGGCCGACGTCGGGCGTCTGTTCGATCGTGGCCGCGTTGGCGCGCCGCAGGGGCTCGAGGTCGCCGAACTGATCCGCCAGTGCGCGCGCCGTCGACTCGCCCACCTGCGGAATACCCAGGCCGAACAGCAGCCGCGGCAGCGTGGTCGTCTTGCTCTTCTGGATGGCCTTGAACAGGCTGGCCGCGTTCTTCTCGCCGAAGCGGCGCTCGGTGGATTTGCCGTCCTCGGTCTGCGCGACGAACTTGAGCGCACCCAGCTCATGCGCGGTGAGCGAATACAGGTCGGCGGGCGTTTTCAGGCGCTCGTCGTTCACCAGCTGTTCGACCAGCCGTTCGCCCAGCCCTTCGATGTCCATCGCGCGCCGCCCCGCGAAATGCAGGATCCATTCGGCGCGCTGCGCCTTGCACTTGAGATGTCCGCCCGTGCACTTGTAGACCGCCTGGTCCTCGAGGCGCGTCACCGGCGAGCCGCACACCGGGCATTCACGCGGCATCACGATGGGCCGCGCGTCCGCGGGCCGTTTCTCCGGCAGGTAGCGCACGACTTCGGGGATCACGTCGCCCGCGCGGCGCACCACCACGGTGTCGCCGATCATGAAGCCCTTGCGCGCCACCTCGTCCATGTTGTGCAGCGTGGCGTTGCTCACGGTGACGCCGCCCACGAACACGGGCTTGAGCTTGGCCGCCGGCGTCAGCGCACCGGTGCGGCCCACGTTGAAGATGACGCCTTCGAGCAGCGTGAGCTCCTCGTCGGCGGGGAACTTGTGCGCCAGCGCCCAGCGCGGCGCGCGCGACACGAAACCGAGCTTCTCCTGGTCCGCGCGGCTATCTACCTTGTAGACCACGCCGTCGATCTGGAACGGCAGCTTGGCGCGGCGCGCGCCGATGTCGCGGTAATACGCGAGGCAGCCTTCCACGCCGCTCACCCGGCGGCCCTCGTTGCCGGTGCGCAGGCCAAGTGAATTCAACCAGGCCGCGAGCTCGCTGTGCCGCTCGGGCACCGCACCGCCCTCCACCACGCCGAGCTCGTAGAAATACAGGTCGAGCGGCCGCCTCGCGGTGATGGCCGGGTCCAGCTGCCGCAGGCTGCCGGAAGCCGCGTTGCGCGGGTTCACGTAGGTCTTGTCGCCGCGTTCCAGCGCCTCGCGGTTCATCTTCTCGAAGCCCGCGTACGGCAGGAACACTTCGCCGCGCACTTCGAGCAGCGTGGGCGCCCTGCCGCGCAGCCGCCGCGGCACCGAGCGGATGGTGCCGACGTTCGCGGTCACGTCCTCGCCGGTCACGCCATCACCACGCGTGGCCGCGCGGAAATATTCACCATTGCGGAACAGCACCGAGACCGCGAGCCCGTCGAGCTTGGGCGTGGCCGAGTAGTCGATGGGTCCGTCGCGGCCCAGCCGCTCGCGCACCTTGCGATCGAAGTCGGCGAGATCCTCGTCGGTGAAGCCGTTGTTCAGCGACAGCATCGGGATGGCGTGCTGCACCTGGGCGAATTCCGGCGCCGCCCTGCCCGACACGCGCTGCGTCGGTGAATCGGGCGTGACGAGCTCGGGATACGCGGCCTCGAGCTCGCGCAGTTCCTTCATGAGCCGGTCGTACTCGGCGTCCGGCACCGACGGCTCGTTGAGGACGTAGTAGCGGTGATCGTGGTCGTTGATCGTGGCGCGCAGTTGCGCGGCCCTTTCGGCAGCCGCCTTTGCCGCCATGGATCAGGACTCGCCCGCGGCGCGGGCCTGGGCCGGTGCTTCCAGCGACTGGCGCAGCCGCGCGATGCGCTGCGCGGTGAGCTCGTCGCCGTGCTGGTCGGTGAGCGAGCCGCCGAGGCGTTCGGCCAGCATGCGCGCCGCGCCCACGAGTTCGTCGAAGGTCTCGCGCTCGGAGAGCACCCCCGGCAGCACCGAGAACAGGTTGAGGCCGGAGAAACGCTGCGAATCCATGATGGATGGATCGAAGGTGCCGGGCTGCGCCAGCGCCGCGGCGCTGACGATGACGCGGCCACGGGCGTCGGGCAGGTGGTAGATGTCCATGGGGCCGTGCCAGAAACCGGCGCTGGCAAAGGCCTGGCGCAGCGCGCGGCCGGCGAACCGCGGTTCACCCTGCGGGATCACGCGCAGCGTGACGATGCGGCGCTCGTTTTCCTTCGGCCAGGCGATCACCAGTTGCGGGCCGCGGACGGGTTGTTCTTCGAAGACGCGCACTTCGGAGATCTCATCGTCCTGGCCAATGTACGGTTCATTGCGCGTGGCGGGCGCTTCCGCGTGCGAGGTGGCAGGCGTCGCATCCACCGCCACCTCATCCGAGATGGAGATCCCGAGGGCCCGGCGCGTCCCGGAGGCCGAGGTGCTGGCGAGCTCGATCACGGGCAGGTTGTCCTGCACGGCGACACGCGGCTCGCGCACCACGTGGATGTCGGGCAGCGGTTTCGACGCCGAGGCGGGCGGCTCGGACGCGAGGTCCTCGCGCGGCGCGGCGCTCAGCGCGCGGGCGCGGCGGCCGCGCCACCATTCGAAGCCCGCGATGCCGGCGATGAACAGCAGGCCGGCAACCAGGAGTATGAGACGCAATTCGCTCATGGAATTGGGCTCATCGTACTCCTGTTACGCCGTCGCCATGCGCACCGCCTCGTCGACGTCGACCGCCACGAGGCGCGAGCAACCCGGCTCGGTCATCGTGACGCCCAGGAGCTGCGAGGCCAGTTCCATGGTCGCCTTGTTGTGCGTGATGAAGATGAACTGCACGCGTTCCGACATCTGCCGCACGATGTCGCAGAAGCGGCCCACGTTGTGTTCATCGAGTGGAGCGTCCACTTCGTCGAGCAGGCAGAACGGCGCCGGATTCAGGTCGAAGATCGAGAACACCAGCGCCACCGCGGTAAGTGCCTTCTCGCCGCCGGAGAGCTGGTGGATGCTGCTGTTGCGCTTGCCCGGCGGGCGCGCCATCACGGCGACGCCGGCCTCGAGGATGTCGTCGCCCACGATCTCGAGGTAGGCATGCCCGCCGCCGAACAGCTTGGGGAATTTTTCCTTGAGGCCGGCGTTGATGCGGTTGAACGTGTCCTCGAAGCGCGTGCGGGTCTCCTTGTCGATCTTGCGCATGGCCTCTTCGAGCGTGCCCAGCGCCGCGGTGACGTCGGCGAACTGCCGGTCGAGGTATTCCTTGCGTTCGCTGGACTCCTTGAGCTCGTCGATGGCGGCGAGGTTCACCTGGCCGAGCTTCTCGAGGTCGGCGCGCGTGGTGTTGAGGGATTCTTCCCAGGTGGCCACCGCGGCATCCGGCGCCAGGCCCGCAAGGATCTCCGTCAGGTCGAAGCGCGTGGCAGCGAACTGCTCGATGAGGCCCTCGCGCCGCACGCGCGATTCCTGTGCCACGAGCCGCGCCTGCTCCACGCCGGCGCGCGCGGCGTTGACGCGGTTTTCCGCATCGAGCCGCTTCTCGTCGAGGGCGCGCAGCGCGGCGTCGGCCTCCTCGAGCGCGCGGCGCTCGGCGGCCAGTTCGCCCTCGACGTCGAGGCGGCGCGCCAGGAAATCCGACAGCCGGGTTTCGAGCTCGACGATGGGCTGGTCGCCATTGGCCAGCGCGGCTTCGAGTTCGTCGCGGCGCGCCTGGGTCTGCAGGCGCTGGTCGGACATGCGCTTGAGGCCCACGCCCATCGAGCTTTCGCTCGAGCGGCGCGATTCGATGCGGATCAGGAGGTCGCGGCTCGCGAGCTGCGCAGCCTGCCAGCGCGCGCGCGCCGTCTGCACGGCTTCCCGGCGATCATCGCGCTCGGCTTCGAGTCCGGCGCGTCGCGAATCGAGCGCGTCGAGCGCCACGAGGCCGCGATCGAGCTCGGCGCGGGCGCGGGCCAGCGCGTCCTGCGCGATGCCCACGTCGCGGCTCACCTCGGCGGCTTCTTCCTCGAGGCGCTCGCGGCGCACCGTGGATTCCTGCGCACGCGCGCGTTCGCCTTCGAGCTGGCCCAGCAGGTCGGCATGGTCGCGGTGCGCGCCCTGGATGCGGGCCTGGGCGGCGTCGCGTTCGCGTTCGGCCTGCGCCAGTTCTTCACGGCAGGTCGCCAGGCGCGCCTCGGTGTCGCGGGTGTTCTCCTCGGTGCGCGCCAGCTCGGCGCGCAGCTGCTTGAGGCGCTGCTCGCGCTCGAGCACGCCCGAATGCGGATCGCCACCGCGGTTGACGCGCAGCCAGTCCCGGCCGATCCATTCGCCCGACCGCGTGATCACCGATTCGTCGTGCGCGATGTCGCGGCGGATCCCGAGCGCCTCGGGCAGCGTCTCGGCCAGGCGCACGCGCGACAGCAGGCGCACGATGGCGGCGGGCCCGGAGACCACGCCCGACAACATGCCGGCGGTGCCGTCGGCCTCGACGTGTTCACCGGCCTGCAGCAGCGAGACGCGGCCCACCGGCAGCGTCGGCAATACATCGGCCAGCGCATCGAGCTCTTCGACGCAGAGCGCTTCCAGGTAATCGCCCAGCGCGGTTTCCACCGCGCGTTCCCAGCCGTCACGCACCGACAGTTGCGCCGCGAGGCGCGGCTGCTGCGCCAGTCCCGCCGCCTGGAGCCATTCGGCGGTGCGCGAATCGCCGCGGCCCAGCGCTGCCTTCTGCAGCGCTTCGAGCGACACCACCTCGGCGCGGCGGCGTTCGCGCTCGGCGCGCGCGGCCTCGAGCCGGCTCTCGGCCTCGAACTGCGCCGCGCGCAAGTTCTGCGATCGGTCGAGCGCCGCGCTCAGCGCACGCGACAGTTCATCGGCGCTGCTGCGCGCCAGGGATTCCTTCTCGGTGAGCTGCCCGAGCAGCGCCGAGGACTCCTGCGCCATGAGCGCATCGCGCTCGACGGCCAGGCGGTCGGCCTGGCTGGACAGCCGCCGCAGCTGGTTCTCGAGCTGTTCGATGCGCGCGCGTTCCACCTGCGTGGTCTGGTGCGCGGCGCCCTGCTCGCGGTTGAAATCCTCCCAACCCTGCTGCCAGGCGGCGAGCGCCGTTTCCGCGGCGGCCACCTCCTCGCTGAGCGAACCTTCGGCGGCCTGCGCCTGCGCGAGCGCGGGGCCGAGCTGTTCGATCTCGGCGCGCAGGTCGGCGATCTGCCGCTGGTCGCGTTCGATGTGTGAATCGAGCTCGGCGAGCGTGGCGCGTGACTGCGCGAGTTCGTTGCGCTGTTGGTCGCGCAGCTCGCGCGTGTGCGTGATCGACTGCTCCGTCCGGCTGATCTCGGCGCCGACCTCGTAGTAGCGCGCCTGAACGGCGCTCACGCGTTCGGTCTGCTCGGCCTGGTAGACGCGCTGCGTCTCGATGGCGGCCTCGGCCGCGCGCTGGTCGGCCAGCGCCTGCTGCATGGTGAGCTCGCACTCGCGCACCGCGCTGTCCTGCACCTCGGCGCCGGAATCGATCTCGCGCAGGCGCAGGGCCAGCAGTTCGGCTGTCAGGCGCCGCTCGGTTTCCTTGAGCGCCTGGTAGCGGCGCGCAGTCGCGGCCTGCCGCTGCAGGTGGCGGATCTGCTTGTCCACTTCGTCGCGCACGTCCTGCAGGCGCTCGAGGTTCTCGCGCGTGTCGGCGATCCGCGCCTCGGTCTCCTTGCGGCGTTCCTTGTAGCGCGAGATGCCGGCGGCCTCCTCCACGAACATGCGCATGTCGTCGGCCTTGGCCTCGATGACGCGCGAAATCATGCCCTGCTCGATGATGGCGTAGCTGCGCGATCCGAGGCCCGTGCCCAGGAACAGCTGCGTGATGTCCTTGCGGCGGCAGCGCGCGCCGTTGAGGAAGTAGTTGGACGTGCCGTCGCGCGTCACCTGGCGCTTGAGCGACACCTCGGCATAGTCGGCGTAGGGGCCGGAGATCTTGCCGTCGCTGTTGTCGAACACCAGCTCGACCGAGGCGGTGCCCACCGGCTTGCGCGAGGCGGAGCCGTTGAAGATGACATCGATCATCGAATCGCCGCGCAGGTGCTTGGCCGACAATTCGCCCATGACCCAGCGCACCGCGTCGATGATGTTGGACTTGCCGCAACCGTTCGGCCCGACGACGCCGGTGAGATTGCTGGGGAATCCCACGGAGGTCGGGTCGGCGAAGGATTTGAATCCGGCAACTTTGATCTTGGTCAGGCGCATCGATTTTTCCGGGACGATCGGGCGGAAGAATTGGCGCCGTAGTGTAAAGTAATCGCAGTCATTTTCAGGTCGCTTCGCGCGAGAGAAACGCGACGACAAATCCCGGCCATCAAGATGTCCACGCAACCTTCGACACGCCTTGAGACTTTTGCGAATCCCTCGCGCGAGATCGATTACACGATCCGCATGACGCTGCCCGAGTTCACCTGCCTGTGCCCGAAGACCGGCCAGCCGGACTTCGCCACCTTCGAACTCGAGTATGTGCCCGACGAGCTGTGCGTGGAGCTGAAGTCGCTGAAGCTGTACCTGTGGTCGTTTCGCGACCGCGGCGCCTTCCACGAGGCCGTGACCAACCAGATCGCCGACGACCTGGCCGGCGCCTGCCGGCCCCGCTTCCTGAGGCTCACCGGCAAATTCAATGTCCGCGGCGGGATCTACACTTCGGTCATCGTGGAAAGGCGCAAGTCCGGCTGGCAGCCGCCCGCCGGCGTCCAACTGCCCTGATTTCACGTAAGAATTTCGCCGGGGTGTCGCCCGGCACATGCGACTGTACAGGCAAAAATACGCCGCTATAATCCCGCGTCCTGCAAACCGGCCCCCCGTTCGAACCAGGGCCTGGAGCGACACACAATGCCGACCAAGCGAGCGGCTGCAAAGCCCGCAAAGCCGAAGAAAGTCGAGAAACCCAAGTTGACCGCAAAGAAGCCGGCGACGAAGCCCGTCGCAGCGAAATCCACGGCTAAGTCAGCCGCCACCAAATCCACGCCGAACAAGGCCACCGCTGCCGCGAAGGCCGTCCCCGCCGCCAAGCCTGCTCCCGCTCCGAGCCAGGCCGCGAACGCGACGCCCGTGGCACAGGCCGTTCGCAAGGGCCCGAGCAACGAGCGCATCGTCGTCACCGCCACGGCAGTGCCTTCCGCGTCGGGCATCAGCGCCACGCCGCGCCAGCCCCAGCCCGATACGGATTCCGAGGAACCGGTCGAGGCCGGCAGCCTGCTCGCGGGACCGCGCAATGTAACGCCGTACATCGCCAAGCGTGGCGAGGCGTACATGAACAAGGAGCAGCTGGAGCACTTCCGCAACATCCTCAACAACTGGAAGCGCGACCTGATGATGGAAGTCGACCGCACCGTCTCGCACATGAAGGACGAAGCGGCCAACTTTCCGGATCCGAACGACCGCGCCACGCAGGAAGAGGAATTCAGCCTCGAGCTGCGCACGCGCGACCGCGAGCGCAAGCTGATCCGCAAGATCGACGAAGCCATCAAGCGCGTCGAGGACGGCAGCTACGGCTACTGCCTGGAGACCGGCGAAGAAATCGGCGTGAAGCGCCTCGAAGCGCGCCCGGTCGCGACGCTGACGCTCGAAGCCCAGGAACGCCGCGAGCGCCGCGAGCGGCAGTACGGCGACCGGGACGACCGTTACCGCTGAAGTCGCCACGGGGGGCGCGGGGAGATTTGCGCCCTCGCCCACCGGCCCGCTGCACCTCGGGTCGCTCCTGGCTGCGGTGGGCAGCTACCTCGATGCGCGGTCCAATGGCGCCCGCTGGCTGGTGCGCATGGAAGACCTCGACACCCCGCGGGTCGTCTCCGGCTGCGCCGACCAGATCCTGCGTACCCTCGAGGCCTTCGGCTTCGAGTGGGACGGCCCGGTGCTCTACCAGTCCACCCGCCGCGAGGCCTATCGCGCGGCGCTCGCCGATCTAACCACCGCCGGACGGCTGTTCGACTGCAGCTGCTCGCGCAAGGATCTCGGCGGGGCTGGCAACGAGGAGCCCAGCGGTTATCCCGGCACCTGCCGCAACGGCCCGACCCGTCCCGGCGCCACGGCGCGGCGCTTCCGCGTCAGCGACACGCGCGGCAGCTTCGATGATCTTTTCCAGGGATCGCAGTCTTTCGATCTGGCCGCCTGCGGTGACGTGGTCGTCGAGCGGCGCGACGGCATCGCGAGCTATCAGCTCGCCGTGGTGGTTGACGATGCCTACCAGGGCGTCACGCGCGTGGTGCGCGGCGCGGACCTGATGTCGAGCACGCCGTGGCAGATCGACCTGCAGGCGGCGTTATCTCTGCCACGCCCTATCTACGGGCACCTTCCCCTGCTGCTGGAGCCCGGGGGCGGCAAACTATCGAAATCGAAACGGGCAGTACCCCTGGACGCCTCGCAAGTGGCCAAAGGGCTTACATCCACCCTTACGCATTTATCCCAATCCCCGCCGCCCGGCCTGGAGCGTTGCCCCATTAAAGATGTGTGGAAATGGGCGCTTGCGCACTGGCGCCCGCAAGCCCTTGCGGGGAGTACCCATCGCGAGTTGTCCGCGGCTGGCGACAAATAAGCAAATATTCAGCCTCAAATTGTGAGGTACTGGCAGGTGTACTAAGGTAGCAGCCACACGGAGGGTGAAGGCATGAGCGAACCACGCGTCATCAAGAAGTACCCAAACCGACGTCTGTACGACACAGTGCAGAGCAAGTACATCACGCTCAGCGATATCCGGTCTCTGGTCCTCGAGCGAATCGATTTCGTCGTCATCGACAAGAAATCGCAGGAAGACATCACGCGCAGCATCCTGCTGCAGGTGATCGCGGAACAGGAACACGGCGTCGATCCGGTGATGAGCCGAGACTTCCTCTCGCAGGTGATCCGCTCCTACGGCGGACAACTGCAGGGAGTGCTGTCGAGTTACCTCGAACAGAGCATGAAGCTGTTCAACTCGCAGCAGCGCGAATTGCGCGACAAGGTCAAGGCGGTCGTCGGCATGGACCCGGTGGAAACCGTCGCCGGCGTCGCGCAGCGCAATTACCAGCGCTGGCGGTCGGTGCAGGACGAGATCTTCAAGACGCTGATGAATGCAGCGGGTCGCGGCGGACGCGACGGCGAAGACAAATCGTCCGAAACGGCGAGCCACCAGTAGCGCGCCGCGGAAAACCCCATCCCGTGCCCCTCGCGGGCGCGGGATATCTCAACGCATCAGCAGGTAACGTCTCCCGCCCATGGCCCAATGCCCGCATTGCGACCAATCTCCCCTCGTCCACACCCTCCTCACTGACAACCTCGCCGGCTACAGCTGCGGCAAGTGCCTGGGCTCGCTCGTAAGCCTGGTGGCGTATCGCGCCTGGCGCGAAAGCGCGGGCAGCGAGCGCCTGCCCGCGATGCCCGCCGCCGTGGCCGACACCGATGCGGCCGACTCGGTCGCCGCGAAGAAATGCCCCAAGTGCCGTTCGCTGATGAGCAAGTACCGCATCAGCGCGGAGAAGACCAACCGGCTCGACTACTGCCCGCATTGCGACGAGGTGTGGCTGGACCACGGTGAATGGCAGCTGGTCGAAGGCCTCGCGCTGTCCGGGGACTTCGCGCGCCTGTTCACGCAGGCCTGGCAGAACATGGTCAAGGTCGAAGTGACCGAGGCGATGGAAGCCTCGCGGCTGCGCGGCGTGCTGGGCGATGACTTCACGCGCGTCGAGCAGATGCGCGAGTGGATCCAGGCCCACCCGCGCCGCCTAGAAATCCTCGCGCGCCTCGCGCGCAGGAAATAGCTCACTCGATCGAAATGGGCACCAGGACCGCGAGGCCGGTGCTGGAGAATTTTTCGCCGGGATGCGGATAGGTGAAATACCAGGAGCCCCTGGCCACGCAGCTCGACAGGTCGGTGACCGGATCCACCAGCACGGCCTTCGGCTCGCCCCAGTGGTCGATCCTGAACACCATTTCGAAGGAGTCGTCCGCCGTCGCGGGAAACTCCGTGGTGCATTTCTTCAGCAGGTTGGCGAGCTCCTGGCCGATCGCCGGATAGAACTCGCGCTCGTAGGCCTGGGCTTCGGGCGTCTGCGAGTCCCTGAGCGCCTTCTGGCGCTGCGCCTCGAAGTCGTTAGGCGCGGGTTCGGCCGCGGGTGCAGGCGCGGCGTCGGGTTCGGATCCAGGTGCGGGTGCCGGTGGGGTGGCGCATCCCGCCATCGCCAGGACGGCCGCCAGGAGAATCAGTGCCCGATCGATTGTCCGCATTCAGCCGCCCCAACGGAGATCACCACGCACGTGCTCCGGCACGCCCGACTTTACAAGATGCGCGCGCGTTCGGGACGATTCACCTTCGTCAGGAACCTGGAGAACCAACCTGGACAAGAAGGTCGCCGACGAGGCCCAGGGCAAGGAGTTGCTGCGCGCGATGAGCACGACGCTCGCGCACAAGGTGGCCGTTTGCGCCGCGCACCTGTTGCTCAAGGATGGCGCAGTGGTGCTGGATGCCGGCTGCGCCGACGGGCTTGCCACTGCCTGGCTGGCGCAATCCAATCCGCGCATCCACGTCATCGGCCTCGACTACGACGCGGGTTTCATCGCCAAGGCGCGCGAACGATTCGCCCACCTGCCCAACCTCGAGTTCATCGAGGGCGACCTGCGCAACTTCGACCTCGGGGGACGGCGGCTGGACGCGGTGCTGAACCTCAGCATCCTCCATGAGCCGTACTCCTATACCGGCTACCGCGAGCAGACGGTGAAGGAAATCCTGGCGGCGGAACTGCGCAACCTTTCGCCGGGCGGCATCATCATCAACCGCGACTTCGTGCTGCCGCCCGAACCGGAACGGCCGGTCTACATGGCATTGCGTGACGACGGCGGCAAGGGCACCACCCCCGACGACATGTCACTGCCGGACCTGCTGCACCTGTATTCCCGCGAGGCCATGGCCTACGACCACGGCGACGCGGCGGGCCACATCAAGGGCTTCTTCTTCGAGGAACGCACCGCCGGCATGAACCTGGCGGCGCTGGGCCTCGACGAACACTGGCGGATCTTCTGCCTGCCGCACGGCTTCGCCTGGGAGTTCATCTGGCGCAAGGAATATCGCAGCCGTTTCTACCCGGAGGCCAACGAAAAGTACGGCTACTGGAATGCCAGGCAACATCGCCGCGAAGCCGAGCAGCTCGGCTGCCGCGTGCTGTTCTCGGCGCCGTACGAGAATCCGTGGATCCTGGAGCACTGGTACGCGCCCCACGCGAGGCTCTTCGACAGTAGTTTGAACCCCCTGCCCCTGCCGCCGTCGAACTTCGTCTGCGTGATGCAGAAAGCCGCCTCCAGCACTTCGTTCTTCCTGCGCGAGCACCGCCAGGCGGAGCAGCCACCGTCCTTTCTGCAGCTGGCGTTCTACGAGAATACGGCCAACGGCGCGCGCTTCGACATGGCCAAGCGCCCGGGCGAGGACGTCGTCGACGTGATTCCCTGGCAACTCGGCCCGGCCGGCGAGCTCGTGATCTTCTCCAAGTGCGACTATCCGCGTCCGATCGCCAACACCCAGCCGCGCCGCATGACGGCCAACCTGGATGGCAAGACCTGGTCGGGCCACATGATCGAGCCGCTGGCGGCCGCGCCCGTGGGCGACTGGCGCAGCGCCGTCGACGAGGTCCTGCTGGCGCGCGCCGGCTTTTCGCCGGAGAGCATCGGCGCGATCGAACCGGCGCTGAGTTATTACACGGCGCCGGCTGAACTGAACGAACGCGTCCAGTCGGTGTACGTCGAAATCCGGGGAGCGGCCGACCCGGACCGGACGTCGAACGCGCACTATTCCGGGTTCAGCCATGACGGTTCCATCCGCAGCCACGAGGCGCTGCGGCTGCTGCCGGCCATCCAGGTGGGCATGCTCGCCGAGGCGCGGCTGGAGCTGAATCTCTACAACCTGCTGCGGAGGCTGCGCAAACCCGTCGGCCCCTGGATCGGCGGCACGTTCCAGCCCGCCGAGGCCGCGGTGGATGACCTGCGCCGAATCGATGAAGCGCTGGCCGCCGCGAAGACCTTCCGGGTGTTTCGCGAGGTGGCGGATGGCTCGGGCTGGATGGACATCGTGCGCTCGGAGTTCCACGAGCGCGAACTGCGGGATGGCCGCGAGCGCGTGACCGCGCGGCGGGAACTGGAGTTCGTCGTCCCCAATCCCGCCAGTTCGCGCGACGTGTCGACGAACGGCGCGACGTTGCTGCCCGTGGTGAAGGACACCCGGACCGGCAGGTTATGCATCGGTCTGCAGCGGCTCAGCGAGCATCAATCGCAGTTTCCCGCGATCCAGTTCAGGGAGGGCCACAGCGGACACATGACCGTCGCAGGTTTACGCCTTCCCTCGTCGATCACGCACGCTCAGGCAGTTGCAGGCTGGATTGCCGCACAGACGGGTGTGCGCGAAGGCGCCGTGAAGAAGCTGGGCGAAGGCTACTTTCCCAGCCTCGGTGTCCTGCCGAACCGCATTTTCCCGTACGTCATCACCGAACCGGGCCCGTACTGGCACCAGCGCTGCGATTTCTACGACCTGCAGGACGTGCTCGCCCACATCGAATCGCTGCGCGACGCCAACACCCTGATCGCCGTGTTCCGCCTGGCGCACGCAATGAAAAAGGGGACAGATCCATTTGATCTGTCCCCTCCTCGTTCACCGGTGCGACAGATCCAAAAATAGATCTGTCCCCTTTTTCGTCAGGCGGCGTCGACGTTGCGCATGCTGAGGCGAACACGCCCTTGGCGGTCGACTTCAAGAACCTTGACGCGCACGTTGTCGCCTTCCTTGAGCTTGTCCGACACCTTCTCGACGCGCTCCTCGCTGATCTGCGAGATGTGCACCAGGCCGTCGCGGCCCGGGAGAATGGTGACGAACGCCCCGAAGTCCATGAGGCGCACGACCTTGCCTTCGTAGACACGGCCGACTTCCACGTCCGCCGTGATCAGCTCGATGCGGCGCTGGGCTTCGCGGCCCGCGGCGCCCGAGACGCTGGCGATCTTGACCGTGCCATCGTTCTCGATGTCGATCGTGGTGCCGGTCTCCTCGGTGATCTGGCGGATGACCGCGCCACCCTTGCCGATGACGTCGCGGATCTTCTCCGGGTCGATCTTGAGCGTGATGATCGA
>DASUGK010000194.1:0-14463 GCA_036274075.1 Steroidobacteraceae bacterium | reverse complement strand
GCCGAGATCGCCTTCAGCGTCAACGAGAAGACCGAGAACATCGGTGCGCGCCGCCTGCACACCGTGATGGAACGGCTGCTCGAGAGCGTGTCGTTCGAGGCCGCCGAGAAGGCCGGCTCGACCATCGAGATCGACGCGAAGTACGTCGACGAGCACCTCGGCAACCTCGCCAAGGACGAAGACCTCTCCCGCTACATCCTCTAGTGGCAGCAGCGGTGGTGGTGTCAGAGAGGGAATGTCGGGATTGTGTAGCGGTGTACATGCTGTCGCGCGAATCGGCACAATCCCGACATTCCCTCTCTGACACCACCACCACCACCATCACTTCCATGCGCATTGCCAAGCCGTTACTGCTCGTGATGACGCCGATCGGCGTGGTTTGGGGGCTGGTGGAGGCCTGGCGCTTCCATTGGTGGCTGGCGGTGCTGATGGGCGTGCTGCTCGGCGTCATCAGCCTGTTCACCTGGTTCACGGTGAAGCGCATCCGCGCCGAGCGGGCGCCTCCATGACCAACGAGTTGCTGACCTCGCCGGCGGCGGAGCGCAACAAGGAACCCATCCTCACGGTGCTGGAGACCGTGCTGCCGGCCACGGGCCACGTGCTCGAGATCGCCTCCGGGTCCGGGCAACACGTGTGCTATTTCGCCGCCGAGCTGCCCGGCATCCGCTGGCAACCCACCGAGCCCGACGACGCCAGCCGCGAGGCCATCGTCACGCGCGTGCGCGAATCGGGACTGGGCAACATCGAAGAACCGGTGGCGCTCGACGTGCACGAGCCGCGCTGGCCGGTGGCCGCGAACTACGACGCGGTGTTGTGCATCAACATGGTCCACATCGCGCCGTGGTCTTCGACCAATGCGCTGTGCATCGGCGCCGCCCGCCACCTGCGCACGCAGGGCAAGCTGGTGCTGTACGGCCCCTATCTCGAGAACGGCACGGCCGTGCAGTCGAACCTCGACTTCGACGCCACGCTCAAGCGCCGCAACCAGGAGTGGGGACTGCGCGATCTCGAGGACGTCACGCGGATCGCCGCATTGCACGGCCTGCAGCGCCAGCAAGTGGTGCGCATGCCCGCCAACAACCTGACGGTAGTCTTCACCAAGACCCTGTAGCGGCGCTCAGGGGTAGCGGATCTCGACTTCCGGCTGCCGCGACCAGTCGTTGTGGCCGCCGCGCAGCAGGTGGAATCTCGCCTGCGGACGGCTGGCCGCGAGCGCCTGCGCATGGCGCACGTGGATCACCTCGTCGCGCTCCGCACCGAACACGTCCATGGGCCCGTCGTATTTCGCCAGCGATTCCACGTTGTTCCAGCTTCCTGCCAGCAGCAGGCTCATCGGCGCGTAGGGCACATGGTCCTTGCCCACGGATTTCAGGTCGTCGAAGGGCACGATGAACACCAGTTTGTCGGGCGGCTGCTCCGCGGCCGCCAGCGTCGCCGCCGGCCCGCTGCCGATCGACTCCGCCGCCACGCAGACCCGCTTGCCGGGAAACTTCGCGCGCAGCAGTTGATAGGCCGCGAGCGCCGCCGCATCGAAGGAGGCGCGCGAGGGTTGGCCTTCACGCTGGCCATACCCGGGATACTCGAGGATGTAGACCGAGTCGCGCGGCGAAAACGCATGCAGCGCATACACGCGGTCGGCCGCCTGCCCGCCGTTCCCGTGCAGCATCAGCCACACGTTCTCGGGCGCAGGCACTTCGCGGGCGAAGCCGACCAGCGACCCTTCGTGGGTCCAGCGGGCCAGCCCGTTGTCGCCGGCGTCGTGCGTGGGATAGAAAAGCGCCTTGCGCGCGAGGGACTGGCAGCCGAAGAACAGCGCCGCGACCAACAGGCCCATGACCACCAGCGAGACCATTCTTCCTGACATGCCTGTCCCGGCTACGCGGTTTCACCGCGCGTCACCGCGCAGTCCCAGCCTTCGTACGCGCCATCGTGTTCGCGCGCCAGGCGCGCCAGTTCGATGGTGATGCCATTGATGGTGTGAGAGTCGACGCTGTCGACGCGCGACACCACCAGTTGATAACGCAAGTCCTCGGACTCCTCGTCGGACACGCTTTCGTCCTCGACCGCGAACTCGATGGCCGTGAGCGTATCGCGGCACGCCGTCCGCGTCGCCTCGTCGGAGAAATGCAACCAGTGCTCCACCTTGCGCGGCACCTCGTGCACGTCACCCTGCCGCGCCAGGTCCTGCAGTACGCGCCGGTTGTGCATGCGCTCCAGGTTGCTGTCCGAGGGGAACAGCATGAGGTACTGGTCCCATTCGGGCTGGAAGGTACTGCCGTACTCGAACTTGTAGTCCGGAAAGCCCTTCATGGCGCTGGCCGAGGCGGACTGCAGCTCGCCGGGCTCGGTGGCGTAGAAATAGAACTCGCGGCGGCCCGCACCCGTGACCCGCGCCACGAGCTGCGCGCCGCAGGTCGCGGAGATCGCCGCTTCCAGCGCCTCGCCGACGGGATTCAGGCCGGTGCTTTCCTCGTTGGTGGCGAGCCCGTCAGGCTTCGGGGACTTGAGCCGCACCCATACCCACAACAGCCACGGGCGCTTCTCGAGCGGCACATCGGCGCGGATGCCGAGATCGATGAAGATGGAAGCCGGCGCGTCGTTGATGCGCGCGAAGTAGAAATCCCATGCCCCTGACAATCTGCGTCCTTCAGCCGGGCGGGCCGAGCCAGCGGGCCAGCCACGCGGCCAGCTCCGAGTAGAACAGCCTGCTGTTCTCGCCCTTCTGGATCCAGTGATTCTCGTCCGGGAACACGACGAAGCGGCTCGGCACTTTCATGCGCTGCAGCGCGCTCCAGTATTCCAGCGCGTTGTTGAGCGGCACGCGGAAGTCGTTCTCACCCACGGTCACGAGCACCGGGGTGCGGAAATTCCCGGCAAAGCGGATCGGGTTCTGGCTGCGCCACACGGCTCCCTGGTCCCAAGGCGGTCCTCCCATGTTGACCTCGCGCGAGTAGATAGTATCACTCGTGCCCCACTGCGCCTCCAGGTTCACGAGGCCGGCGTGGCTCACGAGGCACTTGTAGCGCGTGGTCGTACCTTGCAGCCAGTTGGCGAGGTGGCCGCCGTAGCTGGCGCCGCCGGCGCACTGGCGCGTGCCGTCGATGAAGCCGAAATGCCGGATCGCGGCGTCGGCGGCCTCGTTGATCTCGTCGGCGGGCCCCTTGAGCGGATCGCCCTGGATGGAGCGCGAGAATTCCTCGCCGAAGCCGGTCGATCCCGAGTAGTTGGTCAGCAGCAGCACGTAACCCGGCGCCGCGAGCAGGTGGTAGTTCCAGCGGATGAAGAACTGGTCGCGCCACATGCCGTGCGGGCCGCCGTGGATGACCACGAACAGGGGGTATTTCTTCGAGGCGTCGAAGCCGGGCGGCCGCACCACGAAGCTGTGGATGCGCTTGCCGCGGCTGGAAGTGAACCAGAAATTCTGGATGGGCGGCAGGTCCAGGCGCGCCACCCGCTGCGCGTTGAAGCGCGTCAAGACCAGCGCCTTGCCATTTTGCGGACTGATCAACGCCACTTCGGCCGGCGAGCTGGCGCTCTCCCAGGTGCCGTAGATCGCGAGGTTGTCGGCGCGCCGCGGGATCGCGATGTTGTTGTACGAACCCTCCTCCACGCCGAACACCGTCTGCACGGTTCCCCCGCCCACGCGCACCGAGAACAGTTTTTCGTTGCCGGCGTCTTCGGCCGTGAAGTACACGGTGCGCGAATCCGGCGTGACCGCGTAGCCGCCCACGGCACGATCGATGCCATGCGTGACGATGCGCGGCTCGCCGGGCTGCGGCCAGTTGAATGCCGCAAGTCGGGCGAGGTTGTAGACACTGCTGCCGCCCTGTTCCTCGACCACCGCCAGCAGGTGGCTGCCGTCCGGCGTGAACTTCGGCAACGACCAGCTGTTCATGCCCGTGGTGATGGCGCGCGGTTCGCCGCCGGCCACGTCCACGACGAACAGCTGCGAATCCGTGAAGGCGCGCGCCGCCTCGTTGAGATTGGTGGTGGCCGCGAACACCACCGACTTGTTGTCGGGCGTGAACTCCATTTCCAGCTCTTCGCCGGTGTCGGTCTGGCGGCCGGCAAAACCCGGGCTGGCGGCGAGTCTGGTGCCGGCCAGCAGGTCGCGGGGCGGGCCGCTGGGCTGTCCGTCTTCATCGAGCCCCTGCACGAAAATGCGCACCTGGCGCTCGTCGAGCCAGCGATCCCAGTTGCGGATGGGGAATCCTTCGTAGATGCGCGCGGACGATTTGCGCGCGCGGTGCTCGGCGAGCAGCGCCTTGTTGGCCGCGTCGTCGGCGGCCTGCGGATACATGATGGCCACGAACGCGATCTGCCGCCCGTCGTGCGAGAACACGGGCGCTCGGGCCCCGCCGGATAGATTCGTGAGGCGCTGCGCCTCGCCGCCCTGGGCAAGGTCGAGTGAATAGAGCTGCGGCGCGTCGTCGTTGTCGCGCTGGGCGCTGAACACGATGCGGCGGCTGTCGGGGCTCCAGACGACGCCGCTCTCAGGGCGCCGAGTGGACGTGATGCGGCGGGTGAAATTGCGCGCGCTGGTGTCGACCAGCCACAGGTCGCTGAGCTGGCTGTTTTCGTCGTACGAGGGCTCCGCCACCGGCACCACGATCCATCGGCCGTCGGGGCTCACCTGCGGCGCGCCGATGCGCTTCATGAGCCAGATGTCTTCGTGCGTGGGAATCTTTTTCCCGGCTGCGACGGCGCTCGTGGCGCCGGTGCCGGCTATCAACAGCGCGGCGAGGGCCGCTCCCAGGCATGGAAATCTTCTGATGTTTTGCATGGCGCACACGGTATCGCAATCATCTTGATTTGTTGACACTTGCCGCTCCAGGGCGACGAGGCGAGACTACCCGCCGTGAAAAGACCCGTGAAGCCGCGCCAGGCTGTCGGTCCTCAATCGGGCCATCATCGCAGAGGTGCCTGATTGCCGACCGAGTCCGTGAATCCTTCCTCACCGGCGCGCGGCCTGCGTCCCGGCGCGCTGCTGGTCAGCGGGATCATCAACATCGGCGGCGCACTCATCGTGTTGTTTGCCATGGGCAACGCCAGCGACGCGCGGCACGCCTCCGCGTGGGTGCTGGTGCAGTTCCTGTCGGGCGTCTGGGCCGGCGTGCTCGGTGCCAACAGTCCGTTCCTGCACGGCCTGGTCGCGGGAGTTCCGGCGCTGGTGTTCGGCCTCCTGATCGCGAGCCCGCTGCCGGTTCACTTCGTCGCCATGGCGTGGTTCATCTCGCCGGCCGCGGCGCTGGTCGCCGCGGCCATCATGCGTTTCATGCGGCATCGTGGCCCGCGCTGATGCGCGCGGGTCTCAATCGATGGTGCAGGCTTTGACCGCCTCTTCGAGCCGCGCTTTCAACGCCTGGTAACGCGCATTGCCCGGGAGCGCGGCGGCCAGACTGGGACTGTGCAGCACGGCTCCGACGCCGGTCAGCCCGCGGTCTTCGATCAGGGTCTCCAATATCGTCATGGCTTCGTCAGTGGCGCCGGACATCACGAGTATGAATGCCGCCTGGGCGGCGTTGTAGGCGCCGAAGCGATCCTGCGCCACAGGCCATGACGCGACCACCGCGCGCGCCGCCGTGATCGCCTCTTCATGCCGTCCCTGCAGCAGGTACCCGTGCGCGGTGAGGACCCGCAGGAACCAGCCGTTCTGGACGGTGATCTTCTGGCGGGCGACGAAGTCGAGCACTTCCGTGCCCCAGCGTTTCGCTTCGGGCAGATTTCCGCGCGCCAGCGCGAGCCAACCGCGGTACTGCGCCAATGGCCGCTTGCCGACGCAGAACAACGGGCCGCCGCCGCCGGGACCCGGAACCGCGCGGATCTCGTTTTCAGGAATCGAATCGAGCAGAGCCTGCAATTCGTCGTACGCGCCGTCGTTCATCAGCACCGGGAAACCCAGGTCGAGCAGCAGCTGCGCGGGAACGTGGCGCGCGGCCGCGGTCAGTTCGCGGTGCAATTCATCGGCGCGACCCGTGTGGTTGTAGATCACCTGCGCCCGCACCAGCCTGAGGAACGGCCGTTCGGGATAGATCTCGATGGCGCGATTGGCCATCTTGATGGCTTCCTCGATGCGCAACAGCGAGGAGAGCTGGATGGTGGCCACGGTGAGGATGAATGGATTGGCAGGATCCGTGCTCACGGCCCGCATCTGCACGTCGTAGGCCTCGGCGTTGCGGCCCAGGCGTTGCAGCAGGATGGCATAACTTGCCAGGTACACGGAGTCCGCGAGCCCGGCGTGCATGGCCGCCTCGAACGTGGCCCGCGCACGGGGAAGGTCTCCTTCGCACCAGGCGAGGTGACCCGCCTCGGCAGCCAGCACGAAGGGATCGGCGGGCGCCAGGCGTTTCGCGGTCGCGAGATCGTCGCGGATACTGCGCAACAGCTCGTCGCCGGTTTCGTAGTTGAACCCGAACTTCGCATCGCCAAAACCGCCGCGGTTGGCATACGCGATGGCGAATTGCGGATCGAGCTCGATGGCGCGGCCGAAGAGCGTGTCTATCTCGGCGTACTGTTCCGGCGGTGACATCGGCGTCACCTGGTGAGTGAGCAGCCGCGCACGCAGGTACAGGTCGTAGGCTTCCGGATTCACGGTGGGAGGTTTGACCGCCTCGCCCCTGAAGCGCGCGGCAAGGCGTGCTGCCACGTCACCGGCGACTTCGCACTGCAGGGTCAGCGCGCTCTTCAGCGTGCGTTCGTAACTGTGCGCCCAGAGATGTTTGTCCTCGCGCGCGTCGACGAGCTGCAGCGTGACGCGTACCTGGTCGGCCTCGCGCCGGACCGTGCCTTCCACCACGTAGTTGGCGTTGAGCTCGGCGGCGATCTGGGGCAACGGCGCCGGGTGCGCGCGGTAACGCATCATGGTGGTCCGGGAAATCACTTGCAGGTCCGGTGCCCGCTGCGACAGGGTCGCGAGGATCTCCTCGTGGAGTCCGTCGGCGAAGAAAGCATTGGCGGGGTCGGGACTCAGGTTCTCGAACGGCATGATGGCGATACGCGGAGACTGCGGCGCCTTCGCGGCGGCCGGCACGGCCGGCGCCGCCTGGCCGTTGCCCGCCACGGTGACCGGCGCGACGAAGCGGAAGCCGCGCCCCGGCACGGTCATGATGAAGCGATGCTCGCCGGCGCGTTCGCCCAGCACCTTGCGCAGCACCGAGATGTTCTGGTTGAGGTTGTTTTCCTCGACCACGACGTTGGGCCAAACGGCCTGCATCAGCGCCGATTTCTCGACCAGCTCGCCGTGGTGCTCGACGAGGTAGAGCAGCAGGTCGAATACCTTGACCGTGAGGCTGGCGGGCTGGTCATCCAGGGAACGCAGCTGCCGCCGGGCCACGTCGAGACGGAACCCGCCGAACTCGTAGATAGGCGTTGCCTGCCGTAACTGGTTCATGCCCTCGCGCTCGCGCCGCACCATGGCGGAGGAGCCTCTTCAGAAGGTTTTATGACGTTTCAACCCTGAAACCAAGACCTTTGAGGGCCCCGCGCACGAGCCTGTGACCCAGGCCGGCGCCTTCGGGCGCCGGCAACCGCACAAACAACCTCACAGGAGTCTCGTCATGAAAATCCAGCACTTCCGCGCAGTGCCGCTGCTCGCCTCCCTGGTCCTTGGATCCAGTCTGAATGTCGCGCAGGCCGAGCCCGGCACGACCGTCGAGTTCCGCGACCTCGACCTGCGCAAGCCACGGGACGTGGCCACCCTCTACGCGCGCATCGAGCGCCGGGCCGTTTCCGTCTGCAAGCATGCCGCCTCTCCGTGGATGGCCGGCCATGTGCAGTTCGTGAAGAAGTGCGTGGCGGCGGCCATCGACGACGCCGTGGCGCGGGCCAATGTCGGCGCGCTGACGGCGCTGCATGAATCGAAGATCGAGGCCGCCCGCGTGGCCCAGGCCCGCGGTGAATGAGCGGGCGCGGGGGCGGCGTGCGGATCAGGTCTGCCGCCGCTCCTGCGTCGAGCCGCCGAACGTCTCCTGGTAATCCTGGCGCGCGGCTTCGATCACGGCCTTGGCGTGTTCGTAGCCGTACTTGCCCGACACCGTGAGGTTGTTAGGCTCGCCGGGGATCAGCTTGTAGGTGCTGAAGTAATGCTCGAGGCGTTCGACCAGCACCGGCGCGAGCTGCGAGATGTCCTTTACGTGGTCCCACATGTAATCGCCTTCGAGCACGGCGATGATCTTGTCGTCGGCCTCGCCGCGGTCGATGAGCTTGATGCCGCCGACCACGCGCGCGCGCAGCAGCACTTCGGATCGCTCGATGGGACGTTCGCTGACCACGCAGATGTCGAGCGGATCGCCGTCGCCCTTCTCGCAGCCCGGGGCCAGCTTGGCGACGCGGGTGCTGCAGTAGGTGCGCGGGATGAATCCATACAGCGCCGGCGGGTGGGACGAGGAGCGCTGCGGCCGGTCGACCATGAGATAGCCCGAGGCCTTGTCGATCTCGTACTTGATCATGTCGAAGGGCGTGATCTCGATGTACGCGATGACGACGCGCGGCGCATTGGGACCGATGTCCAGGCCGTGCCAGGGATGCGGCCGCCAGCGTGAAAAGTCGTGGTCTTTCATGGGTGCCTAGTCTAGGGGAAACCGCAGAAATGGGGTCAGACCCCGTTTTCTAGGAAATGGGGTCTGACCCCATTATCCTCCGGCCCCATGAAACACGCGGCCATCGTGGGTTGGGGCAAGTGCATGCCGCCGGCCATCCTCAGCAATGCCGACCTGGCGACTTTCCTCGACACCAGCGACGAGTGGATCCTGACGCGCACCGGCATCCGCGAACGCCGAATCTCGCACGTGCCGCTGGCCGAGCTCATCCACGTGGCGGCGGCCCGGGCGCTGGCCTGCGCGGGCATCGAAGGGCGGCAGATCGAACTCATCGTCGTCGGCACCACCAGCTACGACGACCAGTGCCCCAACGTGGCCTCGGGACTGCAGCGGCGCATCGGCGCCGACGGCTGCGCCGCCATGGACGTGAACACGGCCTGCACCAGTTTCATGTATTCGCTGTCCACGGCCACCGCACTGATCCGCACGGGCGTCGTGAAGAACGCGCTCGTGGTCGGCGCCGAAGTCATTTCGCCCTTCATGGACTGGAGCGACCGCAACGTCGCGGTGTTGTTCGGCGACGGCGCGGCGGCGGTGGTGCTGCAGGCCGCCGACTCCGAGGAAGGCTTGTTAGCCGAGCGGCTCGGGTGTTTCGGCGAGGCGCGCGAAATCCTGCGCGTGCACGGCATGGGCGCGGGTTACGCGCACCAGGGCCGCATCCTCGGCAAGACCGAGTGGCAGTTCGAGGGCCAGGAAATCTTCAAGAAGGCCGTGCATGGCATGAGCTTGGCTTGCGCGGAGGCGCTCGGGAAGATCGGCAAGACGTCCGGCGACATCGACCTCGTCGTGCCGCACCAGGCCAACCTGCGCATCATCGAAGCCGTCGCCAAGCGGGCCGGCGTTCCCATGGACAAGGTGTTCACCAACGTGGATCGCTACGGGAACATGTCGGCAGCCACCGTGCCGGTGGCACTGTGCGAGGCGCTGGAGGAAGGCCGCGTCAGGCCCGGCGCCCTGCTACTCATGCCTTCGTTCGGCGGCGGCCTCACCTTCACCGGGCACGTGGTGCGCTGGGGACAACGCGTCGCGCCGCTCGGCACTTCCAACGTCCAACTACCGCCGGGCAACCAGACCGCGCTCGAGATCGTCACCCGGTATCGGAAAATCAAGGCCGCCTGAGGCAGGTCACGCGGCGCAGGCTCAGCGCACCGAGCATCCACCATAGAACTGCGAGGACTCGTAGTCGAAGCGCGTCCCGTGCCCCGACATCACCGCGCGATGCCTGCCCTGCGCATCGAGCGCGCCATACACCGTGATCGCGATCAGCTCGCCGTCGGACTTGAAGCCCGAGAAATGCAGGCCGCTGTCGGTGGCGGTCACGCGGACCTGCATCTTCCCTTCGAGCGATCCGGTGGCGCCCTGCGATCCCAGCATCTGGGCGGTCTTTTCTACCAGGTCGATGGATTCGAAATCGATGGGCCCACCCTGCCAGGCCGCGGAGTGCGGTGTCAGCTGGCCCTTGGCCCAGAACGCCCCGGCGCCGGGATCGAACAGGCAGTAGACGCGCATCGAGTTCAGTAGTTTGTCGAGTGGGTCGACGTCGCCCGATCGCTGAGTCTCGAGGCTGCCGCCCGGAAACTCGAGGCTCGAACCTGGATTCCCGGTGTGGCTCGTGTTCGTGACTGCCGATGGCGCCTGCGAGTCGACCACGGGATCCGACGCACGAGCATCCTCACGGCTGCGGGATTCGAGGCGGGCAGGACGCTCCCGGTCGGCGGGCCGCCGTGGCAGCGCGGGGCCTTTCGCCACCGGCGTGTCGGCGCGCCTGTCCTCCGCCAACGCTGCACCACGGGGCCACAGCCAATATGCACACGCGCCTGTCACCAATATGCCGGCGCAAAACCCTGCCAACATCTTTGACATCGATTCCTCCCGGAATCCATGGAACGTTCAGGGCCGCGTTCACGGGTCGGTGTTCTGACCCCCGAACGATACGAGGCCCGCGAAACTTGCGCTTCGCGGGCCTCGTGGACCTGTGCATCGACAGTCTGGCTTAGGCTTTCTTCTTTGCCTTTGCGGCTCTTGCTTTCTTCTTGGCTGGATCCTTCGGACGGGTCTTTCCAAAGCTGCCCGCGTAAAGTTTTCCGCGGCGCGTGCGCCGATCACCCTTACCCATTCGCTTCTTCCTTGTTCTGCGAGATCCACAGCAGCGCGGCTTCGATGTCCGACAGCTGCGCAGCAGTCATGCCCGGGATGCGGCCACCGCCTGCTTCCGTCTTGACTCGCGCAAGCTCGGCGGATGCAACCGTGCTCACCCAGGTGAGCCCGCGGCGCACCTTGGAAGTGAATTTCTGGGATTTTTCTTCAGTCATGTCGGACCCTCATCACGTCAATTGCGGGCGGAAACATAGCGCCTCTAACGATATCGCGCCAGAACTTTCGCGAGTGCAGCAGACCCCGGCGACAAGCGGGCATGGGGAATCTGGTTCAGAGGAATAGCCGGTGTCTCATTGACATCGTGGAAGTCTTTACCTGTGTTGTCCACGTAGAGCAGTCCGGTCAGGAATTCACCTTTTTTCAAGCGTTCCTGGATGGCGGCGCCGGCCGCGACCCGGTCGGTCGGGTCATAACTCGAATCCAGCTTGCGCAGCAGTATCCGGCTGCCGTCATGCAGCACGACGGGCAGGACTTCTCCTTCGGCGTATTCGGCCGAGATCTCCCGCTGGAATGGCACGAAGTCGGCGTTCACGGCGGCGTCGTAGTGCTCGCGCGTGTACTGATAACTCTTCGTGGATCCCTCGTGGTCGTTGAAAGTCACGCAGGGTGAAAGCACGTCGATCAGCGCGAATCCCTTGTGGCGCATCGCGGCCTGGATCAGCGGCACCAGTTGTTGCTTGTCGCCCGAGAAACTGCGGGCCACGAAGGTGGCGCCGAGCGTCATGGCCAGCAGCACCGGATCGATCGGCGGCTGCTGGTTGACCTCGCCCTTCTTGGCCTTCGTGCCCACGTCCGCCGAGGCGGAGAATTGCCCCTTGGTCAGGCCGTACACACCGTTGTTCTCGATGATGTAGGCCATGTTCAGGTTGCGCCGGATGGCGTGGCAGAACTGCCCGAGGCCGATCGACAGCGTGTCACCGTCACCGGAGACACCGACGTAGGTGAGATTGCGATTGGCGGCATTCGCGCCCATGGCGATGGACGGCATGCGGCCGTGCACGGAGTTGAACCCGTGCCCGCCGCTCACGAAATACGCCGTGGTCTTCGAGGAGCAGCCGATGCCGGAGAGCTTGACCATGTTCTGCGGCTCGATGTCGAGACCCCACGAGGCTTCGATAATCGCCGCTGTGATCGAGTCGTGCCCGCAGCCCGCGCAGAGCGTGGACAAACCACCCTCGTAATCGCGGCGCGTGAGTCCCAGCGAATTCTTCGGCAACGACGGGTGCCTGACTTTCGGTTTCGGCAGGAAGGTCATGCGGCACCTCCCGAGCTCTTGGCGGCCGGCGTCGGCACGACCTCGGGCCTGCGGGTCTTGGGTTCGACTTCGGCGATCACGCCGTTGACGATGAATTCGGAGGAAATGGGCAACCCGCTGTAATGCAGCAGCGAGCGCAGCTTCGCCTTCTCGACGCGGGTCTCGAGCGTGAGCAGCGAGCGCATCTGCGCGTCGCGGTTCTGCTCGATGACGAAGATCAGCTTGTGCGCCTCGAGGAATTTCTCCACGTCCTCGCCGAACGGGAACGAGCGCAGGCGCATGTAGTTGGCGGTGAGCCCGTGCGCGGCCAGGATGTCGCGCGCCTCGCGCACCGCGCCGTCGGAGCTGCCATAGGCCACCAGCGCCACGTCGATCTTCGGGTCGTGTTCGATGGCCGCCTTCGGCACCAGGCGTTTCGCGGTGTGGAACTTGCGCGCGAGGCGGTCCAGCACCACCTGGTATTCGGCGGAATCCTCGGTGTAGGCGCCGTACTGCGTGTGGCCCGAACCGCGCGTGAAATACGCGGCCTTGGGATGCACGCCCGGCAGCGTGCGGTACGGAATGCCGTCGCCGTCCACATCGAGGTAGCGATGGAATTTCTCCAGCTTGACCACCTCTTCCTTCGACAACACCTTGCCGCGATCCGGCACGTAGCTGTCGTCCCAGGTGAGATCGGGGCACATCCAGTCGTTCATGCCGATGTCGAGGTCCGACATCACCATGACCGGCGTCTGCAGCCGCTCGGCGAGATCGAAGGCATCGCGCGTGAAGTAGAAGCACTCCTCCGGGTCGCGCGGGTACAGGCAGACGTGCTTGGTGTCACCGTGCGAGGCGTACGCCGCTTCCAGGATGTCGCACTGCTGGGTGCGCGTCGGCATGCCCGTGGACGGGCCCACGCGCTGGATGTCGAACAGCACCGCGGGAACCTCGGCGTAGTACGCGAGCCCCAGGAATTCGTTCATGAGCGACAGGCCCGGGCCGCTGGTCGCGGTGAAGGCGCGCGCGCCGTTCCAGTTGGCGCCGAGCACCATGCCGATGGCGGCGAGCTCGTCCTCGGCCTGGATGAAGGCGAAGTTCTTCCTGCCGGTTTCCGGATCCACGCGCAGCTTGTCCGCGAAACCCTTGAACGCGTCCATCACCGAGGTCGAGGGCGTGATCGGGTACCACGCGGCCACGGTCGCGCCCGCGAAGATGCAGCCGAGCCCGGCGGCCGTGTTGCCGTCGATGATGATGTGGTTGCGGGTCTTGCCGCCGTCATCCCCGGGCGGGGCCACCTTCACGGGCAGCGGGCAGTCCAGGTTCCGCTTGGCATAGTCGTAGCCGAGCTGGATGGCCTTCATGTTGGAGTCAACGAGCGCGGGCTTCCTGGCGTAGGTTTCCGCGAGCAGCTCGCGGATCTTCGCGACGTCCAGGTCCAGCAGCGCCGCGAGCACACCGGCGTAGCAGATGTTCTTCATCAGGATGCGCGTGCGCACGCCGTTGAAGTTCTCGTTGCAGAGTTTCGCGAGCGGCACGCCGAGCACCGTGATGTCGTCGCGCGCCAGCAGGTTCGGGCGCGGCCAGGTGCTGTCGTAGATGAGGTAGCCGCCCGAGGTCACCTCGCGCACGTCGCGCGCGTAGGTCTCGGCGTTCATGGCCACCATGAGGTCGATTTTTCCCGAGCGCGCCACGTAGCCGTGCCTGGTCACGCGGATCTCGTACCAGGTGGGCAGGCCCTGGATGTTGGATGGGAAGTAGTTCTTGCCCATCACGGGAATGCCGCTGCGGAAGATGGCCTTCATGAGCAGGCCGTTGGCGCTGGCCGAGCCGGTGCCGTTCACCGTCGCGATCTTGATCGCGAAGTCGTTGGTTCTGTCTTGGGTCATGTCTTCAGGCTGATTGGGGCATCTTGGCCGCATCTGCGGCAGCTTCGTCCTCGGCATGAGGCCATTTCACGTAGGACTTCTGCATGTCCCAGGCCGCCGTGGGGCAGCGTTCCGCGCACAGGCCGCAGTGCACGCACAGGTCCTCGTCTTTGACCATGACGCGGCCGGTGTGTTTCAGCGGGCCCGATACGTACAAGGCCTGGGTGACGTTCCTGGCCGGCGCCTTGAGCCGTCCGCGCAGGTCGGACTCCTCGCCGTTGTGCGTGATGGTGAGGCAGTCCACCGGGCAGATATCGATGCAGGCATCGCACTCGATGCACAGCCTGGCCTCGAACACCGTCTGCACGTCGCAGTTGAGGCAGCGCTGGACTTCCTTCTCGATCTGCTCGGCGGTGAAACCCAGCTCCACTTCGATGTTGAGCTTCTTGAAGCGCTCCTTGAGCGACACGTGCGGCATGAGCCGCCGTTCGGCCGGGTTGTAGTCGTTGGCGTACGACCACTCGTGCATGCCCATCTTGCGCGACTGCAGGTTCACGCCGGGCGGCAGGCGATCGCCGACGCTCTTGCCCTGGCAATGATTGTGGATGGA
>DASUGK010000193.1:0-32475 GCA_036274075.1 Steroidobacteraceae bacterium | reverse complement strand
TCATCTCCTTGAAGGACAGCAGCCGCACGTCGTAGGGCTGCCCGACTTCCTCGAGTGCCCAGCGCACCCGCATGTCGCGCGCCAGTCCCTGGCCCCGATCGGGCGAGTTCGCGAACGCGGTGATGGTCGGGGTCATGGCGGGCTCCAGGTAAACGGCTCATATCATGGCCGAACAGCCCGCCACGAATTCGACCGATCAACCCGCGCTGATCTGCCAGGACACCCCGTACCTGTCGCGCAGCCAGCCGCCGGGCTGCTTTTCGTCGCCTTCCGACAATTTCTCGGTGACACGCGCCGCTTCCGCGTCGTTCGCGCAGCGGATCAACAGCGACGACGCCGGCGAGAACGCGTGCCGCTGGTTGCCGTTGAGCGCCACGATTTCGTGGCCCGCGATCTCGAAACTCGCGGTCATCACGCTGCCTTCCTGACCGCGCGCGCCGACGGGAAAACGCCTGATGGCGCCCAGCTTGCCGCCCGGGAAGATGCCGGCGTACCAGCGCGCGGCCTCCTCGGCCTGCGACTCGCACCAGAGGAACGGGATCATGGCGTTCATTTGAGTCTCCTCGAAATGGCCTCGTCCAGCTTGCCGAGCTCGGCCTCCCAACCCTGCTGCGCATCTCGGTGTAGAACTCGTCGTGCATGGCGTCGAAGTCGAGAACGACGCGCGTGTGGTCGCGGTCTAGCGCGGTGAGAGTCAGGCGGGTCTCCACCTCGTAGGGCTCGACGCCCGGGATGAAGTCCGCGAGATTCATCCACGACGCGGCGTTCTTCGGTTTCACCAGGGTGTAGCGCGCCTTGAGCGTCATCGACAGCGGCTGGTTGTGCTGCTTTTTCGGGGAAACCACTAGCAAATCTTCGCCGGCCCCGCGCAGGCATTAACCTGCGGCATTGCAATGAACCGCGGATCCAAGACCGAACTCGTCATTCGCACTGCCTTTGGCGTCGCACTCGCGTTGCTGATCGTGATCGGCTTCGCGGGTTACTTCAGCGTCACGCGCCTCACCGAAAACTCCGCGCTGGTCGACCATTCGCACCGCGTGATGTCGCTGATCGATCGCATGGTCGGCCAGAGCAATGCCGCCGAGGCCGCGCAGCGCGGCTTCGTGATCAGCGGCGACGAGCAATTCACCGGCACCCATGTGACGCTGGCCGCGGAGGTACGCGAGCTCGGCGGGCAACTCCGCGCCGAGGTGGCCGCCGACGCGGCGCAACTCGAACGCTTCGAGGCCTTCAGGGACGCCATCACCGCGCGCTTCGAGCGCAACGACGAGGTGATCGCGCTGCGGCGCAGTGGCGGCATCGAGGCCGTGCGCGCCGACAGTGAGGCCACCGGACAAGTCGGTGTGCGGCTCCAGGAGCAATTGCTGGCGCGCGCGCGCGAGATGAAGGCCAGCGAGCAGGCCAAACTCGCGGCTCGCGAGCAGCTGACCGCGCAGAGCACCGCCCTGACCCGCGGCATCATCATCGGTGGCGGTTTGTTCGCCGTGGTGTTCGTGGCGCTGGCGCTCGCGGTGATCCGCCGCGACTTCGCCGGCCGCGGCCGCGCCGAGACCGACCTCAACCGTTTCTTCGACCTGTCCATCGACCTGCTGGCCATCGCCGATGCCGATGGCTATTTCAAGCGGCTGAGCCCTGCCGTGCAGGAGCTGCTGGGTTACACGGTCGAGGAAGCGCTGAAAATCCCCTACATGGAGATGATCCATCCCGATGACCGTGCACGCGCCATGGAAGCCGTGCGGCTGCAGACGATAAAAGGTGAACGCCTCAACGGCTTCGTCGGGCGCTTCCGCCACAAGGACGGCAGCTGGCGCACTCTGTCCTGGCGTTCCATGCCGCGCGGCAACCTGATGTTCGCCACGGCGCGCGACGTCACCGAGGACACGCGCGCGGCGCAGGAACTTCGCGAAGCCAAGCAGCAGCTCGAATCGCGCGTCGCCGAACGCACGCGCGCGCTCGCCGAGGCCAACGAATCGCTGCGCAAGAGCGAGCGCCGCTTCCGCGCGCTCATCGAGAACGGTGCGGACAGCATCGCGCTCATCGATGCCGACAATCGCATCCTGTACCTGAGCCCGGCGGTGACCAACGTCGAGGGCTACGCGCCCGAGGAACTGCTGGGACGGCTGGGCACCGAGCACACGCATCCCGACGACATGCCCGTCCTGCGCCAGGCGATGGAACAGTTGCTGGCCAACCCGGGCAAGCCGGTGCCGGCCACCTGGCGGCGCCGTCACAAGGACGGGCACTGGATATGGCTGGAAGGCGTGGCGACGAACCTGCTCGACGATCCGTCGGTCGGCGCCATCGTGTGCAACTACCGCGACATCACCGGCAGGCTGGCGCACGAGCACCGGCTGGCCGAGCAGCTGCAACGCATGGCGCTGTTGTCGCGCGTCACTCGAGCCATCGGCGAACGCCAGGACATCCGCAGCATCTTCCAGGTGGTGGTGCGCACGCTCGAGGACGAGATGCCCGTCGACCTGTGCGTCCTCGGCCTCTACGACATGGGCGAGAACCGGCTCACGGTGAGCTGCGTCGGCATGAAGAACGAAGCGCTGGTGCGTTCCATCGGCCTGCGCGAGGAAGCCGTGGTGCCCATCGACGAGAACGGCCTCGGCCGCTGCGTCCGCGGCCACCTGGTCTACGAGCCCGACATCGCGAACACGAAGTTCGAATTCCCGCAGCGCCTCGCCAGCATCGGCATGCGATCGCTGGTCATCGCACCCATCCTGGTCGAGAGCCAGGTGTTCGGCGTCATGATCTGCGCGCGCCGCGACGCCGAAGCCTTCAGCAGCGCCGAGTGCGAATTCCTGCGCCAGGCCAGCGAACACACCGCGCTCGCCTCGCACCAGGCGCAGCTCTACGCGGCCCTGCAGCAGGCCTACGACGATCTGCGCCACACGCAGCAGCAGGTCATGCAACAGGAGCGGCTGCGCGCCCTGGGACAGATGGCGAGCGGCATCGCACACGACATCAACAACGCCATCTCGCCGATGTCGCTCTACACCGAGGCGGTGCTGGAGCACGAGACCGGGCTCAGCGAGCGCGGCCGCAAGCAGCTCGAAATCGTGCAGCGCGCGATCGACGACGTCGCGCAAACGGTGGCGCGCATGGGCGAGTTCTACCGCTCACGCGAACCGGAAGTCGCGCTGGAGCCGGTCGACCTGAACCTGCTGCTCGAGCACGTCGCGGACCTGACGCGCGTGCGCTGGAGCGACATGGCGCAGCAGCGCGGCGCCGTCATCGAGATGCGGCTGCAGCAGGACGCGGCGCTGCCGCGTATCGCCGCCGTGCAAAGCCAGATTCGCGACGCGCTGGTGAACCTGGTGTTCAACGCGGTGGATGCCATGCCGCAGGGCGGCACGCTGACGCTGCGCACACGCGTCGATCCGGCGGCGCGCGGGCGGAATGTCATCGTCGAGGTCAGCGACACCGGCGTCGGCATGGACGAGCAGACTCGCCGCCGCTGCCTGGAACCGTTCTTCACCACCAAGGGAACGCGCGGCACCGGCCTGGGCCTGGCGATGGTGTACGGCGTGGCCGAGCGGCACGGCGCCACGCTGGACATCGACAGCGAGCCCGGCAAGGGCACGACCTTCCGGCTGTCGTTCGCGGCCGCGCGGCCCGAAGCCGCCGCGCCCCCGGCGTCGAACAACACGCCGCTGGGCCGGTTGCGCATCCTCATCATCGACGACGATCCGCTGCTGCTGAATTCACTGCGCGATGCGCTCGAGTCCGACGGCCATGAAGTGGTGTCCGCGGGCGGCGGGCAGCTGGGCATCAACGCCTTCGTGGAATCCCACGCCGACGGAAAACCCTTCCCGGTGGTCATCACCGACCTCGGCATGCCGCATGTCGACGGGCGCAAGGTCGCCTCCACCATCAAGGCTTCCGTGCCCTCGACCGTGGTGCTCATGCTGACGGGCTGGGGCCGCAGGCTGGTCGCCGAGGGCGATATTCCGTCCGGCGTGGACGAGATCCTGAGCAAGCCGCCGAAGCTCGCGGACCTGCGGGCGGCGCTGTCCGCCCACGTCGGGCCACATCCGTCCTAAGGGTCGGCGGCCCTCGGAAAACCCCTAGACTCCAAGGACGCAACCCGGCCGCCCGATTTGGGACTACCCTGCTGCGGTGCGCGGGGGTTGGCCAGACAAGAACAAGATGCAGGCGCACCGTTGGCGGCTCTACGTCTTTGCGGCGGTGCTGACGGTCGTCACGCTGCTGCTGCGCCTGGGCATGAAGCCGTGGGACGGCGGCCAGCCCCTCCTCATCCTGTTCCTCTTCCCCATCGTCATCAGCGCCTATCTAGGTGGCATGGGCCCGGGCCTGCTCGCGACGGGCCTCACCTGCCTGCTCACCGACTATTTCCTGGTGCCGCCGACCCACAGCTTCGGCTTCGCCTCGCCGGTGGCCTTCGCGCACTGGCTGTTCATGCTGCTGGTGGGCGTGCTGATCAGCGTGTTGTTCGGCGAGCTGGATCGGCTGCGGCGGGGCCGCGCCGAGGAAGCCATCGAGAACCGGCGCATCACCACCGAGCGCAAGGTCGGCCTCGGCTTCGCCATGGCGCTCGCCTCGCTGGGCATCATCGGCGTCGTCTCGTACATGTCGGTGGTCCGGCTCAACGAGAATTCGAAACTCGTGGCGCATTCGCAGCTGGTGATGGCCAGCATCGACGCCATCGTCGAGACGACGCTGGAAACCGAGTCCGCGAATCGAGGCTTCATGCTCAGCGGCGAGGAGTTGTTCGCCGCCGACTACGTGCGCGCCGTCGGCCGCGTCGAAGGGCTGGTGCAGCAGCTGCGCGACGCGTGCCAGTCGAACCCGGAGCAGCTGGCGCGCGTGGCGCCGCTGGCCGAGGCCGTGCGCGCACGCATCGCGCACATCTCGAGGGTGATGCAGATAAGGCGCAGCGGCGGACTCGAGGCCGTGCAGGAGTACCTGGCGCGCACTCCGGACCGGCCGGGCGTCAAGATGCAGGCCCGCGTGCGCGCCCTCGCGCAGGAGATGAAATCCGCCGAGATCCGGCTGCTCAATGAACGCGAACACGAAGCGGCGCGCAGCGCCACGGTGACGCAGGTCGTGATCGTCTGTGGCACCGCGCTGGCGCTGACTTTCGTGGGCCTCGCCATCCTGGCGATCCGGCGCGACTACGCGGGCCGCGCGCGCGCCGAGGCCGAGCTCGTGCGGTTCTTCGACCTGTCGCTCGACCTGTACGTGATCTCGAGCTCCGACGGCTATTTCAAGCGCATGAGCCGGGCCGTCACGCCGCTGCTGGGTTACACCGTCGAGGAGGCGCTGCGTATTCCCTACATGGAACTGGTCCATCCCGACGATCGCGCCGAGACTGCCAAGACCGTGTTGAAGCAGGTGGTCCACGGCGAGGCGGTGGAGCAGTTCGTGAACCGCTATCGCCACAAGGATGGCAGCTGGCGCACGTTCTCCTGGCGCTCGGTGCCGCGCGGCAAACTCATGTATGCCTCGGCACGCGACGTGACCGATGCGGTGCGCGCCGAACACGAACTGCGCGAGGCGAAGGAGAAACTCGAGCTCCGCGTGGCCGAGCGCACGCGCGAACTGCAGGAATCCAACGAGGCGGTCAGGAATTCCGAGCGCCGCTTCCGTGCGCTCATCGAGAACAGCACCGACGCCATCACGCTGATCGACGCGCTCGGGACCATCCTGTACGCGAGCCCGGCGATCGCCAACATCGAGGGTTACCAGCCGGAAGAACTGGTCGGACGCCTCGCGCGCGAAGGCGGGCATCCCGACGACGCGCCCGTGATCCAGCGGTCGATGTCGCAGGTCATGGCGAATCCCGGCAAGCCCATCCCGGGGATCTGGCGGCGGCGCCACAAGGACGGGCACTGGATCTGGATCGAAGGTGTCGCGACCAACCTGCTCGACGATCCGTCCGTGCGCGCGGTGGTGACCAACTACCGCAACATCTCCGAGCGCCTGGCCCACGAGGCGAGGCTCAACGAGCAGCTGCAGCGGCTCGCGCTGCTGTCGCGCATCACGCGCGCCATCGGTGAACGCCAGGACCTGCGCAGCATCTTCCAGGTGGTGGCCGCGCAGCTGGAGGCGGAGTTGCCGGTGGATTTCTGCGGCATCTGCCTGCACGACGCGAACGAGAACCGCCTCACCGTGGCGTGCATCGGCACGCGCAGTGAACCCGTCGCCGCGCAGCTCGCGATGACCTATGGCACGACGGTGCCCATCGACGAGAACGGCCTGGCGCGCTGCGTGCGCGGCGAGCTGGTGTACGAGCCGGACATCGCCAATACGCGCTTTCCCTTCCCGCAACGGCTCGCGGGCGCCGGGCTCGGCGCCATGGTGATCGCACCGCTGCTGGTGGAGAGCAAGGTATTCGGCGTGCTGATCTGCGCCCGGCTGCGCGCCAACAGTTTCTCGAGCGGCGAATGCGAGTTCCTGCGCCAGGCCAGCGAACATACGGCGCTAGCGGCCAACCAGGCGCAACTGCACGAAGCGCTGCAGCAGGCCTACGACGAGCTGCGCCAGACGCAGCAGCAGTTCATGCAGCAGGAGCGGCTGCGCGCGCTGGGCCAGATGGCCAGCGGTATCGCGCACGACATCAACAACGCGATCTCACCCGTGGCGCTGTACACCGAGGCGCTGCTCGAGCGCGAAACCAATCTTTCCGACCGCGCCCGCGCCAGCCTCGAGATCATCCAGCGCGCGGTCGACGACGTCGCGCAGACCGTGGCGCGCATGGGCGAGTTCTATCGCCAGCGCGAGCCGCAGTCCTCGCTGGTCCCCGTGGATCTCAACAAGCTGGTGCGCCAGGTGGTGGATCTCACGCGCGCGCGTTGGAGCGACATGGCGTTGCAGCGGGGCGTGGCCATCGACATGCGCCTCGAGCTGGCGCATGGCCTGCCACCCATCGCCGTGGCCGAAAGCCAGGTTCGCGATGCGCTGGTGAACCTGGTGTTCAACGCGGTCGATGCCTTGCCGCACGGCGGCGTGCTGACGTTGCGAACGCGGCTGGCGCGGCTCGGCACCGCACGCGAATCCTCAGTGATCCTCGAGGTGGCCGACAACGGCATCGGCATGGACGAAGAAACGCGCCGGCGTTGCCTCGAGCCATTCTTCACCACCAAGGGCACGCGCGGCACGGGTCTGGGTCTGGCCATGGTGTACGGAGTCGCGCAGCGGCACGGCGCCAAGCTCGAACTCGAGAGCGAACCGGGCAAGGGCACGCTGGTGCGGCTGGTGTTCAACGCCGCGCCGGCCGCGCCCTCGGTCAGCAGCGGCAGCCACCGGCCGCCGGTCCACGCGATGAAGATCCTGATCGTCGACGACGACCCGATGCTGCTCAAGTCGCTGCGCGACGCGCTGGAGAGCGATGGCCACGAGGTCACGGTGGCCAACGGTGGCCAGGCGGGCATCGATGCGTTCATGTCCTCGCACGACGGTGGCAGGCCCTTCCCGGTGGTCATCACGGACCTCGGCATGCCGCACGTGGACGGCAGCAAGGTCGCGGCGTCCATCAAGGCCACGGTGCCGGAGACGTTCGTGATCATGCTCACCGGCTGGGGCCGCCGCCTGGTGGTCGAAGGCGAACGACCCCTCGGCGTCGACATCGTATTGTCGAAGCCCCCCAAAATCACCGAACTCCGCACCGCCCTCTCCCAACGCTTCAATTAATGGGGACATTCCTCGTTTCCTAGCAAACGGGGACGGGCCTGCCGGCGTATCCTGCGCGTGTGCTCTTCTCTTCCCCAAACCGTGGGCCGACAGACCACGCTTCCCAGTGCGCGCGCACGAGCTTGCGAAGACAGTGGGGCGGACGGCATATGCGCCTATCATGAGGGCGCGGGCCGGGTACCAATTCTCGCAAGGCACGAAGCCGTCCCCGACCGAGTGATGGCGAGTGCTAACGATCAGCCGAACCTGCGCCCGAATCGTGGACCAAAGAGCGGCGGCCCCAACCTTGCGAAACAATCATCGAAGGCCCGGCGAAAAGCGCACTCATGATAGGTGCATGTGCCGGCCGCTCAAGCGCCGACGCAACCCCGTCCCCGTTTGCTAGGAAACGAGGAATGTCCCCATTAGTGCGAGTCGCGGGTGACTTTGGCGCCGCTTTTGCCGACGAGCACGTCGAGATCGGCGCCGAGATGGGCCTGCTGCACGTGGTCGACGTAGATCTTGTACCAGCCGCGCACGGGTTGGGGCGCGGGTTTCCAAGCGGCGCCGCGCGCCGCGAGTTCCGCGTCGCCGACGTCGAGGTGCAGCCGACGCGCGGGCACGTCGACTTCGATGAAGTCGCCGTCACGCACCAGCGCCAGCGGTCCGCCGGCCGCCGATTCCGGCGAGACGTGCAGCACCACGCTGCCGTACGCCGTGCCGCTCATGCGCGCGTCCGAGATGCGCAGGATGTCGGTGATGCCCCGGCGCAGTAGTTTGGGCGGCAGCGGCATGTTGCCGACCTCGGCCATGCCGGGATAACCCTTCGGCCCGCAGCCCTTGAGCACCATGATGCAGGTCTCGTCGATGTCGAGCGCCTCGTCGTCGATGCGCGCGTGGAAATCCTCGATGCTCTCGAACACCACGGCGCGGCCGCGGTGGCGCAACAGGTGCGGCGACGCGGCCGAGGGCTTGATCACCGCACCGTCCGGCGCCAGGTTGCCGCGCAGCACCGCGATGCCCGCGGCCGGCTTGAACGGCGCGTCGAACTCGCGGATTACCTCGCGGTTCCAGCACGGCGCCTCGGCGATGTTCTCGCCCACCGTGCGGCCGTTGGCGGTGCGCGCATCCAGGTCGAGCACCTTCGAGATCTCGCGCATCACCGCGGGCAATCCACCCGCGTAGTAGAAGTCTTCCATGAGGAATTTGCCCGAGGGCTGCAGGTCGACGAGACAGGGCAACGCCGAGCCGAGCCGGTCCCAATCCTCGAGCGAAAGCGGCACGCCGATGCGCCCCGCGATCGCCAGCAGGTGGATCACCGCGTTGGTCGACCCACCGATCGCGGCATTGACGCGAATGGCATTCTCGAAAGCCGGGCGCGTCAGGATCTTCGACAGCACCAGCTCCTCTTCCACCATCTCGACGATGCGCCGCCCGGTGAGCTGCGCCTGCCGGTAACGCCGCGAGTCGACGGCGGGAATCGCGGCATTGCCGGGCAACGTGACGCCCAGCGCCTCCACCATGCTCGCCATGGTCGACGCGGTGCCCATGGTCATGCAGTGCCCCTTGGAACGGTGCATGCACGACTCGGCCGCGGTGAATTCCTCCTGCGACATGCGACCGCCGCGCACGTCCTCGGACATCTGCCACACGCCCGTGCCCGAGCCGATCTGCTTGCCGCGGAAACGGCCCGACAACATCGGCCCGCCGGAAATCCCGATCGTGGGAATGTCGCAGCTGGCCGCGCCCATGAGCAGCGAAGGCGTGGTCTTGTCGCAGCCCATCAGCAACACGACGCCGTCGATGGGATTGCCGCGGATGGATTCCTCGACATCCATGCTGGCCAGATTGCGGAACAACATCGCGGTGGGACGCAGCTGCGTCTCGCCCAGCGACATCACCGGGAACTCGAGCGGAAATCCGCCGGCCTCGTACACGCCGCGCTTCACGAACTCCGCGAGCTCGCGGAAGTGCCCGTTGCAGGGTGTCAGCTCGCTCCAGGTGTTGCAGATGCCAATGACCGGGCGGCCGTCGAACATGTCGTCCGGATAGCCCTGGTTCTTGATCCAGCTGCGATGCAGGAATCCATCCTTGCCTTCGCGGCCGAACCATTCCTGGCTGCGGCGCTTGAGTTTTTTCCGATCGTCCATCCGCCAGCAGCGTACAAAACGCGGAGATATGCGTGAAATAATTTTCTGCCGACGACCGATACAGGCTTTGGCATGCCGGCCCGAAGAAGTTACGACGCGTTCTTCAGGTCCATCGGGTAGCCATAACTACTCACCGCCGAAGTCTTGAGTGCACGCAACAACACGTTGGCCGCGGGCGACAGCAGCCAGTCGGTGCGCGTGATGATGCCGAACGCGTCCATCGCACACGACAGGTTCATGGGCAGAATGGCCACCATGCCGTACGTGGCGTAATAACGCGCCACCTCGGTGGGCACCACGGAAATGAAATCGGTCTGCTGCAGCATCTTGGTCACGAACAGCAGCGATGCGGTCTCGATGAGCTGCGTGGGCGGCGACAGCCCCGCTTCGCGGAACATGAGGTCGAAACGGTGCCGCAGCACGCTGCCGGCGGGCGGCACGATCCACGGCTTCTTCTCCACCGCCGCGAGCGTCAGGCCCGGGGCGCTGAGCAAGGGATGCCCCGGCCGCACCACGGCGCACACCGGCTCTTCGGCCAGGCGTTCATAACGCAGCCCGGTCTTGTCCTGCCGCTCGAACAGCCGGCCGATCATGATGTCGAGCTTGCCCTGCGCGAGCTGCTCGATGAGCACGTTGCTCGACTCGACACTGAGCTCCACGCGCAGCTTCGGGTTCTCGCGCGCCACGATCATGATGGCCTGCGGGATCAGGCTGAGCGCCGGCCCGGTGATGGCGCCGAGGCTCACGTGCCCGGAGAGCCCGGTCTTGAGCGCGTCCACTTCCTGCCCCGCCTCGCGCAGCGACGACAGCGCGATACGCGCGTGACGGATCATGGTTTCGCCATACCAGTTCGGGCGCATGCCGCGCGGCTGGCGCTCGAAAAGCGAAACCCCCAGCATGTCCTCGAGATCCTTGAGCAGCTTGGAAGCCGCCGGCTGCGACATGTTCAGCACCTCGGCGGCGCGGTGGATATTGCCTTCATCGCAAATAGCGGTGAGCAGCATCAGCTGGCGAGTCTTGAGTCGCGCGCGAATGAACCAGGGCGTGGTCGTGGTCGCAGACATGTCGTTTTCCCCCTCCATCCGAAGGCATGGATATTTGTCTGAGTATAGCTCCGTAACAATCTCGGGCTTGTTGCATAGGGATACGAATCTCATGATGGATCCGCCGCGGGCGAGCGGCCTGGAGGGGGTCATGACGGGATCAATTCGACAGAAGCTGGCGCTGGGACTGTGCGTGCTGCTCGCGGCCTGCTCAGGCGGCAAGGACCAGCCCCCGGGGGATGGCGCCTCCAAGCCGCTGGTGCTCGGGTTCAGCCAGATCGGAGCCGAAAGCGAATGGCGTACGGCCAATACCCGCTCCGTGCAGGAAGCGGCCAAGGAAGCCGGCATCACCCTGCGCTTCTCCGACGCCCAGCAGAAGCAGGAAAACCAGATCAAGGCGCTGCGCTCCTTCATCGCGCAGCGCGTCGACGTCATCGCCTTCTCGCCGGTGGTGGAGACCGGCTGGGAAACCGTGTTGCGCGAAGCCAAGGCCGCGAAGATCCCCGTCATCCTCACCGACCGCGCCGTCGAGGTCACCGACGACTCGCTGTACGTGTCGCTCATCGGGTCGGATTTCGTGGAGGAAGGCCGCCGTGCCGGGCGCTGGCTGCTCGAGCACACCAGGGACATCCCGGGCGACATCAACATCGTCGAGTTGCAGGGCACGGTGGGTTCCGCCCCGGCCAACGACCGCAAGAAGGGCTTCGCCGAGATCATTTCGGCCGATCCGCGTTACAAGATCATCCGTTCGCAAACCGGCGACTTCACGCGCGCCAAGGGCAAGGAAGTCATGGAGGCCTTCCTCAAGGCCGAGGGCAAACGCATCCAGGTGCTGTTCGCGCACAATGACGACATGGCCATCGGCGCCATCCAGGCCATCGAAGAAGCCGGGCTCAAGCCGGGCAAGGACATCACCATCATTTCCATCGACGGCGTGAAGGGCGCGTTCGAAGCCATGATCGCCGGCAAGCTCAACGTTACTGTGGAATGCAGCCCGCTGCTGGGGCCACAGCTCATGGCGGCGGTGAAGGACGTCGCGGCGGGCAAGCCCATTCCCAAGCGCATCGTCACCGAGGAATCGGTGTTTCCGATGGAAGTCGCCGCGCAGGAACTGCCGAAGCGCAAGTACTGAGGCCATCGTGCGGGCTTTCGGCAAGCTCGAAGACGGCCGCGGCGTCGAAGCCATCACGCTGGGTGGCGCGCAGGGGCTGCAGGCCGAAGTGCTGACTTACGGCGCCATCCTGCGGCGGCTCACTTTTCCGGTGCGCGGCCAGCGGCGCAATCTCGTGCTCTCGCTGCCCACGCTCGAAGATTACGTGCGCGACCGCGCCTACGTGGGCGCGCTGGTCGGCCGCTTCGGCAATCGCATCGCGAACGGGCGATTTTCACTCGACGGACGCGAATACCAGGTCACGGCCAACGAAGGCGTGAATCACCTGCACGGCGGTGCGCTGGGCTTTGGCAAGCGGCTGTGGCGCGCGCTCCGGCTCGATCAGTCCGCGACGCCGACGCTGGAGCTCGGGCTCGTCTCGCCTGCCGGTGAAGAAGGTTATCCGGGCCGGCTCGACGTCACGGTGACGCTGGCGGTGTTGCCTGGCGCGCTACGCATCACCCTGCTGGCGCGCACCGACGCTCCCACGCCGGTGAATCTCACCTATCACCCGTACTTCAACCTGGCGCCGGATGCCCGCGATTCCGCCACGCAACACTCGCTGCGAATTCCCGCCGCACACTATCTACCCGTCCGCGACGGGCTCATCCCCACCGGCGAGCTCGCCTCCGTCGAAGGCACGCCGTTCGACTTCCGCCGCGCGCGGCCGCTCGCGCCTCCCGATCCCCGCACACACGCGCAGCTGGCGCTGGCCGGCGGCTACGATCATTGCTGGGTGCTCGACCCCGGCGCGGATTGCGCCTGCGAATTGCGCTCGCCGGACGGCGACCTCACGCTCACCATGAGCGGCAGCGGACCCGGGCTGCAGTTCTACAACGGCCAGTTCCTCTCGCGTTCACATCCGGACATCGGCAGCGGCGTGATCCTCGAGCCGCAGGGCCTGCCGAATGCACCCAACGAGCGCGGCTTTCCTTCTTCGATCCTGCGACCCGGCGAGGAATATCGCGCCGAGATCGAGTACCGTGTCATGACCGGAGCGCCACGATGAGCCCCGCCCCGCATACGCGCCGCGATGCCCTGAAGATCCTCGGTGCCGGGGCGGCGGCGTTCAGCTGCTCGCCCGTGGCCCGCGCCGCCGCCGGCGGCGTCGCGCGTCCGCCGGCACGGTATTTCCCGCTCGGCGACGTCCGGCTCGGCGACGGGCCATTCCTCGACGCGCAGCGCCGCGACGCCGACTATCTACTGCGGCTCGAGCCGGACCGCATGCTGCACAACTTCCGGGTCAACGCCGGGCTGTCGCCGAAGGCCCCGGTGTATGGCGGCTGGGAATCGCAGGAGCCCTGGGTCGACATCCGCTGCCACGGCCACACGCTGGGCCACTACCTCACGGCCAGCTCGTGCATGTTCGCCTCCACGGGTGACTCGCGGTTTTCCGACAGGGTGGACTACATCGTCTCGGAACTCGCGGAATGCCAGAAGAAAACCGGCGGCTGGCTGGCGGCGTTCCCGGATGGCGTTGCGCCGCTCACCGAGAGCCTGGCTGGCCGGGCATTCCCCGGCGTGCCCTGGTACACCACGCACAAGGTGCTGGCCGGCCTGCGCGATGCGCACCTCATCCGCGGGAGCCAGCCGGCGCTCGATGCCTGGGTGAGCTTCTCACGCTGGATCGACCACACCGCGGGGCCGATGAGTGATGCCGGCATGCAGAAGATGCTCGATCGCGAGCACGGTGGCATGAACGAGGTGCTGGCCGACCTCGCTGCCGTGACGGGCGATCGCCGCTTCCTCGCGCTCGCGCAGCGATTCACCCATCGCGCCTTGCTCGAACCGCTGGCGCGCGGCGAAGACCGCCTCGACGGCCTGCATGCCAACACGCAGATCCCCAAGGTGATCGGCTTCGCCCGCATCCACGACCTCACGAACGAACCGAGCCTGCGGGCCGGCGCCGATTTCTTCTGGAGCAGCGTGGTGCGCACACGTTCCTTCGCGACGGGTGGGCACGGTGACGGCGAGCATTTCTTCCCCGTCGGCGAGTTCGCGCGCCACCTGCATTCGGCCAAGACCATGGAGACCTGTTGCACGCACAACATGATGCGCCTGACACGCGCGTTGTACGCGCAGTCACCCCAGGCTACCTACTTCAATTACTTCGAACGCGCGCTCTACAACGGCATCCTGGCCTCGCAGGATCCGGACTCGGGCATGATGACTTACTTCCAGGCGACGCGGCCGGGGTACGTGAAGCTCTACCACACGCCCTTCGATTCATTCTGGTGCTGCACCGGGTCGGGCATCGAGAACCATGCGCGCTACGCCGAGTCGATCTACGCGCACGACGACGAGGCGCTGTACGTCAACCTGTTCATGGCCTCGCGCCTCGAGTGGCGCGAGCGCGGCCTCACGGTGACCCTGGAAACGCGTTTCCCCGACGAGGAGACCGTACTGCTGAAATTCGATGCGAAGCGGCCGCAGTCACTCAAGCTGCGTATCCGTCATCCGGCCTGGTGCCGGAAGCTGACCACCGTCTGGAACGCCAAGGGCCATGCGAGCAGCGAAGTGCCCGGCAGTTACTACGAGATTCCCGGCGGACGCATCCGTCCGGGCGACAGGGTCGAGTTGCGCCTGCCCATGCAGGCGCGGCTCGAGCCCCTGCCCGGCGCCCCGCAGTTCGCCGCGCTCGCCTGCGGCCCCATCGTGCTCGCGGCGCGCCTCGGCACGCAGGGCATCGCACCGGGATCGGATCTCATCGTCAACGAACGCAAGTCCGGCGAGATGCTCTCCGAAGCCGTGCCGATTCCTGCCTGGCCGAAGCCGCTGGAAGAATTGCCCGCCAGCCTGGTGCGTACCGATGAGTCCCGGCTCACGTTTTCGAGCCCGGGTTTCGCCGGCGGCAAAGCGGTGGAATTCATCCCCTGGTTCCGCATCGCGCACGAGCGCTACAACCTCTATTGGCAGCGCGCCACCTGATGTGGCGCTAAACCCGGACCACTCGGTCAAATCGGCCATTCGGGGCGCTCCAAACCCCGAAAACTCGTGAACTGGAGCGTTTCCTAGGGAAACCCGGTGTGACCGGCGTCACCGTGGTTTTGTCACATACCGGCCAAGATCCTCCTTGTATCAATGGGCGTTTCTGCGCCCCGAGGGAGGCTATTGTGGCAATTCAGAAAGTGCTGATCGTCGACGACGCGCGCCCGGATCTCATGAACCTCGAGAGGATCGTGAGCTCGGCCGGTTACACGACGATCACCGCCACCAACGGCCAGCAGGCCGTCGAGATCTCCAAGGCCCAGCTCCCCGACGTCATCCTCATGGACGTCAACATGGACCAGATGGACGGCTTCGCCGCCACGCGCGCCATCGGCGGCGACGCGGCCACCAAGTCCATCCCGGTGGTGCTGGTCACCAGCAAGAACCAGAAGGCCGACCGCGTATGGGCCCAGATGCTGGGCGTGAAGGGCTACGTCACCAAGCCCTACACCCCCGACCAGATCCTCAACGCCATCACGGCCTGCGCCTGAGCCCGTTCGGCACCACATGAGCAACTCGTTCGCCATCCCGCTCGGACTGCCGCCACTGCCCCCGGAGCTCGCGGCGCTGGCGGCGCCGGTGGTCCCGGAAAACCCGGACGACGTCGTGCGCCAGGCGTTCCGCATCGGGCACATGCACCTGCTCGCGCCGTTCGACACGGCCAGCGAGCTCACCGAGATGCCCAACGTCTATCCGCTGCCGCGCATGCCGGACAACCTGCTCGGCCTCGTGAACCTGCACGGCCGCATCGTGCCGCTGTTCGACCTCGCGGCCATGTTCGAGACCGAGCACATGCCGCGCGAGAAACGCATGCTGCTCGTGATCGGCCACGGCAACGATGCCGCCGGCATCGTCATCGACGGCCTCCCGCGCCGCATGGTCTTCGCCCCTGGTTCCCGGATCCTTCCGCCCGCGTTGCCCGAAGGGCCCGCGGCCGCCGTCGTCGCCACCTACCTCGCGGGCAACGATGCGTGGTTCGAATTCGATTACGCGCAACTCCTCGATCAACTCGTGAGCTGACAATGGCCATCCGCAACACATTCGGCGCCCAATCCATCCGGCAGAAGCTGCTGATCGGCACGCTGTTCCTCGCCATCATCCCGGTCGCCGTGACCTCGGTGATCGTGGGACGCGAGTCGCTGAAGTCCGGCCGCGCGGCACTCGAAGCGCAGTCACGCGAAGCGCTGGTCGCGCAGCGCGCCGCCAAGGCCGGCCAGATCACCGACTACTTCGAATCGCTGTCGAACCAGGTGCAGGTGCTGGCCTCGTCGCCCGAGGTGGTCAGCGCCATGCGCGAGCTGCCCGCGGCCTACGAGAACTCGATCATCAGCATCGCCGACCTGCCGGCCGAGCGCGCGCGCCTGGCGAAGTACTACACCACCGACTTCATGCAGGAGTTCGACAAGCGCAACACCGGCAGGAAACTCGACATGGCCGCCACCGTGGCCTCGCTGCCGGACCTCGCGATGCACCTGCAGTACCAGTACATCGCCAACAACCCGAATCCGCTGGGCGCCAAGAACGCGCTCGACCGCGCCGCCGACGGCACCCGCTACTCGGAGATCCACGGCGCGGTGCACCCGTTCCTGCGCACGGCGCTGCGCCAGTTCGGCCTGTACGACATCTTCCTGGTGGAGCCGCGCGGCGGCACCATCGTCTACACCGTGTTCAAGGAGCTCGATTTCGCGACCTCGCTGGTGAGCGGGCCGTTCGCGAAGTCGCGCCTCGGTGACGCATTCCGCCAGTCGTGGTCGCTCGACCGTCCCGGCCTGGTGGCGCTGTCCGAGTTCGGCGAATACCTGCCCTCTTACAACGACCAGGCGGCCTTCCTCGGCACGCCCATCTTCGACAACGGCAAGAAGATCGGCGTGCTCGTCGTCCAAGTGCCGATCGACAAGATCAACTCGGTGATGACGCACGAAGGCAAGTGGAAAGAACGCGGTCTCGGTGACACCGGCGAAACCTACCTGGTCTCGGCGGCCGACGGCACGCCGCGCTCGGTGGCGCGCCAGGCCGTGGAAGACCTCGACGGCTACGCCGAGAGCGTCGGTGACGCGGGCTTCGCCAAGGGCCTGGTCAACGCCGTCAAGGCCAAGGGCACCAGCATCGGCCTCGTGCCCATCAAGACCCAGGCCACGGCGGACGTGTTCGAGAAAGGCACCGCCGGATTCGGCGTGTACGACAACTACGCCAAGGTGCCGGTGCTCGGCGCCTATGCGCCGCTGTCCGTGCTCGGCCTCAAGTGGGCCATCATTGCGGAGATCCAGGCCAGCGAGGCCTTCGCGCCCGTCGCGGCGGTACGCGAGAAGGTCGTGATCTGGTCCACCGGCATTGCGGTGGCGCTGCTCGGCTTCGGCCTGTTCATCGCCTTCTCGCTGCTGCGTTCGGTCACGCGCCCCATCAGCAAGATCCAGGACACCGTGACGGCCATTGCCGAGGGCGATTTCACCGCGCGATCGCAGCTCGGCGGCGACGACGAGTTCGGCCAGCTGTCCCGCGCCTTCGACAACCTGCTCGACGACCGCGTGGCGCGCCTCGCCGAAGCCGAGCGCGAGAACGAAGACCTCAACAACTCGGTCGTGCAGCTGCTGCAGGCCGTGGCGCAGCTGTCCAACAAGGACCTGACCGCCAAGGCGCCGGTGACCGCGAACGTGATCGGCACCGTGTCCGACTCCATCAACCTGCTGGCCCACGAAACCGGCCGCGTGTTGTCCGAAGTGACCAGCATCGCCTCGCAGGTGAAGCTCTCCACCGAGCGCGTGAAGCGCCAGGCCGAATCGGTGAACGCCACCGCCGCGGCCGAGCGTTCGGACGTCGAGCGCGCCAGCGAGAACCTGGCGAACGCCAACAAGGTCATGACCCAGGTGGCCGAGCTGGCCGCCGCCTCCAACCGCGCCGCCGAGCAGGCCACCTCCTCCACGGTGTCCGCGCTCGGCGCGGTGAACGAAACCGTCAAGGGCATGGAGGGCATCCGCGAATCCATCGCCGAGGCCGAAAAGCGCATCAAGCGCCTGGGCGAACGTTCGCAGGAAATCACCGGCATCGTGAACCTCATCAACACGATCGCCGAACGCACGCACGTGCTGGCGTTGAACGCCTCCATGCAGGCCGCCGCCGCCGGTGACGCGGGCCGCGGTTTCGCGGTCGTGGCCGAAGAAGTGCAGCGCCTCGCCGAGAGCTCACGCCAGGCCACGCAGCAGATCGCGCAGCTGGTGAACAACATCCAGATCGAGACCGCGGACACGATCAACACGGTGAACAAGACCATCACGCAGGTGGTTGCGGGATCGGAGCTCGCGGCCAAGTCCGGCCAGCAGATGCGCGAAACGCAGCAGTCCACCGCCTCGCTCGTGGAGCTCGTGAAGCGCATCACCTCGTCCGCGCAGGTGCAGATGAAGATCACCACCGAGCTGCGCAACCGCGTGCACCAGATCGGCGCCAGCACGGAAAAAACCGCGGCCGAGATCCTGCTGCAGTCCGAGGCCACCGCGGACCTGTCGAAGTCCGCCGACCGCCTGGTCGAATCGGTGCGCGTGTTCAAGCTGCCCACCGCCAGCCGCGCGGCCTGACGCCAGGCGAGAGAAAGAGAGGAACCGGCACAGATGCGAGGACAGGATCTCCTCACCGCGCTCGCCGACGAGCTGCACGGGATGGCTCCCGAGCTCGTGCAGGCGTATGACGCGGGCTCCGCCGCGGTGCCCGGGGAGTCCGCTCGCGCCGATGATTCCTATGTAACGGCGGTGACGCGGCTGTCTGAAGCCGCGGGATACATGGGCCTCGAGGGCGTGCAGCGCATCGCGCGCTGCGTGCTCACCAATCTCGAGCACCTCGATGACAACGACGCGGACGCACGCGTACTGGTGCGCCAGTTCTTCACCGAGTGGGCGCCATTGCTCGAGGCGCACCTGCGCGATTCCAGCGCCGCAGGCCCGATAAACGCCCTGCTGGCGCATTTCAGCGGCAGCTGGGTGCCGCTGCCGCTCGACGCCGAGGCGCTCGAGGACCTGCGCGGCGAACTGCTCGCCGCCAGCTCCATCGGCGCGGCGCTCGACCAGGCCGACGACGCGGCGCCCGAAGCGCTGACCGCCGACGACGTCACGCTCGACATCGGCAATGACGTCGACGCCGACCTGCTCGACGCGTTCATGAACGACTCGCCGCCGCAGGCGGCCGAAGTCACGCAGTCACTCACCGCCTGGCTCGAATTGAAAGACCCGGCAACTCCGGGCGCCACCGACCTGCTGCTGCACGCCAAGCGCGCCGCGCACACGCTCAAGGGCTCGGCGAATATCCTCGGCATCCGCGGCGTCGCCAAGCTCGCGCACCGCCTCGAGGACGTGCTCGAGATCTGCGAATCCGACGCCAGTCCGCCGTCGGCGCATCGCGCCCGCGCGCTGCTGGCCGCCGCCGACTGCCTGGCGCAGATGGTGGCCGCGGTGGCCGGCGAAGACGCCGCGCCCGACAACACGCTCGCCGTGATCGAACTGCTGGACGCGGCGCGCGACAACAACGCCAGCGATGACGCGGCGCTGCCCGCGCTGGCGGCCGCGCCCGCCGCCGCCACTCCCGTGGCGCGCGCCGAGCCGCGCGACCTGCGCGCGATGACGCGCGTGCCCACGCAGCTGCTCGACGACCTGGTGCGCATGGTGGGCGAGCTGACCATCAAGATCGGCGAGCTCGACCAGGAACTGAAATCCACCGCGACGCATTCGCGCGAGCTCATCGAGCGCGACCGCGCCATCCAGAAGCGCCTGTTCGAGCTCGAGAACTCCGTGGACATCCGCGGCGTGGCCGCGCGCCACAAGCTGCATGCCGTGAGCCCGACGAATGCCGCGCGCGGCATGGGCGATTTCGACTCGCTGGAACTCGACCAGTACAACGAAGTGCAGTCGATCACGCGCGCGCTCATCGAGGAGTCCACCGACTCGCGCGATCTCGGCCTCGGCCTGCGCGACGAGCTCGCCGGCCTCGCCGGCATCGTGCACCAGCAGCAGCGCCTGATGCGCGAGCTCGCGCACCTGACTTCGCAGACCCGCATGGCGCCGGTGGAAACCATCGTGCCGCGCCTGCAGCGCAACGTGCGCCAGACCGCCATCGCCACCGGCAAGCAGGCGCAGCTCGTGGTCGTGGGCCAGGAGATCCTGGTCGACGCCGAGGTGCTGAACCAGTTGCTGGACCCGTTGCTGCACATCCTGCGCAACGCGGTCGACCATGGCATCGAAAGTCCCGAGGAACGCGCCGCCCGCGGCAAGCCGCGCGCCGGCACCATCACGCTGCGCGTCGAGCGCCGCGGCCAGGTGGTGACCGTGCAGGTGTCGGACGACGGTCGCGGGCTCGACTTGCGCGACATCCGCTGCCGCGCGGTGGAACGCGGGCTGCTAGCCGCGGACGCCATGCCCACCGACGTGGAAATCGCGCGCCTCACCCTGCTGCCCGGCTTCTCGACGCGCGACATGGTCACCGAGATCTCCGGCCGTGGCGTCGGGCTCGACGTGGTGGCCACGCGCCTGCGCGCCCTCGCCGGCTCCATCGACATCCGCAGCCAGCAGGGCCAGGGCCTCACCATCGAATTGCGCTTCCAGGCCTCGCTGGTCGCCACGCACGCACTGTTCGTGCGCGACGGCGGCCAGGTGTTCGGCATCGCCAGCCACGCGGTGCGCCGCGCCGTTCCGGCCGTGGCCGTGAACCTGGTGCGCGAAGCCGGCCAGCTCGTGGCGCGCGTCGACGACGGCGACTACCCGGCGCACGAACTCGCCTCGCTCACCGGGCTCGCGCCCGCCAGTACGCCCGAGCGCCGCAACCTCGTGGTGGTCGATACCGAAACCGGCCCCATCGGCCTGCTGGTCGACGCCATTCTCGATGCCGCCGAGCTCGTGACGCGGCCCGCCGGGCGCTATTTGAAACGTATTCCCGGCGTGGCCGGCATCGGCCTGCTCGGCGACGGCAGCGTGATCCCGCTGCTCGACGTGGCCGAGCTCGCGCGCAGCCCGCAGGAATACGAGCTGCGCGCCGCCGCCGAAGCCCGCTCGCTGGCGCAGGTGCGCCGATCACGCGTGCTGGTGGTCGACGACTCGCTGTCGGTACGCCGCGCGATCTCCTCGCTGCTCGAGGACCACGGTTACGAAGTCGTGCTGGCCCGCGACGGCCTCGAAGCCGTCAAGCTCATGGAAGTCTCGCGCCCCGACGTGCTGCTCACCGATCTCGAAATGCCGAACATGAACGGCCTCGAGCTCACCGCGCACGTGCGTTCGCGCCCCGAGCTCACCGGCCTGACCATCGTCATGATCACGTCGCGCTCGATGGACAAGCACCGCCGCCAGGCGATGTCCGCGGGCGTGAATGTCTATCTCACCAAGCCTTATACCGATCACGAATTGCTGCAACACGTGGCTGATGCCGTTACCGCACGCGTCGAGAGGCGCGTGGCTGCGGGCTAGGCCAACAAGGGTAATGCCATGAACAAGACGCGCGTCCTCAATGTCCGGGTCGTTGGCTTCTCCGCTCCCGAGCGGCAGATGCTCAACTCGATCTTCCTGCTGTCGGTCGCGCCGGCACGGCAGATCGGTTACAAGCTCTGGAATCCCGAGGCCGGCATCGCACCGGACATGTACCTGCTCGACGGCGACAGCGAGAGCGCCGTCGCGAGCTGGCAGGCCACGTTCGCCAGCACTTCCGATCGCACGCTGGTGGTCGGCTCCAAGAACCTGGACCTCGGCGTCGCGTCCGCGTCGCGCCCGCTGGGACTCAAGGTGGTGGGCGCCATGGACCGCCTGGCCATCGCCCTCGGCAACCGCGAGCGCGAGGCCGCGGCCAAGGATGTCGCCGGACTCGACGTATCGGCCCCGGCTGCCGGCGGCACGTTGCCCACGAGTTCGGGCGGACCGGCTGCCCAGCCGAAACAGGAACAGGCCATCGCGCGCCTTACCACCGGCATGACCTCGCAGCAGCCGGCGCTGTCGGCGAGCATGAATGCGGCGATCCCGCCCATGACGGCTGCCGCGAGCACGCTATCTACCGCGGCGAACACGGTGTCCGCCGCTGCGAGCACGATGTCCTCCGCGGCGAACACGCAGTCCACGGCGGCGGCGAACACGATGACGGCGGCCGCGTCGAGCACGATGAACGCGGCGGCGGCGAGCACGATGACAGCGGCCGCGTCGAGCACGACGACAGCGGCCGCGTCGAGCACCCTCGCGGGCGCGGCCAGCACCTTGTCCTCCGCCGCGATGACGGCCAGCACGGCGGCCGCCACGCATGCCGGCGCCATGCCCGTGTCGATGACGGCGGCCGCCCCGGCCGCGACCGTGCTGCCCAACGTGACGCTGCAACCCAATGTCACGCTGCAGCCCAACGCGCCCATCCTCGACAAGTCGATGAACGAGAAGCCGGTCACCGAGAAGACCGTCGACAAGATCCTGAGCGAGAAGCAGCCCGAGAAAACCCCGACCGTCTCGGTGCCGGTCATCAACCTGCAGTCGAGCGGCGTTACGCCGCTGTCGCCGTCGGCGCTCTCGGCCGCCGTCGCGCCGTCGACCAGCGGTACCTCGCGCGTCAACCTGCGCGTGGTGAACACGCCGCCGCTGGCCGCCTCGCTGCCCGCCGCCGCGCCCATGGTGGCGAAGCTCGCGGACGCGCCCCTGCAGGGCTCGCCGACCATCAACACCAAGATGGCGGACATGCCCATGCAGGGACCGGCCGCCACGCCCGCGTCGCCGGTGGGACATGGCGCGCAGCTCACGCGCCACGAAGAGCACAACTTCCGCGTGCTGGTCGTCGACGACAGCCCGCTGATGCGCACTTTCATGCAGAACAAGCTGTCGCCCTATGGCATCGCGCCGGAATTCGCGGCCTCGGGCGAGGAAGCCCTGTTCAAGATCTCGAAGCAGCACTTCGACCTCATCTTCCTGGACGTCATGCTGCCCGGCATGGACGGCTACGACGTCTGCAAGATGATCAAGAAGAACAAGGACAACGCGCTGATGAAGGTCGTGATGCTCACCAGCAAGGACAAGACCTTCGACAAGATCCGCGGCACGATGGCCGGCTGTGATGGCTACCTGACCAAGCCGGTCGACGAACTGAAGCTGCGCTCGATCATCGAAAGGCACTCCGTCGCCCAGAAATGAGCAAGCAGTGAGCGGCAGGGAAGAGATCCCATGACAGAACGCGTACTCATCATGCGGCATGCGTCCGGGCTCGTGAACCGGGCTCGCCGCCTGGCCATCTCGAAATGGCCCGAGGCCCGGCTCGAGGTGCACGATCTCGCCGCCTATGGCAAGCCGCCCGCGGATTTCCGCTGGGACCGTTACGCGCACCTGCTGATCGACGACGAATACCTGCGGCGCGAAGGCCTGCTGTGGCTGTCGGAGCTGCGCAGCAAGCCCAACTTCCCGAAGATCGTGCGCGTGCCGGTCGAGGCCGGGCCGCGGCACAAGCCGCCTGCCGAGATCGAAGTGAAGGCGCCGCCGCTGCCGCCGAAGCGCGAGCCGAAGGCCGCGCCGGCGCCCGAGGCGGCGGCCGCCGAGATCAAACCCATCCGCCAGGATGTCAAGGCGGCGAGCCGCCCGGCGCCCGACAGCGCCAGCATGGTGGCGCGCGCCGATGCGCGGCGACTCGCCGATGCGGACGCGGTGCTGCGTGCCGCGAACATCACCGGCTTCACGCCGGTCAAGCCGCTGGGCAGCGGCGCCACGGCGAATGTGTGCCTTTGCGAGCGGAACTCGAACAAGCAGCAGGTGGTGCTCAAGATCCTCAAGGGCGAAGGCAGCGGCGATTCCGACCTGCTTGCGCGCTTCGTGCAGGAATATTTCGCGGCTTCGAGCATCGACAGCCCGTATGTCGCGAAGGTGTACGAGCACGGGTTCACCGAAAGCCATGCGTACATCGTCATGGAGTACTTCCCGGCCGGCGACCTGCGGGCGCGCATCGCGCGCGACCGGCCGTCGAGCGAGGAGACGCTGATCATCGTGGGATCGATCCTCGCGGCGCTCACCTCGGTGCACGCGGCGGGCATCATCCATCGCGACCTCAAGCCCGCGAACGTCATGTTCCGCGAGGACGGGACGATCGCGCTGGTGGATTTCGGCAGCGCGCGGCGCGACGCGGACCCGGTGGCCAAGACCCTCGCCGGCGTGGTCATCGGCACGCCTTACTACCTGTCGCCCGAGCAGGCGCTGGGCGGCACGGCGGATGAACGCTCGGATCTCTACAGCGTCGGCGTGATGTTCTATGAACTGCTGACCGGCCAGCGCATGTACGCCGCGGGTTCGCTGGTGGCGCTGTTCGAGATGCACAAGACCGCGCCCATCCCGAAGCTGCCAGGCGAATTGTCGCGCCACCAGCGCTTCCTCGAGCGGCTGGTGGCCAAGAAGCCCGACGAACGCTACAAGAGCGCCCAGGAAGCCCTGGAAGCGCTCCTCGACTACTCCATGTCCGAAGCCCGCAACCCCGCCATCGCATAAATGGGGACATTCCTCGTTTCCTAGCAAACGGGGACGGGGTCATTTTCAGGCAGCGCGTGGTTGCCGCATTTGCGCGGAAACACGCACGATTTCCGGGCACCGGTTGCCCTGGCAAGCCCGCTACTCTCGCGTCATGCCACGGACGGCCCGATTCATCGTTGCTGGCGCCTGTTATCACCTGCTGAATCGCGCCAACAAGAAGGCGCGCATCTTCCACGACGCCGCGGACTACGATCAATTCCAGGCGCTGATCCACCGCGCGCAGGAGCGCATACGCGTTCCAATCCTTGCGGCCTGCCTGATGCCTAACCACTTCCACCTGGTCGTGCGTCCGGCGGGCGCCGACGACCTGGCCCGCTGGACACATTGGGTATTCACGACCCACGTTCGCTGGCACCACGCCAAGTACGGGACCACCGGCCGGCTGTGGCAGGGCCGATTCAAGGCATTCCTGATCCAGCAGGACCACCACCTGCTGACCGTCATGCGCTACGTGGAGCGCAATGCGCTGCGCGCCAACCTCGTAGAGCGGGCCGAAGACTGGCATTGGGGCAGCCTGCGTTGGCGGACCGCGCAGCGCAGCCCGCTTGCGCTTGCGGAATCACCGGTGCCGTTGCCCAGTTACTGGCGTCACCTCGTGAACGAGCCGCAGAGCGCCGCGGAAATCGCCGAGATCCGTACCTGCGTCAACAGGCAGCGGCCATTCGGCGAGCCGAGCTGGGTCCAGGACCGCGCGAAGGAACTGGGCATCGAGCAGTCGCTGATGCCCATAGGCCGTCCGCGAAAATCGAGGTCCGTCCCCGTTTGCTAGGAAACGAGGAATGTCCCCATTAATTGCCGAGGGCTTTCTTGCGGGCGGCTTCGAATTCGTCGCCGGGGTTCCAGGTCGGCAGCTGGTCGGCCTGGGCCACGAGCCAGCCTACCTGGAAGCCGATGATCGAGTCTTCGATCATGCCGTCCCACACCCAGGTGTCGTCGAGCTCATCGCTGGGCTGGTGATAGACGTGCTCGGTCCACTCCTCGTGTTCCTTCTTGCCCCAGCCCGGCGGCTTGCCGATGTAGTCGTAGCCGTTGTCGAAGTACAGCGCGGGCACGCCGATCTTGGCGAAGTTGAACTGGTCCGAGCGGTAGAAGTAACCCTTGTCCGGGAACTGGTCAGGCACGAGCACGCGACCCTGCTTCTCCACCAGCGCCTTGGCGATGCCATCGAGCGAGGACTTGCCCATGCCGAGCTGCGTGAGGTCCTTGGTGCGTCCGCGGTAGTTGCCGCCGTCGTAGTTGATGTTGGCGGCGATCTTGCCTGGCGCGAACGTCGGGTGCTCGGCGTAATACTTGCTGCCTAACAACCCCTGCTCCTCGCCCGCGACGAACAGCATCATGATCGAACGGCGCGGACGCTCGGGCAGCGCGGCGAAGGCGCGCGCGATGGCCAGCAGCTGCGCGCAGCCCGAGGCATTGTCCTCGGCGCCGTTGTAGATCTTGTCGCCGGTCTCGTCCGGCTCGCCGATGCCGAAGTGATCGTGGTGCGCGGTGTAGATCACCACCTCTTCCTTGAGCTTCGGATCACTGCCCGGCAGCACGCCGACGACGTTCGCCGTGCGCACGCGCGAGACAGTGTTCTCGAACTTGATCGAGGTCTTGAGCGCGATCGGCACGGGCTTGAAATTGCGCTTCTTCGCGGCGGCCACCAGCTTGTCGAGATCCGCGCCGCCCGCCTCGAGCAGCCGGCGCGCGGCGTCCTCGGTGGCCCAGCCCTTGAGCTGGATGCGCGGCTCGTTCTCGGCCGGCAGCTCGAACTGCTCGCCGCCCCAGGACGACTGCACCACCTGCCAGGGATATCCGGCCGACGGCGTGGTGTGGACAATGATGACACCCGCGGCGCCGTGGCGTGCCGCAACTTCGTACTTGTAAGTCCAGCGGCCGTAATAAAGGCGCTTCACACCCTCGAACAATTTCGGATCCCAGTCCGGATCGTTGTTGAGCATGACTAGCACCTTGCCGCGCACGTCGACGCCCTTGAAGTCGTCCCACTTGTATTCGGGCGCCTCGATGCCGTAGCCCACGAACACCAGGCCGGCGTCCTTGATCTCCGCGATGGGTTCCTGCACGCCGCTGCCGGCGATGTAGTCGTCCGACCACTTGAGCGCGAAGTCCCCGCCTTTGCCCGTGAAATTCCAGGTGGCCGGAAGCTTGGCGGTCACGCCCACCACTTCGACGGCCTGTTCCCAGCCGCCGTTGTCGCCGCCGGGCTGGTAACCCAGCGTCTCCAGCTGCGCCGAGAGATACAGGCGCGCCAACGCATCACCGCGCGTGGCGGGACCGCGTCCTTCGAGCTCGTCCGAGGCGAGGAAGCGCACCGGTGCGCGCAGCGCCGACGCGGTGATTTCGGCCTTTGCCACCGCGTCCACGTTGGCCGGGATGTCGGTGGATGGCGCTGCTGCCCGGACGGAGACTGCTGCCAGGATCGCGGCAACAGCTGTCAGCGAGGAGCGTTGGAAGTGCCTCATGTGTATTCCCTCATGGTCGATTGCGAGACGAGGTCCGTCCCCGTTTGCCAGGAAACGAGGAATGTCCCCATTAATGGTTGGCTTTGACGGCGCCCAGTGAGTCGAGGAAGGCCAGCAATTCCGCGGTCTTCTCTTGCATCAGGGATTCACTGCCGCGGGATTCGACATTGAGGCGCACCAGCGGTTCCGTGTTGGAGGCCCGCACGTTGAAGCGCCAGTCCTGGTAATCCACCGACAGGCCATCGGTGTGGTCGACGATGCCGCCCTTGCCGTATTTCGCCTCGGCTTCGGCCAATACCTTCTTCGCGTCCGGCAGCTTGCGATTGATCTCGCCGCTGGTCGGAAACGCCTGGATGCGCGCCGCCACGAGCTCGTCCAGTGTCCGGCCCGATTCGCACACGCGCTCGAGCACCAGCAGCCACGGGATCATGCCGCTGTCGCAATACGAGAAGTCGCGGAAGTAGTGATGCGCGCTCATCTCGCCGCCATACGCGCCGTCCACCTCGCGCATCTTCTGCTTGATGAATGCGTGGCCCGACTTGCTCATCACCGGCACGCCGCCCATGCGCTTCACGATGTCGATGGTGTTCCAGGTGAGGCGCGGATCGTAGACGATGCGCGCGCCGGGCTGCTTGGTGAGGAAACTCTCCGCCAGCAGGCCGACCACGTAGTAACCCTCGATGAACGCGCCCTTCGAGTCGTAGAAGAAGCAGCGGTCGTAGTCGCCGTCCCAGGCGATGCCCACGTCGGCGCCGGATTTCCTGAGCGCTTCCAGCGTCGGGCCGCGATTCTCCTCGAGCATCGGGTTGGGCACGCCCTGCGGGAAATGCCCGTTCGGCTCGTGCCGCACCTTGATGAATTCGAACGGCAGGTGCGGCGCGAGCTTGTCGACGGCGAGACCCGCGCCACCGTTACCCGCATCGACCACCACCTTGAGCTTGCGCAGCGAGCTGCGATTGACGTAGCTCAGCAGGTGTTCGACGTAGGCCGCGCTGGTGTCGAGTTTCTCCACCTTGCCCTTGGTCACCGCGGGCGCCGGCAGCTTGCCGGAAGAGATCATCGCGGCGATGTCCTTGAGGCCGGTGTCCGCGCCGATGGGCTTGCTCTGCTCGCGCACCAGCTTGAGCCCGTTGTAGTCCGGCGGATTGTGGCTGGCCGTGATCATGAGTCCGCCGTCCAGCTCGTAGTGGAACGTGGCGAAGTACACGCCCTCGGTGCCGCACAGGCCGATGTCGACCACGTCGACGCCGGAATCCGTCAACCCGCGAATCAGCGCCTGCGCGAAGTCCTCGCTGGTCAGGCGGATATCGCGCCCGACCGCGACGCGCCGCGGATTGACGAACGCCGCGTAGGCGCGCCCGACCTGATAGATGAGATCCGGATTGATTTCGTCGGGGATGCGGCCACGGATGTCGTAGGCCTTGAATGCGGACAGGTTCAGCACTTAGGTTTTTCCTTTTGATTCCGGCGCGGCGTGCGCCACGTGTTCCGCCCGGCCCGCGGCCTTGATGCGCGCCACGAGTTTCTTGACGTCCTGCACCTTGGCCTTGGGCGCCACCAGCACGGCATCGGCGGTTTCCACGATCACCATGTCATGCAAACCCAGTGCCGCAACCAGCCGGCTGTCGGCATGCACGTAGGAATTGACGGTGTCCTCGAGCAGCACGTCGCCGCGCGAGACGTTGCCGTGTTCGTCGGCGGGCAGCACTTCGTGCAGCGCCGCCCAGGAGCCCACGTCGTTCCAGCCCGCGTCCAGCGGCACCATGACCGCGTCGCGGGTCTTTTCCATCACCGCGTAGTCCACCGAATCGCTGCGGCAGGTGGAGAAGATCGCCTTGTCGACGCGCGTGAAATCCGTGTCGCGCATCACCTTGGCACTGGCGCGGGCGCAGACCTCGGCGATGTCGGGGGCGTACTTCGCCAGCTCATCGAGGAAACGCCGGGCACCGAACAGGAACATGCCGGAGTTCCAGAAGTACTCGCCGGAGGCGACGAACTCGCGGGCGCGCGCCAGGTCCGGCTTTTCGACGAATCGCGCGATGGGCTTGACCGGTCCTTCGCCCGGACCACGCAGGATGTAGCCGTAGCCCGTCTCCGGTGTGCGCGCGACGATGCCAAAGGCCACCAGTTGCCCGGCCTCCCCGGCCTGCACCGCGAGCCAGATGGCCGCCTGGAACGCCTTGGCGTCGTTGAGCGTGTGATCCGCGGGCAGCACCAGCAGCAGCGCGTCTTCGCCCACCGAGGCCAGGGCCGCGTGGGCGGCCAGCGCGATGGCCGGCGCCGTGTTCCGGCCTTCAGGTTCCAGCAGGATGGCGGTGGGCGGCAGACCCATCTCGCGCAACTGTTCGGCCACCACGAAGCGATGTGCTTCGTTACACACGACGATCGGGCCGGCCACCCCCGGGAATCCCGTGAGCCGCGCGGCCGTCTCCTGGAGCATGGTGCGCTCGCCCGTGAGGGCCAGGAGCTGCTTGGGCATGAGCTCCCGCGACAGCGGCCAGAGCCGGGTGCCGGCGCCGCCGGAGAGGATGACGGGGACGAGCTTCATGGAGCGCGGATCGTACCGGTATTAGTAGAATGCGTCATAAATACACGATTATCGTGTAATATCCGGATCATGAAGAACATCACCATCACGCTCGACCCGGAAACTGCTGCATGGGTAAGGATCCACGCCGCCGAGCAAAACAAAAGCGTTTCACGCCTGGTGGGTGAAATCCTGCAAGCCCGCATGAAGGATCGCCGCGAATACCAGCGCGCCATGCGGCGATACCTGTCCAAGCCGCCGTTCGACCTCGCCGGCGAACCACAGAAGTACCCAACTCGAGTCGAAATTCATGACCGCACTCGTATTCGTTGACACCAACGTCCTGGTGTACGCGCGCGATCCGCGCGACGCGATGAAACGAGCGCTCGCCGCAGAATGGATCCGTCTGCTATGGAACGAGGAACGCGGCCGCACGAGTGTTCAGGTTCTGAATGAGTACTACGACGTCGTCACGCGAAAATTCCAGCCTGCGGTCAAACACCTGGACGCCTGGGAAGACGTGCGGTACTACCTCTCGTCCTGGAATCCGCAACCGCTGGATGCCGAAGTACTCGACTGCGCGCACGACATCGAGGCCCATTACAAGCTGAATTGGTGGGACTGCCTCGTGGTTGCCGCGGCGCAGATCCAAAATTGCGTGCTATTGCTGAGCGAAGACCTGCAGGACGGTGCTGAGTACGGCGGCGTCATCGTGCGCAGTCCATTCACGTTGAGGATCGCCGAAGAAGCGGGCGCGTACACCCTGCCGCCCAGGCAGGCATCCCGACACCGCGGTCGCGGCCGTCCACGCCGCAATCGGATTCAGTCCACCCTGCCAGGCTGATGGCCTCGAGGTCAGACGATGGAAGAGTTCACGGTAGAACTTGACGATGAGGTCGTCACCTGGCTCGAAGCGACGGCGGCGAGCCAGAAAAAGACAATCTCCGAAATCGTCTCTGAGTTGATCCGGGAAGTACGTGTACCCCCACCCGGAGCCGAACGAAACCCCGGCTAACCCGTCACGCCCTCGCCTCGCCCGATCGCGTAGTAGCTGAACCCCAGCTTCTTCATCATCACCGGGTCGTAGAGATTGCGGCCGTCGAAGATGACCGGCGTCTTGAGCTGTTTCTTCAGGTTGTCGAAATCCGGGCTGCGGAATTCCTTCCACTCCGTGACGATGGCCAGCGCGTCGGCGCCTTCGAGCGTTTCCCGGGCGCGCGTGCAGAACACGAGGTCCGCGCGTTCACCGTAGATTCGCCGGGTCTCGTTCATGGCTGCCGGATCGTAGGCACGCACCTTCGCGCCCGCGGCCCACAGCTGCTCGAGCAACACGCGTGACGGCGCCTCGCGCATGTCGTCGGTGCCCGGCTTGAAAGCCAGGCCCCAGAGCGCGAAGGTCTTGCCCTTGAGGCTCCCCCCGAAGTGTTTCGAGATTTTCGCGAACAGCACCTGCTTTTGCGACTTGTTGACTGCCTCCACCGAGTCGAGCAGCCGCGGTTCGTAGCCGACACCCCGCGCCGAGCGCGCCAGCGCCTGCACGTCCTTCGGGAAGCACGAGCCGCCGTAGCCGAGGCCCGGGTAGATGAAGTGATAGCCGATGCGCGGATCGGAACCGATGCCCACGCGCACGCGCTCGATGTCCGCGCCGAAGCGCTCGGCGAGGTTCGCCAGTTCGTTCATGAAGCTGATCTTGGTCGCGAGCATGGCGTTCGCGGCGTACTTCGTGAGCTCCGCGGAACGCAGGTCCATCACGATGAGTTTTTCGCGGCTGCGCGTGAACGGGTCGTAGAGCGCACGCAGCAGCTCGGTGACGCGTGGGTTGTCGGTGCCCACCACCACGCGGTCGGGCCGCATGAAGTCCTCGATGGCCGCGCCTTCCTTGAGGAATTCCGGGTTCGAGACGATGTCGAACTCGACGCTCGCCGAGCGCTTGTTGAGTGTCTCCGCGACGGCAGCGCGTACCTTGTCGCTGGTCCCGACCGGCACCGTCGACTTGGTGATGACCACCTTGTACTCGCCCATGTGCTCGCCGATCGAGCGCGCCACGGCCAGCACGTACTTGAGGTCCGCGGAGCCGTCCTCGTCGGGCGGCGTGCCCACCGCGATGAGCTGGAACAGGCCGTGGTCCACGCCTTCCTTCGCGGAGGTCGTGAACTTGAGGCGGTCGGCCGCGATGTTGCTCTTGATGAGCGCATCGAGGCCCGGCTCGTGGATGGGGATGATGCCCTGCTTCAGGCCTTCGATTTTCTTCGTGTCGACGTCGACGCAGAGGACGTCGTTACCTGCATCGGCAAGGCAGGCGCCCGTGACCAGGCCTACGTATCCAGAGCCGAATATGGTGACTCGCATGGCATCCCTGAACGCGCGCACGGCGGCGCAAAGCGCGGGATTCTAGCGAATCAGGGTTTCGGATTGTCCCGCAGTCGCTATAGGAAAGGCGGAAATGTGCTGCAGTTCAGGCTTGGGGCAGTTGCTGGGGGCGGGGGCGAAGCTCCCTCACCTTGTCCTCGTCACCCAACACCGCCCCGCTGACGCGGGAGCCACCAAACAACCAGACATGGTCCTGGACCCTGTCGGTAGGCTGGTATTCGGGCACCGCGGCCAGCAGCACTTCCCGGGCACGTTCGCAGTTGAAGCGGCTCGTGCACTGGGCCAGGTCGTCCAGAACGTTCTTGATCTGCTCCCAGGACAGGCTGTGCTCCATGGCGCGCAGGATGCGCGGATGCTCGGTACCCGTGACATTCTTGCCGATCAGCAGCTCTTCGAAGAGCTTCTCGGCCGGGCGCAGGCCAGTGAGGCGGATCTCGATGTCGCCGTCCGGATTCTTCTCGTCGCGCACGGTGTAGCCCGCGAGCTGGATCATGCGGCGCGCAAGGTCGTGGATTCGGACGGGGCTGCCCATGTCGAGCACGAATACGTCACCGCCCGAGCCCATCGAGCCGGCCTGGATGACGAGCTGCGCGGCTTCGGGAATGGTCATGAAATACCGGATGACGTCCGGATGTGTCACG
>DASUGK010000192.1:0-7388 GCA_036274075.1 Steroidobacteraceae bacterium | reverse complement strand
GATTGCTCCGGCAATGCGTACATGAGATCGACGTTGAAGTTGTCGAGTCCCGCGGCGTGCAGTTCTTCGGCAGCGCGCCGCGTCTCATCGGCCGAATGGATGCGGCCCAGGCGTTGCAGCTGGCGTGCGTCGAAACTCTGCGCGCCCAGCGAAACGCGCGTAATGCCCGCGGCGCGGTACTCGCTGAAGCGCCCGCGTTCGATGGTGCCGGGGTTCGCTTCCAGCGTGATTTCCACGCCCTCGACGAAGCCGAGCCGCGTGCGCGCATGGTCCAGCAGGCGCGCGATGGCGAGCGGGGAAAACAGGCTCGGCGTGCCGCCGCCCAGGAAAATGCTCACCAGCGGCCGGCCGGCCACCGTGCCCGCTTGCGCATCGAGATCGCGCAGCAGCGCCTCGATGTAGCGATCTTCCGGCAACGTCTCGCGCAGCGTGTACGAGTTGAAGTCGCAGTACGGGCATTTCTGCACGCACCAGGGGAAGTGCGCGTACAAGGCCAGCGGCAGTGTGTTCACGCGCGCGCCCGGCCCGGAAATTTCGCGAGGAACGCGCGCATCGCCTGGCCCCGATGGCTCTGCGCGTGTTTCTCCGCCGCCGGCATTTCGGCGACGGTGCGCGTGTCACCGGCCGGCACGAACGACGGGTCGTAGCCGAACCCGCCGCTGCCGCGCCGCCCGGGGATGATGCAGCCTTCCCAGGTGCCTTCGCCGACCAGCGGTGCTGGATCGTCGGCACTGGCGACGTACACGATGACGCAGCGATAACGCGCCGTGCGCCGCTCCGCGGGCAAGCCGTCGAGCGCTCGCAGCAGCTTGTCGAGATTCTGTTCGTCGCTGGCATCCTCGCCCGCGAAACGCGCCGAATGCACGCCCGGCGCGCCATCGAGCGCATCGACTTCGATGCCGGAATCGTCGGCTATCGCCGGCAACCGCGCGATGCGGGCGGCGTTGCGCGCCTTGATGAGCGCATTTTCGAGAAAGGTTTTCCCGGTCTCGGGCGGCGGCACGATCTGGAAATCGGACTGCCGGGAGAACTCGAACCCAGTCGAGCCCAGCAAGTCCGAGAATTCGCGCAGCTTGCCCGCATTCGAGCTGGCGAGCACCACGCGCCGGGTCGACATGGGAAGGCGGCGGCCACCTCAGGCGGCCGTGCGCACCTCGGTCTGCAACTGGAACAGCCGCGCGATGCCGCTGGCCGCGAGATTCAGCAGCGCATCGAGCTCGTGGCGGCGGAAGGCATGGCCTTCGGCGGTGCCCTGCACTTCGATGAACCCGCCGCCGTTGTTCATGACCACGTTCATGTCGGTCTCGGCGCAGGAATCCTCCGCGTAATCGAGATCGAGCACCGGCACGCCACTGCAGATGCCCACGGACACGGCGGCCACCTGGCCATGCAGCGGCGACGCGGAAATCAGTCGCTTCGCCACCAGCGCGTCGCAGGCATCGGCCAGCGCCACGTAGCTGCCGGTAATCGCCGCGGTGCGTGTGCCGCCGTCGGCCTGCAACACGTCGCAGTCCAGCGTGATCGTGCGCTCGCCGAGCGCGGAAAGATCGGTGATGGCCCGCAGCGAACGGCCGATGAGCCGCTGGATCTCCTGCGTGCGCCCGCTTTGTTTGCCCTTGGCGGCCTCGCGCGGAGTACGCGTGTGCGTTGCGCGCGGCAGCATGCCGTATTCCGCCGTCACCCAGCCCTGGTTCTTGCCGCGCAGGAATCCCGGCACGACTTCTTCGACGCTCGCGGTGCATAGCACGCGCGTGTTGCCGAACTCGACCAGCACCGAGCCCTCGGCGTGCCGCGTGAATTGACGGGTAAATCGCACGACGCGCAACTCGTCCGGTGCGCGACCGCTCGGCCGGGTGCCCATCACGCGTTCCCGATCCAGCGCACGGCCGCGGCCGAGGTGTTGTCGGCGCCCGCCCCGACGACGTTCACCGATCGTTCGGCGAGGCGCTGCAGCTCATCGCGCAGCGGGGCCCGCGCCGGCGGGAATGCGGCGCCGATGTCCGCGTCGTCCAGGCCGCCCCACAAGCCGTCCGAGCACACCAGCAGGATGTCGTTGGGTTCCAGCGGCTCGCGCAGGCCCACGCTCATCTCGGGCAGGAAGGGTTCGCCGCCGAGGCAGCATTCGACGAAATTGCGCATGGGATGCGACTGCGCCTGGTCGGCCGTGATCACGCCCTCGCGCATGAGGAACTCCACGTGGCTGTGGTCACGCGTGCGCTTGAAGACCTTGCCACGGCGCAGGAGATAGACGCGGCTGTCACCGATGTGCGCCCAGAACGCGCTGCCGTTCTGCACCAGGCAAACCGCGCAGGTGGCGCGTGGACGCAGTTCCAGTGGCAGGTTGGTGCCGAGTTTCGCCACGTCTTCGTGGGCCCGGCCCAGCGACAGGTGCAGGAATCCCAGCGGATCGAGGATGGGCTGCGGCGTGTGCCAGAACGCTTCGACCAGCGACTTGATGGCGGTCTCGGCGGCCTTCGCGCCATCCGAGTGGCCACCCATGCCATCGATGACGACGAGCAGAGCCGAATGCTCGGAGACCGCAACCGTCACGCGATCCTGGTTGTCGGTGCGATTGCCCAGCAGGCTGACTTCAGCGTATTCGATGCGCAAGGGGAAATGAGGGGTCTGATAAACTGCCGCGCACTTTACCGCACCCCGCGACCAGCAGAAGAACTTCAGAGCGCTCCATGATCGCCAGCATGACGGGATTCGCACGGCGAGAGCTTGCCGGCAGCTTCGGGACCCTCACCTGCGAGCTGCGCAGCGTGAATCACCGCTACCTGGAACCAGGGTTTCGCCTGCCCGAAGAGCTGCGTCCGCTCGAGTCGGACTTGAGGCAACATCTCGCCAGGAACCTCAAGCGCGGCAAGGTCGACTGCACCATGCACCTGCGCACCACCCAGGCCGGGGAGCGCGAGCTGCGCGTCGACACGGCAGCGCTCGAGCGTGTGGCGGGCGCGGTACGCCAGGTGATGACCGCCCTGCCCAATGCCGAGGTGGACGCCGTCGAGGTCCTGCGCTGGCCCGGCGTCATCGAAACCGGCACGCAGGACGGCGAGGCCTTGTTAGGCGCCGCACGCACGCTGTTCCAGCAGACCCTCGACGACCTCGGCGCCATGCGCCTGCGAGAGGGCAAGCGCCTGGGAGAACTCATCGAGCAGCGTTGCGCGGGACTCGCGGCCCTCGTCGTCCAGGTGCGCGGCCGGTTGCCGGAAATCCAGGCGCGCGTGAGGACGAGGTTGCAGGAACGCGTCGCCGAGCTGCTGGCCGCGGTCGATCGCGACCGCATCGAGCAGGAACTGGTGATGCAGCTGCAGCGGCTCGACGTGGCCGAGGAGCTGGACCGGCTCACCGGCCACATCGAGGAAACCCGGCGCGTCATGCGCGGCGGCGAAGCGGCCGGCCGCCGGCTCGACTTCCTGATGCAGGAACTTAATCGCGAGGCCAACACGCTGGCGTCGAAATCGCAGGATCTCGACACCACGCGGATCACCGTCGACATGAAAGTCCTGATCGAGCAGATGCGCGAGCAGGTGCAGAACGTCGAGTAGCCGCTCGCCGGATCCCGCTCAGAACTCCTTCTGGCCGGCCTGCATCTCGCGCAGCTGGTCCACTTGCTTGAACTTCGCCCAGCTGTTCGACAGTGAGAACAGGATCGGCTTGCCGACGATCTTGCCCAGGCTGCTCGGCAGCCAGAAGTAGCGCTCGTTCGAGAAGTAATTGAAATACTTTCGGTACTCGTCCTCGGCGTCGCCGAGCACGTTGCGCGCCGCGAACGTGCCGGTGAACGCCGCCCAGGGGATACCCACGCAGCCGAAGATGAACCGTATGTGCGGCTGGTCCTTGGGCCGCACGATGGTCGGCAGCAGGTCGCGCGTAGTGTCGATCTGTCCCGGCCAGAACTGCATGAACGACAGGCTCTTCAAGTCGGGAAAATGGCTGTAGAAGTCGTTGATGACGCGCTTGATGATGCCGGGGTTGTTGTACGCGTCCTTCAGGAAGGTGGTCAGCGCCGAGCCGCCGCCCAGCAGCAGGCGGTTGTCCTTGGTGAGGCGGAAGTAGGTGTAGACCAGCTTCGAGTCCCAGCACTGCATCTGTTCACCGGAGGGGAACAGGATGGCGAACTCACGATCGGTGAGCGGCTCGGTGACACTGAGGAAGGTCTGCGCGTGGAACACCTCGTCCGACAGCGGGCTGATGTGCGGCTCGAGTTTGTCCACCGCGACGATGATGTGGTCGGCGGTGATGCTGCCGGCATGCGTGTAAACGGTATGGTCCTCGAGCCGCTCCATGTTCGTGCTCTCGTAGACCTGCATGCCGTCGTCGATCAGCACGTCCTTGAAGCCCTGCAGGCATTGCAGCGGATTGATGCCGTAAGTGCCGCCGTAACGAATGCCGGCGGTGTAGTCCACTGAGCCCAGGATCGACTTCAACTGCTGCTCGTCGTAGAGCTTCTGGTCGGTGAACCCGACTTCTTCGCGGCTTTCCAACTCGGCCTTGGCCGCGTCATATCCACCCTTACCGAGGCCGAGGAACAGCGAGTCCTGTTTCAGCAGTCCGCATTCGATGTCGTACTTCTCGATGTTCTTCACGAGCCCTTCGATGGCCGTGACGGGCGCATCCCAGATCTCGCGCGCGGCCTTGGGGCCGTAGCGACGCACCAGCTGGTGCAACTCGAGTTCGCTGTCGGGCGTGAGGAAGCCCGCGCTGCGGCCCGATGAACTGCCGCCGATGATGTTCTTGTCGATGAGCACCACCTTGAGGCCCTTGCGCAGGAACTGCGCCGCCGCGCACACGCCCGCGAAGCCGCCGCCGACGATGGCCACGTCACACTTGATGTCCGCGCGCAGCGGCGGGCAGCGCTTGTGCTGGGTCACGAGCAGTGTCGTGAACCACCAGTTCTGATTGACCAGGCGCATGGGAGGCTCGGGAGGTTTTTGAGGACCCCGCCGTTGTAGCAATCATCCCGACTGCCGCGTAATGAGCCCTATGGACCATGCGAGGTGCTCGCGTAGACTGCGCCGGCATCGCGCGCCGAGGGGAAATCCTTTGAATTCAACGGTTGCACGGACGATTGCCGGGTTCTTGATGATCGCCACCGCGACCATTTCTCCCGCGGCGGAACCCGTCGAGCTTGATGACTATCGCGAGTTCTACGAGCACCTGGTCAAGCCGCAACCGCACGTCACGACGCCGTGGATCGACCTGACCCGGGACGACGACGTCCTTTCGTGGACCTTCCACGTCACGATCGATGAGCAAGGCGTCGTGCGCACGGCGCAACTCGAATCCGGAGACGCGAAGTTGCGCGACGAAGCACGGCGTGCCGCGCTGTCGACGCGCTTCGAGCCCTTCATGCGCGACGGGCAGCCCGTCGTCGCGTGGACGGAGCTGCATGTCAGGTCCAGGGCCGCGGATTACCTGGGTCCCAGTGACCGTGCGTTTCCAGCGCAGCCCGATCTTTCCCAGGTCGTCATCTCGCTCAAGCGCACGCAGTGTTACGGCACCTGCCCGGCATATCGAGTGCAGATACGCGGCAACGGAGAAGTTCTGTATCGCGGCGAGGAATTCGTGCTCGCGAAGGGCACGCATCGCTGGCATGTCGATCCGGCGACGCTCGCACCATTGCTGGAACTCTTCCGGCGCGCCGACTATTTCAAGCTCGACGGTTACTACGAATACCTCGTCACGGACATGCCGACCTACGTCACTCGCCTGACAATCGGCGGACAGCACAAGTTCGTGCTCGATTACGGCAACGCGGTCGCGCCCGAGGCGGGTGAGGAAGATGACGAGGAGTTGCCGGTATCCCGACTGCCGCCGATCGTCACGGAAATCGAGAACGCCATCGATCGCATTTCCGGCGCGACGGGCTTCGTGTCCGGCGATGAGACCACGCTGCAGCGGCTGCGCGAGGCGAAGTATGACTTCCGCTCGAAGGACGCCGGCCGGGCACTGCGAATGTTGCTGTCCAAGTGCAAGACCGGGCTCGCCACGGAATTCATTCACGCCGGGGCACCGCTCAACGTCCGCGGGGAGGAACTCTACGACCACGATACGCCGCCGATAGTCTCGGCCACACGCTGTGCCGACCCTGACCTCGTGCGCCTGCTGATCGACATAGGCGCATTGAATCAGCAAGCCGGCGCTAAGGCATTCCTCTGGGCCAGCGTCGGCAGCGGTCAGCCGCGACTGGTCGAGCTCGCGCTGAGATTCTACCGGGACGCCAACTCGAAGAACGAGGACGGCCGCCCGCTGCTGGCATCCGCCGTCGATGGAATTCCCGATGAAGACGAACCGGGCAAGGAGACCTTCGACGCGGTGAAGGTCATCGACATGCTCATCGATGCAGGGGCTGACCCGAATGCCCGAGATGCGGAAGGCAAGACACCTCTCTTCGAAGCCAACACCTCGGCAACCGTGGCCGCGATCGTCAGGCGCGGCGCCGATCCCAAGGCGCTGGACAACAACGGGAAGACGCCGCTGTTCAATGAATTCTTCGACGAAACGAAACCCGCGCTGATCGCGGCCGGCATCGACGTCAACGCTCGCGACAAGGACGGCCGCACCGCGCTCTTCTACCAGGACAGTCCCACGTCGATCGCGGCATTGCTCGAGGCCGGCGCGGACGTCGACGCGGTGGATTCGCAAGGGCGTTCCGTAATCGAGCAGATGAAATCGGAGGAAGGCACGCTGGCCTTGCTGGCGGCCGGCGCCAAGCTACCCGCAGATTCCGCCAGGCTTGCCGCCATGGTCGCCAGGGCCAGCGAGAGGAAATGGACCGGGTTGTTGGCGCGCCTCGAGGCCGCAGCCGCGGGTCAATAGGCAGACCCGGCTCACGCCGCATTTTTGTTTGGCGGCTACAATCCGCGCGATGCAACCCGGAAAGCCGCGCCGCGGCGCCCTGTTCGTGATTGCCGCGCCTTCGGGCGCCGGAAAAACCAGCCTCGTCAACGAGGTGCTCAAGCGCGACCCCGCGCTCAAGGTGTCCATCTCGCACACCACGCGCAAGCCGCGCGCGCATGAGGTCGACGGGCAGCACTACCACTTCATCACGGTCGACGAATTCCGGCGGCTGCGCGACGCCGGCGAATTCCTGGAGAACGCCCAGGTGTTCGACAATTTCTACGGCACCGGCCGTAAGCAGGTCGATGCGCTGCGCGACGCCGGCCACAACGTGATCCTGGAAATCGACTGGCAGGGTGCGCAGCAGGTGCGCAAGGCGGCGCCGGACTGCATCACGGTGTTCATCCTGCCGCCCTCGCGCCGCGAGCTCGAAGCGCGGCTGCGCAACCGCAAGACCGACAGCGAGGAAGTCATCGCGCGGCGGCTCAGGGATTCCATTGCCGACATGTCGCATTACGCGGAATTCGACCGGGTCATCGTCA
>DASUGK010000191.1:0-22750 GCA_036274075.1 Steroidobacteraceae bacterium | reverse complement strand
TGAGCCACCAGATCAAGACGCTGGAAACGCAGCTGGGCCTGCCGCTGTTTTCACGTAGTGCACGGGCACTCGCGCTGACCGCGTAATCCCGACATTCCCTCTCTGACACCACCACCGCCAGCACCAGAATCGACGGGGTGCGCTCCATCGGCGAACAAACTGACTGCGCGTCAACGGTGCAGCGCGAATAAGAACATGCACTTACGTCATTTCCGCCGATGGCACGTGGCTTGCTTTACTCCCGGCATCGCAGCTTGTGGCTGAGTCAATGGGTGTTCCAATGGGATGCGTACTCCATCACTGAAGGCCATCAAGACCTTTCAGATCGCCGCCAGACATTCGAGCTTCGCCGTCGCCGCAGATGAGCTCTGCATCACGCCGTCGGCGGTGAGCCACCAGATCAAGACGCTGGAAACGCAGCTGGGCCTGCCGCTGTTTTCGCGTGGTGCCCGGGCGCTGGCGCTCACAGATGCCGGTGCGCGCTACCTCGAGCAGATAGACGATCTGTTCACGCGGCTGGAATCCGTCACCGAGCAGCTGCGCGCGCGCTTCGGGCGCTCGAGCGTGCGGCTGCACGTGCCGGCGTACTTCGCGAGCGAGATGCTGCTGCCGCGGCTGTCGGAGTTCTCGAAGCTGCACGCCGGCGTCGACCTGCGCATCGACACTTCGGGGGCGCACGGCCGCAGCCACGCGGCGGAGGCCGACATCTCCGTGGTGGTGGGCACCGGGCCCTGGAACGGGCTGGTCGCGCATCCGCTGTTCGCGCAGACCATGGTGCCGGCGTGTTCGCCGGTGCTGCTCGCGGAGAAACCGGTGCGGCGCTACGAGGATCTCAACGCGCACACGCTGCTGGTGCACGAGGCGCGCCGCGACGACTGGGACCGCTGGGCCGCGAATGTCGGCCTTAAAAGCCTGAATCCCGCGCAGATCGTGCGCATCGACTCGATGTCGGCGGCGATGCGGGCCGCGGAGAAGAAGATAGGCATCGCGCTGCTGCCCGCCGAGCTGTCGCGCCGCAAGTTCCAGTCGGCGCGCCTGGCGCGCGTGTTCGACGAAGAGCTCGTGACACAGGAGGACTACACGTTGTTGGTGCGCGCCGAGGACGAAAACCGTGACGACATTCGCGCTTTGTGCGCGTGGTTGATCGAGTCCTGCCGTCCGAGTGAGGAAAACTGATGGACGCGCCGAATCTTCTCGTTTGTCGCACATGCCGTCCGCGAGTAGTTTGATGATCGTGGAATTCACCTCAAGGAGTGCAAACATGATTCGTCGAACTTCGAAATACGCAACGATGGCGGTGATGATGGCCTTCGCCGCCGCCGGCCACGCCGGCTCGGCGACCGTCTCGCCCGCGCTGGCCGCCTGCAGCAAGGCGCTGGTCGAGACGCTCGCCAAGTCGGAGACCCTGCCGGCCTACACCGTCAAGGCGCCGTCGAGGCTCGCGTCGAGCGTCGTCGACCCGAACTCGTTCACGGTGCTGGCGCACAGCTCGACCACCAAGGCACTGCTCGCCAAGGCTTCGTGCAAGGCCACGCCCGAAGGCGAGATCGTTTCCTTCAAGACGATTCCCCTGAAAAGCTGAAAAAGCAAAGTTGAGGGACTGACTATCGAGCACAGCAGGAAAAAGGCGGGAAGCGGGCACCGGTTCTCCTATCCCCCCTCTAAGGGGAGCCGGTGTCCGCCTCTCGACCCGCCGGGTATTGCCGCCATCTCAGGCACAATACGCGGCGATGTCGACCCCACTGCCAGGGCAAACAAACAAGACTGAGTTCCCGGTACTTCCGCCCCGCGCTCCGCGGGTCGCGGCGCGTTGGCGCCGGTCGCTGGGCATCCTGCTCATGCGGCTTTCCGGCTGGCGCATCTCCGGCAACTTTCCCGACCTGCCGAAGGTGATGCTGATCGTCGCGCCGCACACCTCGAACTGGGATTTCTACCACGGCTTCAGCGCCTACCTGACCCTGCAACTCGACTGCACCTGGTTCGGCAAGCACACCTTGTTCTTCTGGCCGCTGGGCGTGCTGGCGCGCCGCTTCGGCGGCATGGCCATCGACCGCACGCGCAGCGGCAACATGGTCCAGGCCACGGTGGAGGAATACCGGCGTCGCGAACGCATGTGCATCGCCATCACGCCCGAAGGCACGCGCAGCAAGGTCGCGGAGTGGAAGCTGGGCTTCTACCGCATCGCGGTCGAGGCCGGAGTTCCCATCGTGCCGGTGGCACTCGACTATTCAAAGCGCGAAGTGACCATCATGCCGACGTTCCACCCCACCGGTGATGCCGCGGCCGACCTGGCGAAGATCAAGGCGCTGTACTCGGCGGACATGGCCCGCAGTCCCGAAAAATTCTGATCGAACTACTGTAACCCACGCATGACGCGACACGTCCTGGTCCTCAGTGTTTCCGCCGGCGCCGGCCACGTGCGCGCCGCCGAGGCGGTGTGTGCCGCCGCGCGCGATGCCAGGCCGGCGGTGCGCGCCACCCACCTGGACCTGCTAACGCTGGTATCACGCGACTTCCGCAAGCTGTACGCGGAACAGCACATCAAGCTGGTCGAGAAACTGCCGCAGCTCTGGTCCTTCCTGTATGCGAAATCGGACCGGCCGAGCCGCGATTCGCTGCTCGGCAGGCTCAAGCGCGCCATCGAGCGCCTCAATACGCGCAAGCTCGACGCCGAGATCGCGCGGCTGAAGCCCGACGCCATCCTGTGCACGCATTTCCTTCCCGCGGAGTTGCTGTCGCGGCAGCGGGCGAAGGGCAAGGAGCTGCCACCGCTGTGGGTGCAGGTGACGGACTTCGACGTGCACGCGCTCTGGGTGCAGCAGCACGTCGATCACTACTGCGTGGCCAGCGACGAGATCGCCTACCGGCTCATGGACCGCGGCATCGCGGCCGGCAGGATCTCGGTCACCGGCATCCCCGTGATGCCGCAATTCGCCGGGCCGCTGGACCGGGCCGAGTGCGCCGCCGAACTCGGCGTGTCACCGGAGATCTTCACGGTGCTCATGATGGCCGGCGGTGCCGGCGTCGGCGCGCTCGACGAACTCGCCGCGCGGCTGCTGGCGCTGCCGGAAAGAATGCAGTTGATCGCGCTCGCCGGCCGCAACGCCGAATTGCTGAAAAGCCTGCAGGCGCTGGCGCGCGAGCATCCGGGCAGGCTGTTCCCGTTGGGCTTCACCACCACGGTGGAGCGCGTGATGACCGCGGCTGACCTGGTCGTCACCAAGCCCGGCGGACTGTCCGTGTCGGAGTGCCTGGCCAAGGGTAGACCCATGCTGCTGGTCGCGCCGATCCCCGGGCAGGAGGAACGCAACGCCGACTATCTACTCGAGGCAGGCGCCGCCGTGAAGTCCATCGACGCCACCACGCTGGAATTCAAGCTGGCGCGGCTGCTGGCCGATCCCGCGCGGCTCGCCGCGATGGGTGAAGCAGCACGCAGAATTGCGCGGCCGGATGCGGCGCAAGAGGTTCTGGCGTTAATATTCCCGCCGGCATGAAGTCCATTTCCGCCCTGCTGCAGGCCGCGGCCATTGCCGCGTTCCTCGCCACCCCGGCCCCAGGCCAGGAAGGCGCGGCGCCAGCCGGCGACGCGAATCCCGCCGCGCCGGCACGCGACCCGCGCTGGGCGGTGCCGATCTCGCTCGAGGGCGTACCCAACCTGCACCGCATCTCGGAGAGCCTTTACCGCAGCGAGCAGCCCACCGCGCTGGGCATGAAGAACCTCGAGAAATTCGGTGTCCGCACCGTCATCAACCTGCGCTTCTTCAACAACGACAAGAAGGAAGTCGAAGGCACGTCGCTGCGCACCGAGCGCGTGAAGATACTGACCTGGGACATCGACGACGAACACGTGGTCGAAGTCATGCGCCTGCTGCGCAACCCGGACAACGGCCCCTATCTCATCCACTGCCAGCACGGCGCCGACCGCACCGGGCTCATGAGCGCTATGTACCGCATCCTCGAGCAGGGCTGGAGCGTGGACGATGCACTCGCTGAGCTCACGGGCGGCGGCTTCGGCTATCACTCCATCTGGAGCAACATCCTCAAGTACGTTCGCTCGGCGGATATCGAGAAACTGCGTGCCGCGATTGGCGCGCCGCCTCAGTCGGCAGGTACGACCAGCACCGTCACGGCCAACTGATGCTCGGCGCCGCCGAGGATCACGCCGCGTAGCGGGGACACGTCGCCGAAATCTCGTCCCCAGGCCACGGCCACGTGGTCGGTGCCGGCGTAACAACCGTTGGTGGGATCGAACTCTATCCACCCGTACGGCGGGCTCCACACCGATACCCAGGCATGTGATGCGCCGTCGCCGACGAGCCGCGGCAAATCGGCGCCGGCTCCGGCAGGCGCATTGGTGCGCAGGTAACCGCTCACGTAACGCGCCGGCAGCCCGCGCGAGCGCAGGCAGGAAATCATGAGATGCGCAAAGTCCTGGCACACGCCGCGCCGCGTCTCGATCACCTCGATGGGCGAGGTGCGGATGTTGGTTTCACCCGGCGCATAGGTGATGCCGGTGTGCAGCAGCGTGGTCAGCGCCTCAGCGCAGGCGAGGATGGGACGGCCCTCGGGAAAACATTCCGCCGAATAGTCGCTGAACGCCTGCTTCACGCGCACATGCGGAGACTCGTGGCGGAAGCGCGCGGCGTCGAGGTGATCGCGCGACGGCCAGGCGCCCTTGTAGGTGAAGGAATCGCGCACCTTCTCCCAGCCATCGGTGGTGTCCGCCGCCACCGCGGGACGCGCGTGCACCTCGATCTGCATCAGCGACGTCACCGCGAGCTCGCGGTGCGGCTGCGCCAGCTCGATGCGCAGCATGGGATTGCCGAAGGCGTCGAGCTCGTCCGAGCGGCGCTGCGGCGCGGGCTCGATGTCGATCTGGTGCTCGAGGCATTGCTGGTAGGCGGCCGGGCGCGGCACCAGGTGCAGCAGGTGATGCGAATGGACCACGTCCGCGGCGTAGCGGTAGCGCGTTTCGTGGCGGATGCTGTACTTGCGGCTCATGTGGCGAGGGCGTGCGCGTCGGAGTCGATGAGCGCGAAGTAACGGCGTGACAGCCGGTCGGAGAGATCCGCGGCGCCGGCCGCGAGTCCGCGCAGCTCCGCGGCCAGCTGCCGGCGTGCGGCCTCGCCCTCGGCGCCGGCGGCGTCCAGCAACTCTGCCGATCCGGCCGGAAGCAGCGGCATGTCGACGATGCCGCGCTCCCGTTCGCCGCCCAGCCTGCGCGCCAGGTCGTCGAGGTCGCGGTCGATGGAACGGCGGTGGAAAGCCAGCGCCATCGGGTGGCCCGCGTCGTACAGCAGCAGGTTCAGCATCTGCGCGAGCCGCGGCAGGCCGGCATACCGCGCACGGTAGATAGGCGTGCTGTCGCACACTTCTAGCAGCCACTCGACCGTCTCGGGCCGCCCGGCGTGCGGGCTGTCGAGCTGGCACACCAGGATGCCGGCCACGAACTGCAGCCGCTCGATGCGCCGGCCGATGCGCATCACGCGCCAGCCCTCGTCGTGCATCATGTCTTCTTCCGAGAACCCGGTGAGCGCCGCCAGCGACAGCAGCACCCGCTCGCAGGCCTCGCGGCTGCTGCCGCGCGACACGGCGGCCTCCTGCAGCTGGCGCTGCAGGCCGATCACGCCGCGCCAGTAGCGCGCCGACAGCCGGTTGCGCACCTGCGAGGCGCACCACGCCAGGTGTTTCACATCGCCGTGCAGGCCGTGCGGACCTTCGACCCGCAGCGCGTCGAACACGTTGCCGTCGGGTGTCACGACTCCGAGGTCACGGCATACCTGGCGCGCGTGCGGGAACACGCGCGAATCGCTGCGCGACGCCAGCGTGCGTTGCAGCAGCCGCGCGCTGTTCTCGCAACGCACGGCGTAGCGGCCCAGCCAGAACAGGTTCTCGACCAGGCGCGAGGGAATGTAGTCGTGGCGTGCCTGCGCGGCCCACTTGCCCGCATCGACGTGCAGCGGCCCGGGGTGCCGCGTTTCCTCGCCGGGGCATTCACCCAGTACCCAGACATCCTTGGCGCCGCCGCCGCGCTGCGTCGACACCACGTCGGCCGCGGCCTCGTTGGCCACGCGCGCCAGGCCACCGGGCATGACGCGCACGCCGTCGGGCGTGTTCACCGCGTACACGCGGATGGTCAGTGCGCGGGCCGCAAGCTCCGTAGAGGCCGCGGACTTCCACACCGGTGCGCGCGAGAGCTGCACGTGTTCCTGCGCCACGTAGGCATAGGGGCGGTTGCGCAGCCGCGCGACCAGCGCGTCGCGCTCGGGGCCCTGGAAATCGCGGCCGAACAGGGGTTCGAAGCGCTGGTTCGGATAGGTGGGCTTGATGACCAGCCGGTCGAGATTCGCGAGCACGTATTCCAGCGCGGGTTTCTCGCCCAGCCACCAGGTGGCCACCTCGGGCAATACCAGCTTCTCGCCCAGCAGGCGCTCGGCGATGGGTGGCAGGAACCCGAGCCAGGCCGCCGACTCGAGCACGCCGGTGCCGAGCGCGTTGCCCACCATGACCCGCCCGGCACGCAACGCGCCTAACAACCCTGGCACTCCCAGCGCCGAATCGCTGCGCAACTCGAGCGGATCGCAGAAGTCGTCGTCGAGGCGCCGCAGGATGGAATGCACGCGGCGCAGCCCCCCGATTGTCTTGAGGAACACCGTGTCGCCGCGCACCGTGAGGTCGTGACCCTCGACCAGCGGCATGCCGAGCTGGCGCGCCAGGTAGGCGTGTTCGAAGTAGGTTTCGTTGTAGGGGCCCGAGGTCAGGATGACGGCGAGCGGCGCCTCGTCGGCCGCCACGTCCAGCAGCGCCGTGCGCAATCCGCCCAGGAATCCGCGCACGTGCCGCACCGCCATGTCGGCGATGGGCTCGGGATGCACCTGCTCGAGGATCTCGCGGTTCTCGAGGGCGTAGCCGGCCCCGGAGGGCGACTGCGTGCGGTCCGCCAGCAGCCACCAGCGGCCGTCCGGCGCGCGCGCCAGGTCGGCCGCATACACGTGCAGCCAGGTGCCGCCCGCGGGCCGCAACCCGTGGCAGGGCCAGAGGTAGTTAGGGTGCCCGAAAGGCAGCTCGGCGGGCACCAGCCCTTCGGCGATCAGCCGCTGCGGGCCGTAGAGATCCGACAACAATGCATTCAGCAGGCGCGCGCGCTGCATGACTCCGGCCTCGATGGCCTGCCACTCGCCGGCCGGCAACACGAAGGGCAGCGGGTCCAGCGCCCACGGACGATCGGCGCCCTGCGGATCGGCGTACACGTTGTAGGTGACGCCGTTCTCGACGACGAGGCGGCGCGTGAGCTCGAGCGAGCGGCGCACCGCGTCGGGTGATTCGTCGGCGCGCAGCCGGTCCACGAGCGGACGCCAGTGCGCACGCATGGCGCCCTGCGTATCGGTCAGTTCGTCGTAGCGCTGCAGGCCTGAGGGTTCGAGGACCGCGCGCATTTCGTTGCCGCTCACCGGTCAGACTTTACGCAGGTCCAGGGTGAACGGGAATTCCGGATTGGCGGTCTCGGGGGGTGGCGTGACGCGATTCGGCGTGTGGCCCATTCTGACAAATCGTGCCAGCCGCCGGCTCTCGGACTCGAAGGCGTTCACCGGGAAGGTGTCGTAGTTGCGGCCGCCGGGATGCGCCACGTGGTACTGCGCTCCGCCCATGGAGCGGTTCATCCACGTGTCGACGAGATCGAACACCAGCGGCGAATGCGGCGGGATCAACGGGTGCAGGGACGAGGCCGGGTGCCAGGCCTTGTAACGCACGCCGGCGACGAATTCGCCCACCGTGCCCGTGGGACGCAGCGGCACGCGGCGGCCATTGCAGGTGACGGTGTAGCGATCGGGCGCAAGCCCGGTGACTTTCACCTGCAGCCGCTCCACCGAGGAATCGACGTAACGCACCGTGCCGCCGATGGCGCCCTCCTCGCCCATCACGTGCCAGGGTTCGAGCGCCTGGCGCAGTTCGACCTCGGCACCGAAAGTGGCGAAGTCGCCGAGGCGCGGGAACCGGAACTCGAAGTGCGGCGCGAACCAGCGCGCGTCGAGCGGGAAACCGGCCTCGTTCTGCTCGGCGATCACGTCCGCGAAGTCACGCTCGACGAAATACGGCAGCATGAAGCGGTCGTGCAGCTCGGTGCCCCAGCGCGCCAGACGCGCGGGCGCATTCGACGCTGGATAGGGCTCGCGCCAGAACCGCGCGATCAGCGAGCGCAGCAGCAGTTGCTGCGTGAGGCTCATGCGCTCGTGCGGCGGCATCTCGAAGGCGCGCATCTCCAGCAACCCGAGGCGGCCGGCGTTGCCGTCCGGCGAGAACATCTTGTCGATGCAGAACTCGGCGCGATGCGTGTTGCCGGTGGCATCGATGAGCAGGTTGCGGAACAGGCGGTCGACCAGCCAGGGCTGTACGGAATGTCCCACGGGCGGCAACTGGCGGAACGCGAGCTCGAGCTCGTACAGCGAGTCGTTGCGCGCCTCGTCGACGCGCGGCGCCTGCGAAGTGGGGCCGATGAACAGGCCGTTGAACAGGTACGACAGCGACGGGTGGTTGTGCCAGTAGGCCAGCAGGCCGCGCAGCAGGTCCGGCCGCCGCAGGAAGGGCGAATCGGCCGGCGTGGCGCCGCCGAGCACGAAGTGGTTGCCGCCTCCGGTGCCGGTGTGGCGCCCGTCGAGCATGAACTTCTCGGTAGTTAGCCGGGACTGGCGCGCCGCGTCGTAGAGATGCGTGGTGCGGTCGACGAGCTCGTCCCAGCAGCCCGACGGGTGGATGTTGACCTCGATGACGCCCGGGTCGGGCGTGACGCGGAAGCCGTTGAGGCGCGTGTCGCGTGGCGGCTCGTAACCTTCGAGCACCACCGGCGTTTCCAGGTCCTCGGCCGTGGCCTCCACCGCGGACACCAGTTCGAGGTAATCCTCGAGCCGGCTGGTGGGCGGCATGAATATATAGAGTGTGCCGTTGCGCGGCTCGGCGCACATGGCGGTGCGCGTGATGCCGGTGGCGGACCCCTGGAAACCCGGGGCCGCCGCTGGCCCGGCGACACCCTTGCGCGGCTGCGGCCGAATCTCGGCGGTACGTGGCAATGCGGCGGGCGGCGCCATGGGATCAGGGTCCGTGACGAAGGGATAGTCGGACTTCGCAACCCAAGGCTGCGAATCGAGCGGCAGCCGATAGCCCACGGGCGAATCGCCCGGGATGAGGTAACAACGCTCGCGGCGCAGGAACCAGGGGCCGGTGCGCCAGTGGTCACCGTCGCGCGTCACGGGCAGGACGTGCCCGATCACCTTTCCCAGCCCTTGCTCGAAGACCCGCGCCAGTCGCGCCCGCTCCTGCGGATCCTCGAGCTTCGAATCCAGCGGGTCGACATTGACCGGCAGGCGCCGCTCGCGCCACAGGTAGTAAAAGGCGTCTTCGTAGGCCGCGAACACGTGTTCGGCCGCGAGCCCCAGGCGCGCGGCGACGCCGGCGAGGAATTCGGCGGCCAGCTCGGGCGTGGCGCCGCGGCTCGACGTCTCGTCATCGAGCAGCGCCGGGTTGTGCCAGAGTGGCTCGCCATCGCGGCGCCAGAAGCAATTCAGCGACCAGCGTGGCAATTGCTCGCCCGGGTACCACTTGCCCTGACCGAAATGCGAAAGCCCCTGCGGGGCGTATTTCGCCTTGAGCCGGTTGTAGAGCTCGATGGCCAGTTGCCGTTTGCGAGGGCCCAGCGCCGCGGTGTTCCATTCGGCGCCGTCGGGATCGTCGACCGAGACGAACGTCGGCTCGCCGCCCATGGTGAGGCGCACGTCGCCCGCCAGCAGCTGCGCGTCGATGGCATGGCCCAGGGTTTCGATGGCCGCCCATTGTTCGTCGGTGTACGGCTTGGTGACGCGCGGCGCCTCCCAGATGCGCGCCACATTCATGTGGTGCTGGAAATCCACCTGCGCCTCGTCGACCGCGCCCGTGACGGGCGCCGCTGATATCGGCTCAGGCGTGCAGGCCAGCGGGATGTGCCCTTCGCCCGCCAGCAGCCCCGAGGTGGGATCGAGGCCGATCCAGCCGGCGCCTGGTAGATAGACCTCGCACCAGGCGTGCAGGTCGGTGAAATCCCGGTCTGGCCCCGACGGCCCGTCGAGCGATTTCATGTCGGGCGTGAGCTGGATGAGATAACCCGAGACGAAACGCGCCGCGAGGCCGAGGTGCCGCAGCAGCTGCACCAGCAGCCAGCTCGAGTCGCGGCAGGATCCCGAGGAACGCGCCAGCGTTTCATCCGGCGCCTGCACGCCCGGCTCCATGCGGATCAGGTAGCGGATGTCGCGCGACAGCCGCAGGTTGAGGTCCACGAGGAAGTCGACGGTGCGCTGCTTGCCGCGCGGAATCGCGGCGAGGCAGTCGGAGAAACGCTGGCCGCCCTCGGCGGTCACCAGGTACGGCGCGAGATCGCGTCTCTCCTGCGCCGGGTAGCTGAATGGGAAATGCTCGGCCCAGGGTTCGAGGAAGAAGTCGAACGGGTTGAGCACCGCCATCTCGGCGACCAGGTCGACCTCGATGCGCAGCTCGCGCGTCTGCTCCGGGAACACGAAGCGCGCGAGGTAGTTAGACTCCGGGTCCTGCTGCCAGTTGACGAAGTGCTCCGACGGCGCGACCTTCAGCGAGTACGACAGGATGCGCGTGCGGCAGTGCGGCGCCGGCCGCAGGCGGACCACCTGCGGACCCAGGCCCACGAGGCGGTCATAACGGTAGTGCGTGACGTGGTTGAGCGCGACGTGGATGGACACGGCAGCATTCTACACAGAGGTCCTAACATCAGATTTCCACGGAATTCCCACGCGGTTGCGCACGGCCGGGCGCACCAAATTGCGCCAGTTCGGCAGCGCCGGCACTGTCTTGAAGCGCAGCCTCCGGCGGGCCGCACTTTTTTGAACGGGCTCTCGAGGCTCTGGTATTTTTGGATCGCGCGACGCGCAACCCATGAAGACCGACTGGAACTCATATCCCTCGCCCGGCATTCACGATGAACTCGTGGGGCCGGGCGGTGGCGCCCGCGCCGCGGGCCGCGCGCTCATGCGCTACCTCACGGACATTGAAGGCGGCGAAATCGCGGTGCGGCAGCAGGCCGCGGAGCTGGCCATCAAGGCGATGGGCATCACTTTCACGGTCTATCATGACTCGAAAGATGGTTCGCCGGCCGGCTCCATCGACCGCGCCTGGCCGCTGGACATCATTCCGCGCACCATCTCGCGCAGGGAGTGGCAGCGCATCGAGGCGGGGCTCAGGCAGCGCGCCGCCGCGCTGAACCTCTTCATCGACGACGTCTACCACCAGCAGGAATTCCTGCGGGACGGGCTGATGCCGCCGTCCATCATCGAGACGTCCAAGAATTTCCGCTCCGTGGTGCGCGGCATCAGGCCGCCGCTCGGAACCTGGGCGCACATCTGCGGCTCGGACCTGATCCGCGACAAGGACGGCACGGTGTACGTGCTCGAAGACAACCTGCGCGTACCCTCAGGCGTGTCGTACATGCTCGAGAACCGCCAGGTGGTGAAGCGCGTGTTCCCGGAGCTGTTCGAGAGCGCCGCCATCCTGCCGGTGGACGACTATCCCTCGCAGCTCTACGACATGCTGAGTGCGCTGTCGCCGCGCCGGCAGGCGCGCCCCGAGGTGGTGGTGCTGACGCCGGGCATCTACAACTCGGCCTACTTCGAACATGCCTACCTCGCGCGGCAGATGGGCTGCGAGCTGGTCGAGGGTCGCGACCTGGCGGTGGACAGCGACGACTGCGTGTACATGCAGACGGTGCGCGGCTGGACGCGCGTCGACGTGATCTACCGGCGCATCGACGACGACTTCCTCGACCCGGAAGTGTTCCGCAAGGATTCCGCACTTGGCGTGCCGGGACTGATGCGCGCCTGGGCAGCGGGCAACGTGGCGCTGGCCAATGCGCCGGGCGCCGGCGTCGCCGACGACAAGCTGGTCTACACGTACGTGCCCGACATGATCAAGTACTACCTGGACCAGGACGCCATCCTGCCCAACGTGCCGTCGTGGCGCTGCGGCGACGACAAGCAGCTGTCGCACGTGCTCGACCATCTCGAGCAACTGGTGGTGAAGCCCGTGGACGGGTCGGGCGGCTACGGCATGCTCATGGGGCCCATGTCCACCAAGACCGAGCGCAGCAAGTTCGCCGACTCGCTCAAGTCGGATCCGCGCAGCTTCATCGCACAGCCGGTGGTGACCCTGTCCACCGTGCCGACGCTGGTGAACGACCGCCTCGAGCCGCGGCACGTCGACCTGCGCCCCTTCATCCTGAGTGGCCGCGAGACCAACGTGACCACCGGCGGCCTCACCCGCGTCGCCCTGCGCAAGGGCTCCCTGGTGGTCAACTCCTCCCAGGGCGGCGGCAGCAAGGACACCTGGATCGTCGACACGGAGAATTAGAACTGGTGGTGTCAGAGAGGGAATGTCGGGATTGTGTTCAGCGCGCTGCGTCGGCGGGCAGTCCGATGACACAATCCCGACATTCCCTCTCTGACACCGCCACCACAGTATGTTAGCCCGCGTCGTTGAGAACATGTATTGGCTGTCGCGCTACCTGGAGCGCGCGGAGAACACCGCGCGCATCATCGGCGTGAACACCAATCTGCTGCTGGATCTGCCCGGCGGCATCGCGCCGGGGTGGCTGCCGCTGGTGGACATCTCCGGTGCACGCGCCGAGTTCGACCGGCTGCACGACGGCAAGGCGACGCGCGGCGCGGAGCGCGACGTGGTGCATTTCCTGGTGGCGGACCGCGGCAATCCCGGGTCCGTCTGCTCGAGCATCCACTACGCGCGCGAGAACGCTCGCACGCTGCGCGAGATCCTGCCCACCGAGGCCTGGGAGTTGCTCAACGAATTCATCACCGATTGCACGCGCAACGTCGACAACGCGGTCAACAAGCGCACGCGCTTCGAGTTCCTCAAGCGCATCGTGGTCACGCTGCAGACCATCGCCGGCATGCTCGACGGCACGATGAACCGCAACGATGCCTACATCTTCAGCCTGCTCGGCCGCAACCTCGAGCGCGCCGACATGACGAGCCGCATCGTCGACGTGCGCTCGGCCCAGCTGCTGCCCGCCGAGACGCCGGAGCTGCGGCCCTTCGAAAGCGTGCAGTGGATGAGCGTGCTGAAGAGCCTCTCGGGGTACCAGATGTACCGGCTGCGCATGCGCACTCGTGTAAAGCGCACCGACGTGCTCCAGTTCCTGCTGCGCGACGACCAGTTCCCGCGCTCCTGCCAGTACTGCCTCATGCAGATCGAGCGCTCCCTCAAGGACCTGCCGCGCAACGAGGGCGTGCTGGACGTGCTCGACGGCGCCACGCGATTCATCGACCGCGCGCCGCTCGCGACGCTGGACCAGCCGGGCCTGCACGAGCTCATCGACAAGCTGCAGCTGCACATCAACAACGTGCACGACATGATCGCCGCGAATTACTTCCCGTCGCGCGACTCCGGCGGCGCGCGCCGCGTGCCCAGCCAGTCTCAACCGGCAGCGCAATCGCAGCGGCAGAGTTCACTGTCGTTCGAGGAAACGGCCGAGGCCTGAATCCTTTCGCGGGGCCGCCCGAATCGCCGTACGTAGCCTTACGCATGTCCACGCGCGCGTGCGGACGCATGCTTGGCACATGCCCGAATTCTGCAAGATAACCTCGTTCGAGCCCCTGTCGCCAAGCCGGGAGATCTGGGGCACGACCATATTCGACGGCAACGCGGCGCGCCGCGGCTATCCACTCAACAAGATGTGCTTCTCGTTCAACGAGGCGCGCAACCGCGCCGAGTTCCTGCGCGACGAGGAAGCCTACTGCCGCAAGTACGGCCTCGACGAGGCGCAGCGCGAGGCCGTGCGGCGCCGCGACGTGCTGGCGCTGATCGCCGCCGGCGGCAACATCTACTACCTCGCCAAGCTCGCCGGGATCTTCGGCCTGAACGTGCAGGACATCGGCGCCCAGCAGACCGGGCGCAGCGTCGAGGAGTTCCGCGCCATGCTGCGCGCGGCCGGAGACTGACATGGCGCGCATCGTCGGCGGCATCGGCACCTCGCACATTCCCGCCATCGGCATCGCCATGGCGAAGAACCAGTGCGAAGACCCGTACTGGCGGCCGTTCTTCCAGGCCTACGGCCCGGTGCGCAACTGGCTCGACGCGGTGCAGCCCACCGTCGCCGTCGTCGTCTACAACGACCACGGGCTCAACTTCTTTCTCGACAAGATGCCGGCCTTCGCGATCGGCGCCGCACCCGAGTACCGCAACTCCGACGAGGGCTGGGGCCTGCCCACGCTCACGCCCTTCCCCGGTGACAGCGCCCTTTCCTGGCACATCATCGAGAGCCTGTCCGCCGCCGACTTCGACCTGACCACCTGCCAGGAGATGCTGGTTGACCACGGCTTCGTCGTGCCCATGCAGCTGCTATGGCCGAACGCCACTACCTGGCCCGTGCGCTGCATCCCCATCCACGTGAACACCGTGCAGCACCCGCTACCGACACCGCGCCGCTGCCTGAAATTCGGTGAAGCGTTGGGACGCGCGATCGAAACCTGGCCGCAGGACGAACGCGTGGTGGTGCTCGGCACCGGCGGGCTTTCGCACCAGCTCGATGGACGGCGCGCGGGATTCATCAACAAGCCCTTCGATCTGTACTGCCTCGAGAAGATCGAGCACGACCCCGAGACACTGGCACGTTACTCGATCCGCGACCTGGTCGAGCTCGCCGGCTCGCAGGGCCCGGAGCTCATCCAGTGGCTGGTGATGCGCGGCGCGCTGGGCAGCGCCGTCCGCCGCCTCGAGTGCAACTACCACGTGCCGATTTCCAACACCGGCTCGGGGCTGCTGCTGCTGGAAACCGCCGCCTGAGGCCGCCGCCGGCGCCCGCCTAACTGCCGGGAATCTCCGACGCGTTGCATGGCCGCGCGCCCGCGTGGTATGCAGCGCGCATGTCATCTACCGGCGAACGCATCGACAAGTCCTTTCGCCTGCTGGTCATCGCCGCCATTGCCGTGGCGGCGCTGCTCTACGCCGGCGCCATGTTCCTGGTGCTGCAGGGCGAAGCCGTCGTCGCGGCGGTTTTCGCCACGATCACGTTCTTCCTGTTCCGGATGTTCTGGCGCGCGACACAGCGCAAGCGCGTGCTGCTGCGCCAGGGCTGGTTCGCCGGCCGGCGCACCGGCAACCACTGGGCATACGACGAGCTGCACGACGGCATGATCGAGAGCATCGAACTACCGCTCGACTACGTGGGCCGCGGCGAATACGACATCCACGTGCCGGGCCAGCAGGACTGGCTCGCCACCATGCCGCCGTGGGCACGCGACCGCCGCGAGGAAATCGTCGAGCGCCTCGCGACGGTGTTCAAGCGCAGCCAGATGCTGTTCGACGCCGACAAGGCGGCGGACTCCGCGCAGTCCCCGACGCCCTGACGTCCATGGCTGGCGGCCGCACACGCATCGCCGTGCTCTCCGGCTCGGGGTTGTCGGCGGAGAGCGGCCTGCCCACGTTCCGCGACGCCGCCGGCCTGTGGAAACAGTATTCGTGGATGGATCTCGCCAGCCCCGAGGGCTGGCGCAAGCACCCGCAGCGCGTGCTCGAGTTCTACAACGAGCGGCGCGCGAAGGCCTGGTCCGCGCAACCGAATGCCGCGCACCTGGCCATCGCGGCGCTGGAACGAGTTGCGGACGTGGTGGTGATCACGCAGAACGTGGACGACCTGCACGAGCGCGCCGGCTCCACGCAGGTTCTGCACCTCCACGGCCAGCTCGCATTCGCGCGCGGCACCGGCCGCTCGCGCCACCGGGTGCGCATCGACGGCGCGCCCATCGAGATGGGCCAGACCTGCCCCGAAGGCACGCAACTCCGGCCCGACATCGTCTGGTTCGGCGAAGAGACCCAGCACATGGACGAAGCGCGCGAACGGGTCGCCGCGGCCGACCGCGTACTGGTGGTGGGGACTTCACTGAGTGTCTATCCCGCCGCCGGCCTCGTGGAGTTCGCGCGGCCGGGCGCCGAGAAGGTGCTGAACTCGCTGGAGATGGACGAGGTTCCGGCCGGCTTCGAATTCCTCGCGGGTCCCGCGACGCGCGTCATTCCGCAGGTGGCGGCGCGCTGGTCGGCCGCCCATCGGTGACCTGCTCGCTGCGCAAGCCCGCATCGCAGGCGCCATAGAGACGCAGCACGCGTTCGAGGCGGGCGCGCCGCGCCGCGCTGGATTCGTTCTGCCATTCATGCGCGAGCAGCGCGTCGCGGAAGCGGCCCAATGACTCGTAGAGCTGCAGCGACTGCGGCACTTCGCGGCCCACCGCGCGATACAACTCGGCATGCGAGCGGCCGCCTTCCTGCAGCAGACGCAATGCCTCGCGGTCCTGCGCGTACAACGGTGATATGGCGAACGCCTCGTCGGGCAGCGAATGGAGCTTGCGCAACGCATCGCGCTGCCCGGCGGTCACCAGTTCGACCCGCCCGACCATCACGCGCGTGACCGTCGAGGGGATGGAAATGGACAGCGGCAATCTCGCATCGGTCCACTGTTGCGGCAGCAGGAAGAAAACGCGCAATCCTTCGCTTTCGAAGTAGGACAGGCGCCAGGTGTCGAGCATGGCCGCGGCTTCGTCCGCGAACAGCCCGCTGCGCATGAGTTCGGCAGTGAGCTCGCGCTTGAGTTCTTCGAGTCGGCTGGCATCCCCGGGCGCGGCCCTGGGCAACGCCGGCACCGTGACGGATCGCCCCGTCGGGGCGATGGACTGGAAGCGCACTTTCTCCTCGCGGTCGACGTCCACCAGCCACAATCGCGGCAACTGTTCGAGTCCCGTTTCGTTTTCCCGCAGCGAAATCTCGAGCTTGCCGCCCGTTTCCCGCACGACGATGGGCGCATCGAGATTGCCGACGCCGCGGTAGAACAGGTACTTCTCCGCTTCGCGCGCGGTTTCGTTCACCACCAGCGCGGCGCTGACCGCGCGCGGCGCCAGCCAGACGTGGGAATCCGTCCTGGGCTTGAGCGCCGCGGCGCCCGCGGCGTCGAGCCGCACCTGGCGCCACAGCAAGGATCCGCGTGTCTCCCGGTCGACCGCCTGCTGCACGTCCATCCCGTCGGTGGTTGCGGCGGGATAGAACTCGGTCAGCCAGCCGCCGTTGAACGTGGCGCGAACATCGAAGGGCTTCGACAGCCAGCCGGTGGGTGGATAGAAATAGAGCACCGGCGTCTCCAGGCGCAGGGTCACGCCTGGAAAACATCGCGGCGCTCCCTGCGACCAGCTCGCCGGCAGGGACGTGGTCCGGAATGTCTGGAAATCCCGCAACCGGTGCACGAATCGCGGCACCGGCTCGTCGTCCACGTTGATGCCGGAGATGGTCCGGCCGCGCGAATCCTGGAAGGAAGTGAACGTTCCCCACTCATGAACCACCAGGGGCGGCGACGCCGAGTGCGCTGCGGCAATGCAGATGGCGCCCGCGAACAGCGCCAGCACGGTCCTCACCCGGTCTTTGCGGATCAGTTTCCCGGTCATGGTCGCCTCGCGAGGTAGATAGCCAGGGTGGAAATGTTGACCGGCGGATTCTCGACCGGTTCCCGGCCGGCCGCCAGACCCATGCGGCCCATCGATCCGTCTATGATCGAAGCATGCTCAAACCAGCCACGTGGCCGAGATTACAACCGGCTCATGGACACCATGGCAGCTTCCGACCTGCGATACGAAGCGTTATACCGCTGCAACACGGATCGAACCTGCGAGAAGCAACAGCAGCAGTTGCTGGAAATCGCCCGTGGCTCCTGGGAATACGAGGACAAGACCACCGCAAGTAGATAGCATGGCGGGCATGCGCCGCGTCGTGGTCATCCTCTCGGTCGTCACGCTGTCATTGGGGGCGGCGACCGCCTGGTTGTCGGTCCAGTTGCACGATGCGCGCACGGAACTGGCGGCGATGAACCAGGCGACGCCGGCGGCCACGGCGCCGGAAGCCGCACCCGCCGCACCGCGGACGCCATCAGCAGCACCGCAGCCGGCACCTGCCGTGGCAGCCTCCGGCTCCTCGGGCGCGCCCCAGCCCGTACGCCAGGCGCAATCGCCGCGACCCGAGTTCGACATCGACGATTGGCGCGCCACCTACATGAAAATGATTCCGCGCTACCGCGAGATCCTCGAAGACCCCAACCGGCGCGCCGCAGAGATGAGCAGGTTCCGAGACAACCATCGCAGGGAATTTCCGGATCTCGCGCGCGGCGTCGGGTTGACCGAGGACGAGCATGATCGCCTGCTGACCCTGCTCGCCGAACACCAGATGGATCATCTCGAGGCCACCTACCGCTGTGTGCTGGATCCGAACTGCGAACCTCGCGCGATCGCGAGCATGCGCTCGCGGAATCCGCCAGCCGAGCTCAGGCAATTGCTCGGCGATGAAAGGCTGCAGCGCTTCAATGACTATCGCGACAACTCCCAGGAACGCCGCATCGTGGCCAACCTGCGCGGTGTCGCGAGCGATGCGGTGCACATCAGCGACAAGCAGGCCGAGAGACTCGTCGAGGTGCTCGGCGACGAGCGACGCAAGTTCCTCAAGGAGTTCGAGCAGCGCGGCGTGGAGTACTCGGGGCTCAACAGTGGACTTGGCTCGCTCTATTACTCGAGCACGGCGCAGTCGGCCGAGCAGCGCGTCGCGGAGGCCAGCGAATTCCAGCGCCGGCAGCGGGAACGCGCGGCCGAGGTCCTGACGCCGCAACAGCTCGAGTTCTTCACCGAGCGGCAGAAAATAGGGCTCGAAGACGCCCGCAGGTCCTGGGAAATCGAGGAGCGACAGGGAGGCGAACCATGAAGGGACTGACATTGGCGCTCGGCGTGATCGCACTGTGTTTCGCCGGCACGACGGTGTACTTCGCGCGCGAGCTGCACGAGGAACGCGCCAGTCGCCTGGCCACCGAGGCGGCGGCTGCGGCCGCAGCAAGCACTCAACCCGTGGCGGGCGCCGAGTCTCCGGTCGTTGAAGCTTCGGCGCCGGCAGTCGAAGATTCGCCGACCATCCCTTACACCGTCATGCGGTCCAGCGGCCATGCGCAGCCCAGCGAAGAAGAAATGCGGCAAATGGCCATCGAAGAAAGCCGCAAGTTCCTGGAGAAACTTTCCACGCCGGCAGGCCGCGCCAAGGCACTCGAAGAGATGAAGCTGATCGTCCGCGCCAGGCCACCAGGGCTCGACAAGTTCCTGCACATGGACGCGGAGCAGTATTCGATGTTCATCAATCTGCTGGCCGAGCGGACTCTTGCCTTGCGGGAGAGCGCGACGCGATGCAACCTGGACAAGAACTGCCGGCACAGCGGGGAGCTTGACGATTGGACGGCCGCGCTCGATGCTGAAATCGCTGCGCAATTCGGTCATGAAACGGTCGAGCGCTACCACTGGTACGAGCGCACCAGCAATGAGCGCCAGGCGGTAGTGGCTCTACGCGGCCGCCTGCCGGACAGCGCACGGCTGTCCGATGCCAAGGCCGAAGAGCTGGTGCGCGCCCTCAACGAGGAATCCGGGCTGATCAGCAAGGACATGGAACGCGTGCGCTGGGGCGTTGGCATGTCGAACTCCCTGGCCTATGTCGTGATGGACGACGACCCCGATGGCTCGCGCGCGGCCGCGGCCCAAGAATACAACCGGCGAATGCGCGATCGCGCCGCCGGCGTGCTCACCAGCGAGCAACTCGACGTCTACACGCAGGTGCAGAACGAAGTCATCGAACAGGACGAGACCTTCAAGCAGCTGCGCCAGGCGCACAACTGAAGCTCAGGCCGACGCCTTGCGCCCGCCACGCTCGATGCTGGCGCGCGTCATCTCGCGCTCCAGCAGCGCCTTCGACATCTCCGCGCTGCGCACCACCAGCTCGCGCGCGCCCTTGCGCAGCGCCTCGCTGTTCTCGACCAGGTCGACATTGCGGTCCATCTCCTCGAACTCCCAGCCCAGCGAGTGCGCGATGAACGGGAACTGCGGCACCAGGTAACCGATCTCGCTGAAGAACATCATCATCTGCCCGGCCACCGACTGGATGCCGTCCTGCCCGCCGGTGATGATGAACGCCGCCACCTTGTTGCGGATCAGGACCTTGTTGGCGATGGTGATCTGGTTCTGGATGCAGTTCATGCGCTCCACCATCTTGTAGTAGAGCGAGCTCGCCGCGCCCCACCGGATCGGCGTCGCGATCAGCAGGATGTCGGCCCAGTGCACGGCCATCTCGTACACCTGGTCGAGCTGGTCGGTCTTGTCCATGGACGTGATCGAACACGGCCAGGTGCAGGCCTTGGCGGCCTTCGAGTAGTAGCCCTCGCAATTGCGGAAGCGCAGGTCGTTGAGCCGGATCATGTTCGTTTCGGCGCCCAGCGCCGTGCGGGCATGTTCCAGCGCCACGCCTAACAAGTGTTCCGAGGTCGAGAAACGCGGGTACCTGGGATCCATGGCCGTGGTCGAGATGCCGCCGACACGCAGCGGACCCGGCGCACGCGTCTCGGTGGAGCGCGTCAGCGGATGCGGCTCGTGCGGCAGGTGGCCGCGCTTGCTCACGGGTTTCGCGGTCACGAGCAGCCGGCCGTTTTCCTCCCGGACGCCGTAGCTCGGCACCTTGTCGGCCTCGTAACCCGGCTCCCCCTCGCCGCTGCATCGATGGAAGCGGTACTGGTGCCAGGGGCACACCACGAACTCGCCTTCGAGGACGCCCTTGCCCAGCGGCCCGCCCACGTGATTGCAGACATTGGAGATGACGCCGAACTTGCCATCCTTGTACGAGATGGCGACGAGGCGTTCACCCAGCCTGGCCTCGCGCAGCGGCGTGCGCTTGAAATCGTCCGTGGCGCCGACGTCGATCCATTCTTGTTGTTCGTTCATGGGCGCAATCATATGCCTTGCCCTACACTTGCGGCGATGACCGACATCGAACGCGCCACCATGGCACGCGTCACCTGGCGGCTGCTGCCCTTCCTGCTGCTGCTCTACATCATTTCCTGGCTGGATCGCGTCAACGTCGGTTTCGCCAAGCTGCAGATGAACTCGGACCTGGGCCTCAGCGAAACGGCCTACGGCCTCGGCGCCGGCATCTTTTTCATCGGCTACGCACTGTGCGAGATTCCGAGCAACCTGCTGCTGGTGCGCTTCGGCGCGCGCATCTGGATCGCGCGCATCATGATCACCTGGGGCCTGATCTCCGCCGGCATGATGTTCGTGCAGGGCGAAACCAGCTTCTACGTCATGCGTTTCCTGCTGGGCGTCGCCGAGGCGGGCTTCCTGCCCGGCATCGTCTACTACCTGAGCCAGTGGTTCCCGCGCGAGCAACGCGCCAAGGCAGTGTCCTGGTTCATGATCGGCATTCCGCTGTCGATCGTTTTCGGCGGGCCGCTGTCCGGCTGGTTGTTAGGCTTCGACGGCCACCTGGGGTTGCACGGCTGGCAGTGGATGTACCTGGTCGAAGGACTGCCCGCGACCGTCCTCGGTTTCGTGGTGCTCGGTTTCCTCACCGACAAGCCATCGGATGCGCGCTGGCTGACGGCCGAGCAACGCCAGTGGCTGGCGGCGCGCATCGAGGCCGAGCACCATGAAGCGGTCGCGCGCCATGGCGTTGGCCTGGGCCGCGCGATGTTCCATCCGACCGTATGGCTGCTGGCCCTCATCATGTTCTGCTGCCAGACCGGCAGCTACGGCCTGACGCTGTGGGTGCCCACCATCATCAAGGGCCTGTCGGGATTCACGGATCTTCAGACCGGTATGATCTCGGCCATTCCTTACATCGCCGCGGCACTCGGCATGGTGCTCATCGGCCGCAGTTCGGACCGTAGCGGCGAGCGCATCCTGCACCTCGCCGTGCCGACACTCATCGGCGCGCTGGGATTCATCGCCACCGGCCTGCTGTCGTCGCCCGTTCCCGCGATGATCGCGATCACCATCGCAGCCGTCGGCGACTACGGCACGCGCGGCCCCTTCTGGGCGCTGCCGGGCAAGTTCCTCACCGGGAGTTCGGCCGCCGCTGCCATTGCACTCATCAACTCCATGGGCGCGGTGGGCGGATTCGTGGGCCCGTACGCCGTGGGCTACCTGAAGGACGCGACGGGCAGTTTCACCGGCCCGCTGTTCCTGCTCGCGGGTGTGTTGTTCGCGGGCTCGGTGATGACGCTGTTCCTGCGACGATCACCCACGCTCAGAGATAGCTCAGCCACCACGCCCGCGAACGTGACTTGACGCCCGCCACCCAGCGGCAGAACGGGTAGAGCGCCACGATCACCAGCGCCCAGACGCCGTAAACCCCCAGCAGGTTGACGCCGTATCCCTGCGGGAAGAACAGCGGGAAGGTCATCATCTGCGACGCCGTGAAGCCCTGCGTCACGCCCAACTGGATGGCCAGCACGTGCAGCAGGTAGAAGTGCGCCACGTAGAACGCGAAGGGCACGCGGCCGAACATCACCAGTGCATCCTTGAAAAACCCGCGCATGCGATCGGCGCAGGCGCATAAAATCGCCGCCGGGCCGAGGGTCATCAACAGGAACAACAGGCTCGGCGGGTACTTGGTGGTGTTGAGGAAATCGATGAACGTGGCCGCGCCCCGTTCGTGAGCCTGCCAGTGATTCGGCTCACCGTAACCGTCGATGGCACGCAGCAGCAGGAAGGCCGCCGTGATCGCGATGCCCCAGAGCAGCAGCGCGCGATTGCGCGCTTCCGGCGGCCGTTCGAACAACCCCGCCACGCCGAAACCCAGCAGCATCACGCCGGCCCAGGGCAGCAAGGGATAGAGGAACAGGAAGTGCATC
>DASUGK010000190.1:0-10925 GCA_036274075.1 Steroidobacteraceae bacterium | reverse complement strand
GTCCCGGCGCACGATCCATGGGTATGCAGTGAGCGCGCGGGCCGGGATACCGAATTCGCAAGGCACGAAGCCGTCCCCGACCGAGTCATGGCAAGTGCTGACGATCAGGCGATTCTGCGCCCGAATCGTGGACCAAAGAGCGGCGGCCCTAACCTTGCGAAACAACCACCGAAGGGCCCGGCGAAAAGCGCGATCACTGCATACCCATGGGTCGGGCGCCGGGACACGCGCCTCCCAGGTCCGTCCCCGTTTGCTAGGAAACGGGGAGTGTCCCCATTTACGCCGCGTCGGAGGTGCGCTTCTCGTCGAACTTCACGATCGCCTTGCCGCTGGTCACGGTGACTTCGCCCTCGATGCGGGCGCCGTTGGCGATGGCGAGGATCTTGGCGACGATCTGCCCCTCGATCACCGCCGATGAGCTGATCTCGAGCTTGTCTTCGATGACGATCCTGCCGGTGACCCTGCCGGCCAACACGGCCTGTCGCGCGGTGATGTCGCCTTGCCAGTGCGCCGACTTGCTCACCGAAAGCGTGCCGCCGATGCGGCCGTTGCCCTGGACATTGCCCGACACCATCAGCGGTCCCTGGGTGACGACATCGCCCACGATGGTCGTACTCTCGGCAATCACGGTGGGTGACAGGCCCAGGCGATCGGACAGGCGGCGTTTGGGTTCTTCGGCCATGGGCGCTCCGTTCATCGATTTGGCGTTTACAATAAATCGGTCGTCGAACCGGATCATAACCATGTCTGCCCGTACGCTCGTGACGCTCGTCGCAATCCCAATGCTCGTGCTTTGCGGCTGCAGCCGCGAAAAGAGCGACTGGCGCTCGGCGCAGGCCGCCGACACCACCGAGTCATACGAGCAGTTCATCGCCGAACACCCCGACAGCACGCTCGTGACCAACGCGCGCGAGCGCCTCGGCCAGCTCGCAGAGGAAAAGGATTGGCGCAGCGCGGCGGGCGCCGACACCGCCGAGGCCTACCAGCAATTCCTGGCGCAGCACCCGTCCGGCAAATGGGCCAAGGAAGCGCAGTTGCGCATCGACAATTTCGCGGCGGCGCCAGCCGGCGGCGGCAGTGCCACGCCGAGCGAGATGCCGGCCGCGCCCGGAGAAGCCGCCTCCGTGCCCGAAGCGCCCCCCGTCGCGGCCGCGGGCTCGGCCTACGGCGTTCAACTCGGCGCATTTTCTTCGGCTGAGCGCGCCAACGCCGAGTGGGCCCAGCTCAAGGCCGACGCGCCCGGCACCCTCGATGGCCTCCAGCCGCGCGTCGTGGTCGGAGAATCCGCGGGCAAGACCATCTATCGATTGCAGGCCGAGGTGCGCGACGAAGCGCAGGCGCGCGCCATCTGCGGCGGACTCAAGGTCGCGAAGAAGGCCTGCGTTCCCGTCCTGCCGCATTGACAGAACGACGGCAGCTTCTGCCTCCGGGCGCACGTCACTAACTGACGCGGCACGTCACATCGCCCGCACCGCCGCGCGTCGCGCCCGCTAAGTCATTGATCTGCAACGCCATCCCCGGCTGGCACAGCCGTTGCTTTGTCCTGCACCGTGATGGCGAGATCCACAGTGACGCTGATTCTTCCGCACGCCCAGGGAGTCGCGAGCATGCGGCCGGCGATGGCGGGAATGCTGGTCCGGCGCCGGCGCGGTGGCAGCGTGATGTTCGCGCCCATCGACGCGCGGCTCGCGCGGGCGCAGCTCGCGGCGATCTCCGCCCTCAAGGTCTCGAGGTAACCGCCGCCGGTCACCTCAAAAAGAACTGCGAACAATCCTTCCCCGGTGTTCGCTACTTCGCGCCGCGAACGACTTCCCCCGTTCGCGGCGCTTTTCTTTTCGGCGTCCTGAAACGTTAAAGTTGCGCACCCGATTTTCCGAGGTGCGGCATGTCCAGAGTTTCATGGGTCGCGAGCGGCTGCCTGCTGTGGTCACTGGCCGTGGCCGGCGTGGCGGCCACGCCCGCAAAGCCGGCGCCAGCCACGCGTGTTCCGGGCGCCGACCAGGTGCATGCCACGACGCTCTCCAACGGCATGAAGGTCATCGTCTGGACCGACCGCGACATCCCCAACGTCGCGCTCTACAACTGGGTGCGCGTCGGCAGCCGCAACGAAGTCCCGGGCATCACCGGTCTCGCGCATTTTTTCGAACACATGATGTTCAACGGCACCAGCAAGCGGCAGCCGGGTGAATTCGACCGGCAGATGGAAGCGCAGGGCGGCGCCAACAATGCCTTCACCAGCGACAACGTCACCGTCTACCAGGACTGGGTGCCGCGCAGCGCGCTCGACCTGGTTTTCGACCTCGAGGCGGACCGCCTCGCAAACCTGTCCTTCGATCCCAAGGTGATCGAAAGCGAACGCGGCGTGGTGTATTCCGAGCGGCGCCTGCGCACCGAGGACAGCAACGAGGGTTTCCTGTTCGAGCAGGTGCAGGCCACGGCCTTCGTCGCGCATCCCTACCAGTTCCCGACCATCGGCTGGCCGGCCGACATCCAGGGCTGGAAGATCGAAGACCTGCAGAGCTTCTTCAAGACTTACTACGCGCCCAACAACTGCACGCTGATCCTGGTCGGCGACGTGAGCGCGGAGGAGGGCTTCGCGCTCGCGAAGCGATACCTGGAACCCATCCCAAGACAGGCACCGCCGCCGCCGGTGCGCACCGTCGAGCCCGAGCAGCTCGGCGAGAAACGCGTGTACGTCGAGCGCAATGCGCTGACGCCGCTGATGTACCTGGCGTACAAGTCGCCGGCCGCCAACGATCCGCAGGGCCCGGCCATCAACCTGCTGGTGTCCATCCTCACCGAAGGTGATTCCTCGCGCCTGCATCGCCTGCTGGTCGAGGAAAAGAAGCTCGCCATCGAAGTCGGTGGCTCCTTCCAGGAAGGCTTCGATCCCGGGCTCACCTGGCTCACGCTGACGCTGCCCGAAGGGGCCGATGTCGCCGCGGTGGAGAAAGTGCTCGATGACGCGCTGGCGCAGGTGGTGTCACAGGGCGTGACCGACGCGGAGCTCGCGCGCGCCAAGAACCTGTACGCGTCCACGTTCTGGAAGCAGCTGGCCACGATCAACGGCAAGGCCAGCCTGCTCGGTTCCTTCGAAGTGTTCGAGGGCGATTACCAGAAGCTGTTCGACTCGCCGGCCACCTACGAAAGAGTGACGCGCGAAGACGTGCAGAAAGCCGCGGCCCTGGTGTTCCAGAAGAATCATCGAACCGTCGGCGTGCTCACCGCGCCAGCGGAGGAAGCCGCCGCGCCGCAAGCGGCGCCTGCCACGGAGGCGGCGCCATGAACCGCCTCGCATGGCTGCGGCGTTCGGCCGCCATCCTCGCCGGCGCACTCATCATGAATGCGGCGCTCGCGGCTGACGCGCCGGTGGGCGTGAAAATCCCCGCGCACCAGCGCTTCGTGCTGCCCAACGGCCTCACCATCCTGCTGGTGCCGAAGAAGGAAGTGCCGCTGATCGCATTCAGCGGTTTCGTGCGCGGCGGCGCGCTCGCGGACCCGGCCGGCAAACCCGGCGTGGCTTCGCTGGTGGCGGGACTGCTGGATCGCGGCGCCGGCAAGCGCAGCGCCTTCGAATTCGCGGATGCGGTGGAAGGCGTCGGTGGCAGCTTCAATGCCTCCGCGGGGGCCGAGTCGATTTCCGTCAGCGGCCAGTTCCTGGCGCGCGACCGCGCACTCATGATCGAGCTGCTCGCCGATGCGCTGATGCGGCCGCGCTTCGACGCCGATGAATTCGCCAAGTACCGCGATCGCGAAATCGAGTTCATCAAGTCGGCCAAGGATTCCGATCCGTCGCAGCTGCTGCCCGAGTATGGCCGCGCGATGCTGTTCGGCAGCCATCCTTACGGTCGTCCGCAGGGTGGCAGCGAGCGTTCGCTCGCCGCCATCACCCAGTCCGACGTCGTCAGTTACCACGCCGCGAACTTCGGCGCGGACCGCGCCACGCTGGTGTTCGCCGGCGACCTGGACCCGAAGTGGATGAAACAGGCGCTGACCCAGGCCTTCCGCGGCTGGGCGAAGTCGAAATCGACACTGCCGCGGCTCGAGGCCGCGCCGCGTGCATCCGGCCGGCGCGTGCTGCTGGTCGACGCGCCCGGGTCCGTGCAGACCTATTTCTGGCTGGGCAACGTGGGCGTCGACAAGCGCTACAGCGGCCGACCCGCGCTCGACCTCGTCAACACGCTGTACGGCGGACGTTTCACGTCCATTCTCAACACGGAGCTGCGCATCAAGTCCGGCCTGTCCTATGGCGCGAGCTCGGTCTTCGTGCGCGGCACGGTGCCGGGGCAGTTCGAGATCCATTCGTTCACGCAGACCGAGAACACCGGCAAGGCGCTGGACCTCACGCTCGAGACGCTCGACAAGCTCAAGCACGACGCGCTGGAGCCGGCGATGCTGGAATCCGCGCGCGCCTACGTGCTCGGCCAATACCCGCTGCGGCTCGAGACCGCGGCGCACTGGGCCTCGACGCTGGCCGACCTCGAGTTCTACGGCCTCGGCAAGGATTACATCGAGGGTTACGGCCCGGCGCTGACGCGCGTGGATCTCGCCGAAACCGCCGCGGTCACCGCCGACGCTTTCCCCCGCTCCACCGACTTGCAGATCGTGCTGATCGGTGATGCCTCGAAGATCCGCGACATGGCGGCGAAGTACGGCCCGGTCACCGAGATGAAGCTCTCGCAGCCGGATTTCGTGCCGGCGCAGAAGTAGGGCCCGCGCATGTCCCACGGTTCCTCGGCCAAGGCCATCCTGTACGCGTTCCTCGCGAACCTCGGTATCGCGCTATCGAAGCTGGCGGCCGCGATCTACACGCACTCGGGCAGCATGCTGGCCGAGGCCATCCACTCGTTCGCCGACTGCGGCAACCAGGTGCTGCTGTACATCGGCCTGCGGCAGTCGCAGCGCCCGCCCACGCCGCAGCACCCCCTGGGCTTCGGCAAGATCTCCTACTTCTGGAGCTTCATCGTCGCGCTGATGCTGTTCAGCGTCGGCGGCCTGTTCTCCATCCAGGAAGGCTGGCACAAGCTGCACTCGCACGAGCCCATCAAGCAGGCCTGGGTGGCGCTGCTGGTGCTGGGTGTGTCCGTCGGCCTCGAGAGTTTCTCGACCATGGGCTGCCTGCGTGAGATCAACAAGCAGCGCCGCGGCCGCACGTTGCGCCAATGGGTCGAGACCACTCGTAACGCCGAGCTCGTCGTGGTGCTGGGCGAAGACCTGGCTGCGCTGGTCGGCCTGGTGCTGGCCTTCGTGTTCGTCTCGATGGCCGCCTACACCGGCAACCCGATTTACGACGCCTTCGGTTCCATCGTGATCGGCGTGGTGCTGATCATCGTGTCGCTGTTCATCGCGGTGCGCATCAAGGGACTCATCGTCGGCAAGTCCGCGGAAGAGGATGTGCAGAAGGCCCTCCACGAGCACATCGAGTCCACCGAGGGCATCGAAGACCTGCTCAATGCCATCACCTTCCAGCTCGGCCCGCAGGTGATGCTGGCCATCAAGGTGCGCATGACCTCCGGCATCACCATCGAGCAGGCCGTCCGGTGCCTGAATGCGATGGAGCGCAGCATCAAGGCCAGGTTCCCCGAAGTCGCCTGGTGCTTCGTCGAACCCGACACCACCGACTAGTCGGTGCCGGGCCGGCATTTCGGCATTGGTGCCGGGCCGGCATTTCGGCACTCGGGGGTTGTGTTCACGAGGCTCTGTTGGCGCACGGACTGGCTCGCTCGCGAACTGGCGCCACTCGTGCTGCGGCCGCTCGTAGTGGTATGGAATACGTTGTGATAGGACGCGCTAACTCGCTTTCGGGTCGATTCGCCCAGGAATGCCGAAGTGCCGGCCCGGCACCAATGCCGAAGTGCCGGCCCGGCACCAAGGGGATTACTGTCCGAAGGTGGCGCCGCCGCTGGACAGCCATTCCAGCTCGACGGGCGTGCTCTCGCGATCCAGCACGCGGTTCCGATGGGGGAACCGCCCGAATTTCGCGATGATGTCCCGGTGCTGGCGTGCATATTTTCCGCAGTACTCGCAGTAGCCGCGCAACTCCGCCGGCGCCTCCCTGACCAGGCGGTCGAAGGCATCCACGGCGGCATTCTGCACTTCCAGAGACTCCGCATGTTCCAGCGGTAGATAGAAGAAGATCCGCTCGACGGGATCGAGCGCGACATCCGCGGCCAGCTGCATGCCTTCGACGGTGAGCGCCAGCGCCTCGCGGTCGAACGCGAAGGCCGCGGCCGTGCCGCGATAGGCATTACGCGGCACCTGGTCGAACAGCAGGATCAACGCCAGCCGCCTCTTGGGACTCGACGCCCAGGCCGCGAACTCCCCGCGCGCCGCGCGTTCCAGCAAGGGCTCGAGCTTCTCGCGTACCAGCGCGTCACGAGCGGCCTGCGCAGCCGCGTCATCGCCGCCAAACCAGAACTCCGAGCGCTCCTTGAGGCGCGCCTCGTCCCAGGGTCCGGTGCCGAACCAGAATTCCAGGACGTCGTGGGCGCGCTGCATGCGCCGGCACTGTAGACCAAACAAGGTTCCGGCGCCGTTGTAAAACTCAAACCACTCTTCCGGGTTCGGCGACATGCGTAGCTTGGTTCGCGCGGGATTCCTTTTGCTCGCGATAGTTTCATCGACTCTCGCCCAGGCGCAGGCCGATGCACGGGCAATTCCGCCCGCGCTGCAGGACTGGCAGGACTGGGTACTGCGCGGCGAGGAATTCCGCCGCTGCCCGCTCGCATCGACTGCCGGCGACGACGACGGCGATCCCGCGGACGAAGGCGAATACCGCTGCGCGTGGCCCGAGCGGCTGCAGCTCAGCGTCGATGCGCGCGGCGGAAGCTTCACGCAGCGCTGGCAGGTGTATGCCGAGACCTGGGTGACACTGCCCGGTGATTCCGAGCACTGGCCGCGCGACGTGCGCCTCGACGGAGTTCCTGCGCCGGTGGTGGATCGCGTCGGTCCGCAATTGCTGCTCAATCGCGGCAACTACACCGTGTCGGGCCGCTTCGAATGGAGCTCGCGCCCGGAGTCGCTGCCGGTGTCGATCTCCAGCGCCATCATCGACCTGACCGTCGACGGCCAGCGCATCGCGCAGCCGGAGCGCCCCGGCGGCGCCGTGTGGCTGGGCAGGCGCCGCAGCGTGGAGGAGGCCGCCGCGCTGGAAGTACAGGTGTACCGCCTCCTCCAGGACCAGATCCCCGCCTATCTATTCACCCGGATCCGCCTCAACGTGGCCGGTGATGCACGCGAAGAGCTGTTGGCCCGCGTTCTGCCCGACGGTTTCGTCCCGCTGGGACTCACCGGCCCGTTGCCCGCCCGCCTGGAACGCGACGGCACGTTGCGCGTCCAGGTGCGGCCGGGCAGCCACACGCTGACACTCGCGGCGCGTGGTCCCGCCGTCGCCGGGACGCTGTCGCGTCCGATGGCGGATGGCGGCAGCTGGGCGCGCGAGGAGATCTGGAGTTTCCAGGCCAACGACCTGCTGCGCATCGCGGCCGCCGAGGGCGCCGACGGCATCGATCCCGCGCAGGCCAACGTGCCCATCGAGTGGCGGTCGTTCCCGGCGTTCCGCATGGACAAGAACTCGAAGCTGAGCGTGGTCGAACGCAGCCGTGGCATCGCCAATGCCGACGACAACCGGCTCTCGCTCACGCGCGAGTTGTGGCTGGACTTCGATCACGGCGGCTACACGGCCGTCGACACCATCAAGGGCAGCATGCGCCGTGGCTGGCGGCTCGACATGCAGGCGCCGTATGCGCTGGCGAGCGCACGGCAGGGCGCGGAGCAGCTGCTGGTCACGGAGAACTCCGAGGGCGCCTCCGGGCTCGAACTGCGCCGCCCCGAACTCGAGCTCACCGCGGTGTCGCGCAAGGCCGCGGGCAGCGGCATGCCGGCCACCGGCTGGGACCAGCGCTTCGAACGTGTCGTGGGGAGGCTGCACCTGCCCACGGGCCATCGGTTGATTGCCGCTCTCGGCGCCGACGCCGCACCCGGATCGTGGTGGGAGAAATGGGGCTTGTGGAACGTGTTCGGCGTCGCGCTGGTCGTGGTGTTCATCTGCTGGGCCGCAGGCCGGGCCGCCGCCGCGATCGCCGCCGTGGCGCTGCTGCTCACGCACCAGGAAGCGCCGGGATATCTCTGGCTCTGGGCCAACCTGCTGGCTGCGATGGCCGTGGCGCGTGCCGCCACCGAAGGGCGCTTCGGCGTGCTGGCGCGCGGCTGGCGCACGCTGAGTTTTGGCGTGCTGGGCATCGCGCTGCTGCCTTTCCTGATCGCGCAATTTCGCGTCGCGATCCATCCGCAGCTCGCGCCGCAGGTGCGTGCGCCGGCCTACGAGGAACCTGGGCACTACACCGAAAACCCGTACGGCATGGAGGCGCTGTGGGAATCCGGACCCAGCCTCATCGACTTGCTGTTTCCTTCTCGGGTGCGCGGCGAGACACCCGAGCCGCCGACCATGGCCACGATGACGACAAACGAAGATCTCCCCAGGGCGGATTACGACGTCGCTGCGCTTGCACCGCCGCCCGCGATATCCGCCGACATCGCCTCTCCCATCGAGATACCTCCGCCCGAAGTCGCCATGCCCATGTCGAGTGACCTGCGGGTCGCGGTGCCGACCAAGACCATGGCCGAGCCAGATGCGCTCAACGCCGCACAGATCGTGCAGCGTTACGCCGCCGGCACCATCCTGCAGGCCGGGCCCGGCATCCCGAACTGGGATTACAACTCGTACGCGTATTTCTGGACCGGGCCGGTCGAGCGCTCGGACACCGTGCGCTTTCTCTACGTGGGTCCGTTCGTATTGGGTCTGTGGCGCCTGCTGGGCATCGCCGGCCTCGCGATCCTGTTCCTCTGGCTCGCGAAGCTGAGCTTCGGCGGCGATCCGCCGCGCCGCGGCCACGGCTTGCCGGCCGACGATGCTCCCGACGATGCCGCGCCCAAGAGCGCATCGACGGCGGGCATCGCGGCCGGCACCCTCCCGGCGCTGTTGCTGGCGGTGTGCGCGGGCGCCGCACTGCCATCACAGGCACAGGCCGCCGACGCGCCGTCCCGGGACCTGCTCGGCGACCTGAAAACGCGGCTCACCGCGCCGCCGAGCTGCTTGCCCACCTGCGCCGGCATTCCGGCGGCGCGCGTTGCCATCGACGGCGACCGTCTCGAGGTGGTGCTGCGGGTGAGTGCACTCGCCAACGTGGCCGTGCCCATGCCACACACCAACGATCGCTGGCAGCTCGACGAAGTGTCGGTGGATGGGCGCAGCGCGCCGGCCATAGCGCGCGAGAACGACACCTCGCTGTGGGTGCCGCTGCAGCCCGGCGCGCACACGGTGCGGCTGGCCGGGCGGCTGGCTGCTGCCGAATCGATGCAGCTCGCGTTTCCCGAGCGGCCCAGCGCCATCGACGTGCGGGCCGCGGGGTGGACGGTGAGCGGCGTCAACGAGGGCCGGCTGGTCGCGGGTTCGCTCGAGCTGACGCGGGAACGCCGCGGCACCGCGCTGCAGGCCGGCAGCGAATTTCCCGTCTACGTGCGCGTCGAACGTACCTTCAGCCTGGACCTCGACTGGACACTGGCGACCAACGTCTGGCGCGTGGCGCCGGAGCGCGCCGCCGTCTCGCTGCAGGTGCCGCTGGTCCCCGGCGAGTCGGTGCTCACGCCCGGCGTGGAAGTTCGCGGCAACGCGGCGCTGATCGGCCTCGGCGTGGGCGAGATGCGCACCGGCTGGCGTTCGGGACTGTCGCGTACCGGGAGACTCGAGCTCGAAGTGCCCGAGGGCGCCGCGCGCACCGAGACCTGGAACTTCGTGGTCAATCCGCAGTGGAACGTGGCTTTTGAAGGATTCCCTCCCATCCTGCCGGACAATGTTTCGGCGCCGATGTGGGTGTACCGCTTCGCGCCCCGGCCGGGCGAAAAGCTCGCGCTGACGGTGACGCGGCCCAAGGCCGTGCCGGGCACGACGTTGGCTATCGACAATGCCTTCCAGCGTGTGACCATCGGCAAGCGCTCGATCAACACCAAGTTCCGGATGCGCGTGCGCAGCACCAAGGGAGGCCAGCACGTCATCAAGCTGCCCGAGGACGCGCGCGTGCTCGACGTGATGTTCGACCGCCAGCCCCAGCAGTTGCGGCCGGAGAAGGGTGAGCTGCCGCTGGCGCTGACGCCGGGCGTGCACGACATCGAAGTGGTCTGGGAACAGGCGCGGGAATTGTCGTGGCGCACGCGTCCCGATGAAATCGACCTGCGCTCTCCGGGCAGCAACGTGCAGTTCGCGGTGCAGCTGCCCGACACGCGCTGGACGCTGTTCGCCTGGGGGCCGGGCATCGGGCCGGCGGTGACCTACTGGGCCGAGCTTGCGGTGTTCGTGGTCATCGCCTGGCTGCTGGGGCGCTGGTCGCGGTCGCCGTTGCGGTTCTCTGAGTGGCTGTTGCTCGGTCTCGGCCTGTCGACGCAATCCTGGCTGGTGTTCCTGTTCGTGGCGCTGTGGTTGTTGCTGATTCGCTGGCGAGAGCGTTGGACGCCGAGCGCCGACATGACGCTGCGTTACAACGCCGTGCAGGTGCTGATCGCCCTGTTCACGCTGTTCGTGGTCGCGTCGCTGGTATTCACCGGCATCCGCAACGGCCTGCTGGCGCCGCCGAACATGGGCATTCTCGACCAGCACTACGGGGATGGCTACCTGTGGTGGTTCTCGGACCAGACCCCGGGCGTGATCGCAGCACCCACGGTGATCTCCGCGCCGATGTGGCTATACCGCGCGCTGTTCTTCGCCTGGGCCTGCTGGCTGGCCTTCGCGCTGGTGCGCTGGCTGCGCTGGGGTTTCACCGCCTGGAACTCCGGCAGCCCCTGGCGCCGGGAATGAAAGTTGGGGACAGAAAGTTGGGGACTGCCGAAAGACGGTGCCGGGCCGGCATTTCGGCATTACGTCTGGCGGGACA
>DASUGK010000189.1:0-38360 GCA_036274075.1 Steroidobacteraceae bacterium | reverse complement strand
GCAGCTGTCGTAGCTGCTGCAGGAGCCGGGCGCGAAGATGGCGGCGATGAGCGCCGCGGTACCGAGCACCGTGCGGGTACGCGCCGCCGAGCGCGCGCGCATTTCCTTCTCGAGCTCGGTGAAGCTGGTCTGTCGCCAGCTGCCGTACGAGTCTTCCATGTTGTCGTGGAAGCTCGCGTAGTAGTCGTTGACCGTGTCGACCACGGCGGTGTCGCGCTCGCGGATCTTCTCGATGCGCGCCAGCGTCGGGTCGCCCTCGGCCGGCAGGCGCGCGATCTGCGTGATGCCGTTCTTGTCCTTGGTCGTCATGCCCGCCATGGCATCGGGCGCCAGGTCCTCGGCGAAGCGCAGGCTCGCCACCTTGCGGATGTTCTCGCGATCGAGCGCCGTGAGCTTGTCGCGCGCGAGCACCATGTCGTTGGCCACTTCGGAGTACACGTTCTGGAACGGATCGCGCGCCTTGATGGACGCCGTGGTCTTGTACGCGCCGAGGTCGGCCATGCTCTCGTAGCGCTTGTCCTTGATCCACACGCGGCCGGCGGCGTCGGTCACGGTCACGTCGATGGAGAGGAAGCCGCCGTTCGACTCGATCAGCTTGCCGGTGACGATGACGTCGACGAACTCCGCCATGTCGGGAATCACACGCACCGCGCCCCACTGCGCCGATGCCTCGAGCGTCTCGCGCAACAGCGTCGGGATGTAGCGCGCCTCGGCCTTGCGCAGGTCGGGATAGATACGCTTCTTCGCCAGCGCCTCTTCGTCGTCCTTGATGGCCTGCGGGATGCCGGGATCGAAGACGCGGATGCCGACGTCGAGCAGCTCGGCGTCGGGGATGTGCACCGTGGCCTGCTTGGCCTCGATCTTCGGGATCGGCTTGACCTCGCTGGTGACGCAGCCGACCAGCGGCATCACCGCCGCGAGCGTCGCTGCTGCCAGAAGTCTGCAATTCATGACGTCACCTCGTCGTCCTTCCAGGCTCCCCTCAGAGCCTCACTTGGCCGATTTCTTGTAGTCGTTGTATTCCTTCCAGAGCCGTTCCTTGAGCTCCGGATCCGTTTCTTCCTCGGCGGCCTTGCGCAGGCGTCGCGCGACGATGTCGTCGTCGTTGCCACTGGTCTGCGGTCCGCTGCTGCCGCCGCCACCACCGCCGGCGCCGCCACCCTTGCCGTTGGAGGCCTGGCCGCTGCCATTGGGCGACCCGCCGGTGTTGCCACTCGACTTGAGGTCACCCTCGCGGCTGCCCTGGGCGCCGCCACCCGAGCCGTCGCCACCGCCGCCATCGGCGGAGCCGCTCTGGCCGTCGGAATTGCCGCTGCCGTGCGCATCGCGCTCCTTGGCGACACGCTCCTGTTCTTTCTTCAGCGTCTTGTCGAAGTCCCCGAGCGAGTCGTCGAGACTCTTCTCGCCGGCCTGGCGCCGCTCTTCGGATGTCTGCGCGCCGCCAGGACCTTCGGGCGAGGCACTGCCGCCGTCGCCGCCGCTGGATCCGCCGCTCTTGTCGCCAGAACCGCTGGAGCCGCTCGATCCGCCGCTCTTGCCTGACGAATCACCGCTCGAACCATCGGGCAGGGATTTCTGCGAGTCGCTGCCGCCTGGCGTTCCGCCCGGCATTCCTCCGGGCATGCCGGTGGGCATTCCGCCCGGCAGGCCACTCGAGCCACCCGGCATCCCGCCACCGCCGCTGGAGCCGCCGGGCATGCCGCCGCCGCCACTCGAGCCACCGGGCATCCCGCCGCCGCCACCGGAGCCGCCCGGCATTCCACCGCCGCCACCGCCGCCGCTCGAACCGCCCGGCATTCCGCCACCGCGGCTACCACTGCTCGACGCGCAGCCCGCAAGAGCCGCTGCTGCCAGAGCGACCAATATGAGGTGCCGAGTGCGCATGAGAGTCTCCTGCCGTGACTAATGGGTACCGGACGCTTCGACGTCGGTTCCCGTCAAGAAAGTGCGCAGCTGGGCGGACATGCGATTGCACGCCGTGGCCTGGACCCGCGCGATGAAGGGCAGCGGAACGACCGCGCCCACGATGGCCGAAGTGCCGGTGACGTTGGTGCCGACGCTACCCGCGGACTTGCCCTGTTTCAAATCCCAAATGGTGGCCTCGTAGGCGGATTCCTTCTGCCACCAGCCGAAGCCGATGCAGCCCGCGCCACCCGGTGCCGCACCGCAGGCCAAGCTGCCGCCGCCGTCGGTCTTACGGGTATTTCCGTCCAGCCAGACTACATAACGCACGCCACTTTCGGTGACCTGGTCGGCCACCCCCGGGCGGGCCAGAAGGGTCGCCATGGCCTCGGGTTTTCCGGGGGCCGTGCTCGGCTCGAACCAGGGGAACATCTTGTCGACGAAATCGTTGTTGTCGTGGACGGCGATGCCGTGGCGGCCGCCTTCGAGGCCGTTGCTCACGCAGTCCATGAACTCGTCTTCGGCGCCCGCGCCTTCAATCTGCGGCTTGGCCAGGATGACGACCCTCTCGCCCTTGGCGATGGGGGTGGCCAGCTCACGCGACTCCTCGATGCGCGCCTGCATGCAGCCGGAGAGGACCACCACTCCCAGGCACGCGTACGTCATGCGAATTGCACTCTTCATTGACGTTCTCCCCGGATGCGCTGCCTCCAGAATCGCGGAGGAAATATCGACGGGCGCGACAAGTATGCCACGTTGCAGCATCACCCCTTTCTGACCGGATGCAATACGTCGTGGTTCCCATATACATGGGCGACGGCCGTTCCGAGGTTCCCGTTTACCGCGGAAATTCCAGGTCCAGCTGTCGGTGAGTACGTAGCGGCGGCTGAAAGAGATTCGTCGGCAGGCTGGTTTCGCGCTCCGCGGGGTATCCCAGGCGGCGGCTGGCGAGCTGAAATCGCTGGCGGATCAATTGCGCGACCGGTCCCGTGGCGTGCATCCGGGTCCCGAAGTCGGGGTCGTTGTCGCGTTCGCCGCGCATGGCGCGCACCACGGACATCACGTGCGCCGCGCGGTCGGGAAAATGTGCCGCCAACCACTCGCGGAACAGGTCCTTCACTTCCCAGGGCAGGCGCAGGATGGTGTAGCCGGCCTGCGACGCACCGGCCTCGCGCGCGGCCTCGAGCACTGATTCGATTTCATGTTCCGTGATCACGGGGATGATGGGCGCGACCAACACCCCCACGCACACGCCCGCGTCGGCGAGCACGCGCATCGCCTTGAGCTTGGCCCGCGCCGAGGCGGCGCGCGGCTCGAGGATTCGTTTGAGGTCGTCATTCAGCGTCGGAATGCTGAACATGACGCGCACCAGGCCGTCACGCGCCAGCCCGGTCAGCAGGTCGACGTCGCGCACCACCAGCGCGCCCTTGGTGGTGATCGCAACAGGGTGACGGCAGCGCAACAGGACCTCGAGGATGGACCGGGTGACCTTCTGCGTTTTCTCCAGTGGCTGGTAGGGATCGGTGTTCGCGCCCAGCATGATGGTCGCGCAGCGGTAGTTAGGGGCGGAGAGCTCCTTCTCGAGCAGTTTCGCGGCGTCGGCCTTGTAGAAGAGTTTCGTTTCGAAGTCGAGGCCGGGGGAGAGGCCGAGGTAGGCGTGACTGGGCCTGCTGAAGCAGTAGACGCAACCATGACTGCATCCCCTGTACGGATTGATGGATTGGCCGAATCCGATGTCTGGCGACTTGTTGCGGCTGATGATCGAGCGCGCGGGCTCGGCCATCACGACGGTTTCCAGGTTATTAGGCGCTTCTTCTTCGCACCACCCGTCGTGCTCGGGTGTCCGTGTGAATTTGTCGAAGCGTCCCGGCGGATTCGACAGCGCACCCCGTCCTTTGATTGCACCTGCCATGACGGAACTGTATTTCCGCACAGGCAGCGAGTAAATCCAGTACAGCGGCATCGCCGGTACTGGATGAGTCCGACTAGTGCACCGGCTCCGGGAACCGATCGAGCTTGCGCAGCTGCGGAAACAAGCCGAGATAACTGCCAACCACGGCCAGCGTGCACACGCCGCCCCAGATCATCGACGGCACGGTGCCTATCCATTCGCCCACGACGCCGGCGCGGAATTGTCCGAGCTCGTTCGACGCGCCGATGAACATGGAGTTCACGGCACTCACGCGGCCGCGGATGGCATCCGGGGTCTCGAGCTGCACCAGCATGCCGCGCACGAACACGCTGACCATGTCACCGGCACCGGCGAGCAACAGCACGATGATCGAAAGCCACAGGCTGGTGGAGAGGCCGACGGCAATCATGCTCAGGCCGAAGAGCGCCACACCACCGAACATCCACGTGCCCGCGTGCTGCTGAATGGGCTTCATTCCCAGCCAGAACGCGACGATGGCAGCGCCGATGCCCGGCGCGGCGCGCATGAATCCGAGTCCCATGGGACCGACGTGCAGCACCTCGTCCGCGTACGCCGGCAGGAGCCCGACCACGCCGCCGAACAACACCGCGAACAGGTCGAGCGAGATCGCCCCCAGCACGGGTTTTTTCTGCCACACGAACACGAAGCCGCCGAGCACGTCACGCCAGCGCCAGTCGGAAGTCGACTTCGCACGCACCGGGCGCACGCCCAGCATCATGAAGATGGCGCCGATCAGCAGCCCCACCGCGATGGCGTACGCCCAGTCGATGCCGACGATCAGCAGCAGGCCGCCGATCGCGGGACCGCTGATGGTCGCGATGGTGAACAGCAGCGTGTTGTACGAGATCGCGCCCGAGAGCAGTTCCTTGGGCACGAGGTTCGGCACCATGGCCTGGCCGGCGGGCGCCCAGAAGCTGCGCCCGACGCCTAACAAGGCGGCGATCAGGAACAGCGGGAACACCTCGGTGCGACCGGACAGCGTGAACACCAGCAGCGACGCGGCGGCCAGCAGTTCGAGCCCATACGCGAGCGCGATGATGAGCCGGCGATCGAAGCGGTCGGCGATCTGGCCGCCTGGCAGCAGCAACAACACGAAGGGCACGAACTGCGCGGCGCCGATGTAGCCGAGGTAGGCCTTGCTGTGGGTCAGCTCCCACATCTGGTAGCCGAGCGCGACGTCGATCATCTGCCATGCCAGGGTCGCGGCGAACCGGCCGTACGCATAACGCGCGAAATCGGGATGGCTCAGCGCCTGGCGGGCTGGCGAAAGGGTGGTACTGCTCAAGGGTCGCCGGGGTGGTGGGCTGCGCGCGATTTTATCTGGTAACTTCGCGCCTCGTCGGCTCGCCGGCCGTTTTTTCGAGGGCGATGCGATGAGAGAGCGAGTCCTGTCGGGGATTGCAGCCATGTTGCTTGCCGCGTGCGCGGCCGCACCGCCACCTCCGGCACCCGCGCCGCCACCACCTCCTCCTCCGCCGACTCCGGACCAGCAGTTCGAAGCGCTGGGACAACGCTACCTGCGCGAGGCGCAGGAGCTGACACCCGTCGATGCCACGGCGCTCGGCGATCATCGCTTCGACGACCGGCTGGACGATGTCAGCGAGGCCGGCTGGCAGGCGCGGGCCGCGTTCGACGACAAGTACCTGTGGGCGCTCGATGGCATCGACCGCGCCAGCCTGTCGCGCGCCAACCAGGTCGACGCCCTGCTGCTGCGCCACGACCTCGAATACGACCGCTGGAGGATCCAGACGCTGCAGGACTGGCGCTGGAATCCACTCATCTATACACGCCTCGCCGGCGACTCCGTGTACACCCTGCTGGCGCGGGAGTTCGCACCGGCGCCGGATCGCCTGAAGAACCTCGGCAAGCGGCTCGACGAGCTGCCGCGCTTCCTCGGCCAGGTCCGCGACGTGCTGGAGCCGGCGCGGGTGCCAAAGATCCACGCCGAGACCGCGGTCAAGCAGAACGCCGGGCTCATTTCCATGCTCGATGGCGAGGTGACGCAGCAAATAGACGCGCTGCCCGCGGCCGACCAGGAAGCCCTGCGCGCCAGCGTGGCGCGCGCACGCAGCGCGCTGTCGCAGCACCAGATCTGGCTGGAGAAGCGCCTCACTCCCGAGGCCAAGGGCGACTTCCGCCTCGGCCAGCAGCTCTACGACCAGAAGCTGGCCTACGCGCTGTTCTCGCCGCTATCGCGCGAAGAGATCAAGGCGCGCGCCGAGGCCGAGCTCGTGGCGACGCGCAACGCGATGTACGGCATCGCGCGCCAGGTGCTCAAGGGCAAACGCAATGCGCCGGCGCTGCCCGAGAAACCCAGCGCCACGCAGCAGCAGCGCGCCATCAGCGCGGCGCTCGAGCTCGCCAATGCCGAACGCCCGGCCCGGGACGCGGTGCTCGATGCCGCCCGCGCCGCGCTGGTCGACACGACGAACTTCGTGCGCGAGAAAAACCTGGTGACGCTGCCCGACGATCCGGTCGAGATCATCGAGATGCCGGCATTCAAGCAGGGCGTGGCGCTGGCGTATTGCGATTCGCCGGGGCCGCTCGAGGCCGGCCAGAAGACTTTCTACGCGGTGTCGCCGATCCCGGCGTCGTGGACGCGCGCGCAGACCGACTCGTTCCTGCGCGAATACAACTCGCGTTCCATCCGCAACCTGACCATCCACGAGGCCATGCCCGGGCACTACCTGCAGCTCGCGCACGCGAACGAGTATCCGTCGACACTGCGCGCGGTGCTGCAGTCGTCACCGTTCATCGAGGGCTGGGCGGTTTACACCGAGCGGGTCATGAGCGAACAGGGATATCTCGGCGGTGACCCGCTCATGAAGCTGGTGCAGCTCAAGTGGTACCTGCGCACCATCGTCAATGCCTTGCTGGACCAGGCGGTGCACGTCGACGGCATCAGCCGCAGCGCCGCGATGAAACTCATGACCGAATCCGGGTTCCAGGAAGAGCGCGAAGCCGCCGGCAAGTGGGTGCGCGCGCAGCTCACCTCGGCCCAACTACCCGTGTACTTCGTCGGCTCTCAGGAGCACTTCGCGTTGCGTGCCGAGGCCGAGCAACGCGCCGGCGCGGCGTTCAACCTGCGCGATTACCATGACAAGGTGCTGTCGTTCGGCTCGCCGCCCGTGCGTTTCGCGCGGCAGTTGATGTTCGACCTGCCGATAGAATAGGAATCAGGAAACGTCGCGCGGCGGCTCCTGCTTGTCGCCGCGCAGCGAGCGCATCACGTCCTGTCCCTTGGCCTTGACGCGCCTGAGCCAGATGCGTGCCCAGGCGAACTCGATGCCGAGGATGCCGAGTCCGAGCAGTATGCCCGCGATGCCCGGGCCCGGCGTGACCATCATGACGATGCCCATGACGAGGACGGTTCCGCCGACGATGCCGATGACGATGCGTTTCGCGACCTTGTAAGTACCGAACAGGGGGTGCTTGTCGTCGAACACGATGAAAGACCTGATGACGGCTGCGGGCGGCATTTTACGTGAGACCGCCCCACCCGGCCCGCGTTCCCTGCGGAGGGAAATATCAGTGGTTACGTCCCGAGAAAGATCCGGTAGACCGGATTGTTAGTTTCCTCGCTGTAGGAGTAGTGCAGGACATTGAGATGATCCAGGAACTCCACGGTGTCGGAGGCCGGCACGTCGATGCCGGCGAGTACCCGCCCGTAGTCGGAACCATGATTGCGGTAGTGGAACAGCGTGATGTTCCAGCGCGTGCCGATCGCCTGCAGGAACTGCAGCAGCGCGCCTTTCCGCTCGGGAAATTCGAAGCGATACAGTCGCTCATTGGCGACGTTGCCGTTGACGTGGCCGCCCACCATGTAGCGCACGTGCAGCTTGGCGATCTCGTTGTCGGTCATGTCGGTGACGCCGTAACCGGCGCCGCGCAGCGAGGAAATGACCTCGTCGCGCTCCTCCCTGCCGCGTGACAGGCCGAAGCCGACGAAGATCTGCGCGCGTTCCTTGCGGCCGTAACGGTAGTTGAACTCGGTGACCGCGCGGCTTCCCAGCAGCTCGCAGAACCTGAGGAAGCTGCCCGGCTGCTCCGGTATCTCGACCGCCAGCAGCGCCTCGCGCGCCTGGCCCACGTCGGAGCGCTCGGCGACGTAGCGCAGCTGGTCGAAATTCATGTTGGCGCCGCTGTTGATGGCGACGATGCGCTTGTCCTTCCACTGGTTGAGGGCGCAGTACTTCTTGAGGCCGGCCACGGCCAGCGCCCCGGCGCCCTCGACGATCGATCGCGTGTCCTCGAACACGTCCTGGATCCCGGCGCAGATCTCGTCCGTATCCACGAGCACCACTTCGTCGACGTGTTCGCGGCACAGCCGGAAGGTTTCCTCGCCGACGCGTTTCACCGCCACGCCGTCGGCGAAGATGCCCACGCGATCCAAAGTGACGCGCTTCCTGGCGCGCAGTGAATCGTGCATGGCCGCGGCGTCCACCGGCTCGACGCCGATGATGCGGATCTTGGGATTGAGGTACTTGGCGTAGATCGCGATGCCGGAGATCAGGCCGCCGCCGCCCACCGGGACGAAGATGGCGTCGAGCTCGCCGCGCGACTGGCGCAGGACCTCCACCGCGATGGTGCCCTGCCCCGCGATCACGTCCGGGTCGTCGAAGGGGTGCACGAAGGCGAGATTGCGATCGCGCACGATGGACAGCGCGTGCTCGTAGGCGCTGTCGTAGTCGTCGCCATGCAGCACCACCTCGCCGCCGAGGTTGCGCACCGAGCTCACCTTGATGCTGGGCGTGGTCTGCGGCATCACGATGACCGCCGGGATGCCGCGGCGCCGAGCGGCCAGTGCCACGCCCTGCGCGTGGTTGCCCGCCGAGGCGCAGATGACGCCGCGCCGTGCGACCGATTCCGAGAGATGCGCGATCTTGTTGTAGGCGCCGCGCAGCTTGAACGAGAACACCGGCTGCACGTCCTCGCGCTTGAGCAGCACGGTATTGCCGATGCGCCGCGACAGGCGCGGCGCCGCGTCCAGCGGCGATTCGATCGCCACGTCGTAGACGCGGGCCTTGAGGATTCTCTCGATGTAGTTGTCGGTCATAGAAGGACCGACATAGTAGCGGCAGTTAGCTGCTAGTTGCGAACCGAGTAGCGGAAATGGGTCTTGCCGATGGTGACCCGGTCGCCGTCCTTGAGGGTGTGCCGCGCCACGCGCTTGCCGTTCACGAACACGCCGTTGGTGCTCTTGAGGTCTTCGATGGTGGTGTGGTTCGGCCCGGCCAGCAGCACCGCGTGGTAGCGGCTGACATGCTTGGTATCGAGAACCACCTCGTTGTCCGAGCCGCGCCCGATGCGGGTGCGCCGGCCGAGGACGTGCACGAAATCGGTGTTGCCATCGGTGCGGATCAGTACCCGCGCCGGGCCCTCGAGCGCCACTTCTTCGCCGGTCTGCGCGGCACTGTCGGCGGCGGCGGCCAGGCGCTTCTCGAGATCGGCCTCGAGCTGCTGGATACGGCTGTCGCGCTGCAGGATCGAACGCTGGCTCTCGGCGATGACAGCGCGCCATTCCTCGACCGTGACGCTGACTTCTTCCAGCTTGCCGGTCTTGTCGCGCACCTCGAGCTCCAGGTTGCGGATACTTTCTTCGGCGACCTGCAGGTCGGCGTCCTTCTCGGTGGCCAGCACCTTGGTGGCCGCCAGTTCCTGGATCAGTTCCTGGATGCGCTTGTCGCGCGCCGCGATCTGCGCGCGCAGGTCCGGCACGTCCGCGTCCGCGGCGGCGAGTGCATCGGTCAGCCGCGCGTGCAGCGAGGCCTCGCGTTGCTGGCGGGCGACGAGGTCGGCCTCGAGCGAGCCGATGCGGCTGTCACGGCGCGCCAGGCTGGCGCGCAGGTTCACGACGTCGGCCTCGAGGCGTTCGCAACGCTGCGCGGATTCCTCGAGCGAGGCGCGCACGTCGGTGAGCACCGCGGCCTGCGTGGCCAGCTCGCTCTGCAATTTCTCGATGCGGTCGCCACGCGCGAACAATTCGTCTTCCAGGCCTGCCTGGTCGGCTTCCTGCACGCCGAGGCGGCCGCGGGAGGTCTGCAAGGACTCCAGGTGTACGCCGAGTTGCGCGCGCAACTGCGCGTTCTCGGTGGTGGCGCGCGCGATGGCGACGGCGCGTTCCGCGTCGCCGATGCGCATGCGTTCGATGAGTTCTTCGATGCGACGCTCGGCGGCGGCCAGTGCATTGCGCCATTCTTCGATCAGCGGCGGCGACGGCGGGACGATGATGGCCGAAGACGCGGGTGCGGGCGCGGCCGGCGCCAGGTCGAGCGGAGTGGCCTTGATGATCTTGTTAGGCTTGGCCAGCGGCGGCATTTCGTGCGTGCCGCTGAGGTCGAGGTTCGCGGCCGAGTCGGCGGCGCGCAGCGTGGGGATGGCATCGGCGTCCACGGGCACCGGTCCTTCCTCGACGATCGCCGGCGCGGGAACCGCCGAGGGCGACACCCACGTGTCGGTGTTCGCGATCTTGTCGTTGAGCGTCGCTTCGTAGGCTGCGACATCGAGCACCGGCAATTCAGCCGTGGCTTCAGTGTCGACATCCGCGGAGGACGCGACGGTTTTGACCGGTGGCATCGAGGGAATCCCCAGATTCTTTTCTCTTGTGCGGCGGATTCTAGCGCCGGCCCGCAAGCCCTCGGATGAAGACTTTTTCCCCAGTCACCGGAAATGCGTGCCTGCTTCTCATTTCTGTCAAATCAGGGGCCTCCTTCGGGTATCGTTCGCCCCCGATGAGCCCGGAAACCGCCTCTCCCAGACTCCGCCGCGCCTATTTCGAGTGCCGTTACGGCCAGTTGCACGTGCACAACGCCATTCCGGCCGGCGGCGGCTTCGACGAACAGACCACGCTCATCTGCCTGCACGCCAGCAGCACCTCCGGGCGAACCTTCCTGGAACTGTCGAGGATCCTCGGCGCCAGCCGCTCGGTCTACAGCCCCGACACGCCCGGCTGCGGTGAATCGGATCCGCCTCCCAAGGCGATCGGTATTGCCGGCTACGCCGAGGCCATCGGCGACTTCCTGGATTCCATGCGTTTCCGGCAGGTGGACTTGTTAGGCGCTCATTCCGGCGCCGCGGTCGCGGCGGAACTCGCCATCGCGCGGCCGAAGCAGGTACGCCGCGTGGTCATGGTGGGCGCACCGGTGCTCGATGCCGAGGAGCGGCGCACCTACCGCGACCTGTCACCGCCGGAGGGAACGCCGCGCGGCGCACTGTGGGCACGCGCCGCGGTCATCGACTGGGACGGGGCCCAGAGACTGCCGCTGCTCAGGCAACCCCTGCTGGTGCTGAGGCCGCGCGACAATTTCTGGGAAGCCGGCGGGCGCGTCACGCGGCTGGTTCCCGGCGCGCGGGTCGTCGACCTGCCGGAGCACGACAAGAACCTGCTCGAGAAAGAGCCTGCCCTCGTTGCGAAGCACATGACGGGGTTCCTCGCCTAACGTTTCACCTCGACGGCGGCACACCCGTCGAGTCGGCAGCCACGAAGGGCGCGGTGAGCTCCGACAGGCGCAGCTTCTGCCGGCCTGCCGCGTCGAAATTGGCGGGATCCAGCCACTGCGCGTACGCGGCCTGCAGGCCGCGATTCCAGTCCCGGTCGATGATGGAGAACCAGGTGGTGTCGCGGTTGCGTCCCTTGTTGACGATGGCCTGGCGGAACAGGCCCTCGTAGCTGAAACCGAAACGCGTGGCCGCGGCGCGCGACGGCAGGTTGCAGCTGTCGCATTTCCATTCGAAGCGCCGGTAGCCGAGCGCAAACGCGTTGGCGGTGAATAGATAGATGGCCTCGGTGGCGGCACGCGTCTTCGAGAGACGCGGCGACAGGTAGATGTTGCCGACCTCGATGACGCCGTGGCGCGGCTCGATGCGCATGTAGGACGCCGAGCCCGCGGCGCGGCCATCGGCGGCGTCGACGATGGCGTAGAACTGCGGGTCGCGCGAAGCCTGGGCCTCGAGGCACCACTTCTCGTACGGCCCGAACTCGGCGTACGGCCCGTGGAACAGGTAGGTCCAGCGTTCGCCGGCCGCGTCTTCGCGTTGCGCCTCGAACAACTGGCGCGCATGTTTCTCCGCGTCCAGCGGCACCAGCCGGCAATAACGGCCGGCAAGCTCGACGTGCGGAGGAAACGGTGGCGGCTGCCAGCCCGGCAGCGCGGCTCCCACGTGCTGGCCGAACTCGTTGATTCGATGTGATTGCGGATCGCTATGCACGTCAGGGATTCTCGCACGCAGGACGCTCAGCCGACGGGCCACCGCGGTGGAATGATCGCGAAAAGCTTGCCTCGACAAATTGCGGGTCGGCAAACTGCAAGCCATTCACTCTTTCAACATTCGGGGACACCATGCAACGTTGCTGGCTCGCGCTCGCGGTACTTCTTTATTCTGTGGCGGCGATGGCGCAGGGCCCCACGCCCGACAATCCGCGCCAGTTCACCGCGGAACGCATGTGGGCGCTCAAGCGGCTCGGCGATCCCGCCATCACGCCCGATGGCAAGCTCGCCATCCTGCCCGTCACCACCCATGACATCGCGGAGAACAAGGGCTTCACGGACCTGTGGATGGTGCCCGTGGCCGGCGGCCCGGCGCGCCAGCTCACCAGCGACAAGGCCAGTGACGCGCAGCCTGCGGTGAGCCCGGACGGCCAATGGATCGCCTTCGTCTCCAAGCGTGGCGACGACACCGAGAACCAGGTTTACGTGATCTCCGCCAGCGGCGGTGAAGCGCGGCGCGTCACCAACATACCGACGGGTGTCACGGTGCCGAAGTGGTTTCCCGACAGCAAACGCATAGCCTTCGTGAGCGCGGTGTGGCCCGACCTGGTCCGCTGGGAAGACCAGGCCGCGCGCAAGAAGGAACGCGAGACGTCGAAGATGACGGCACGGGTCTGGACCCGCGCGCCCATCTCGCACTTCGATCACTTCCTCGACGACCGCCAGCGCCACCTGTTCTCCATTTCCATCGACGGCGGAGAAACCACCGCGATCACGCGCATGTCGGGCTTCTGGCTCACCAACGCCGACCTCGATTCCTCGGCCTACGACATCTCGCCCGATGGACTGGAAGTCGCCTTCGCGGCCAATGTCGACAAGACCGGCATCGACCGCAATTTCGATCTCATCCTGCTGCCCACCTGCGGCTGCAAGCCGGCGAAGAACATCACTCCCGCCAACAAGGCCGGTGACGGCGACCCGCATTACAGCCCCGATGGCCGCTACCTCGCCTTTGGCCAGCGGCGCGAGCCCAAGTTCTACGCCGATCGCGCGCGCCTGATGCTGTACGACCGCGCCGCGGGTACGACCAGGGGACTCACCGAGGACTGGGACCGCTCCGTCGACGGCCTGGTGTGGGAAGCGGATTCACGCAGCCTCCTGGGCACCATCGACGATGCCGGCACGCGCCGGGTCTATCGTTTCACGCTCAATGGCGCAAAACCCACCGCCGTCACGAAGGAGTCCTCGTTCGGCTCGCTGGCGCTGGCGAGCAAGGGCAGGAATGCCGTCGCGATCCGGCAGAGCTTCATCGAGCCGCCGACGCTGGTGTCGCTGGCGACGCGCGCCGGCGCCGCGACCAAGATCAGCGACTTCAACGACGCGGCCCTCGCCTCGCTGGATTTCGCGAAATATGAAAGCGTCACCTACAAGGGCGCGCGCAACGACGACATCCAGATGTGGGTGTTCTATCCACCGGGCTTCGACCCGGCGAAGAAGTACCCGGCGCTCATGCTGCTGCACGGCGGCCCGCACAACGGCATCACCGACGCGGTGCAGTGGCGCTGGAACGCCGAGGTGTTCGCGAGCTGGGGCTACGTGGTCACCTGGCACAACTTCCACGGCTCGAGCGGCTTCGGCAACGAGTTCGCGGACTCGATCAACCCGGACTGGATCACCATGCCCTACGAGGACACGATCCGCGCCGCCGAATGGCTGATGGCCAGGCCGTTCGTCGACCGCGATCGCATGGTGGCCGCCGGCGCGAGTTACGGCGGCTTCCTCGCCACCACGTTGTTGGGCCGGCCACACCCGTTCAAGGCACTGGTGGCGCATGCCGCGGTGTACAACATGTTCACGCAGGGCGCCTCGGACTACGGCGCCGAGAGCGCGCGGTTCTTCGACTTCTGGGAAAAACCCGAAGAGTTCGCGCGGTATTCGCCGCACACCTCGGCGGCGAACTTCGTCACGCCGACGCTGATCATCCACAACCAGCAGGACATGCGCGTGCCGCTGAACCACGGCATCGAACTCTTCAATACGCTGCAGAAGAAGCGGGTGCCGAGCAAGCTCATCTACTTCCCCGATGAGAACCACTGGGTGCTCAAGCCGCAGAACTCCCTGTTCTGGTACCGCGAGGTGCGCGACTGGATTGCGACCTACGCGGTGCCTGGTCCGTCATGAGGGAGACGCCATGAAACGACGCACACTGCTGGGCCTGGGCGCCGCCGCCGCCATTTCCGCCTCGCTGCCCTCCTTCGGCCGCAAGATCAAGCCGCTGCGCATCCTGGTGCTGGGCGGCACCCGCTTCATCGGGCTGCACATGACGGCGCTGGCGCTGGAGCGCGGCCACACGCTCACGTTCTTCAACCGCGGCAAGACCAAGGCCGACCGTTTCCCGGAAGTCGAACGCATCAAGGGCGATCGCGACGGGCAGATCGACGGCCTCAAGGATCGCGAGTGGGACGTGGTCATCGACAACTCGGGCTATGTGCCGCGGCACGTGCGGCTCACGGCCGAACTGCTGGCGCCCAAGGTGCGGCAATACGTGTTCACCTCGTCGATCTCCGTGTACCCGGATTTCAGCGTGCCGCGCGACGAGAAATCGCCGGTGGGCAAACTCGCCGACGAAACCATCGAGAAGGTCGACGGCGAAACCTACGGCCCGCTGAAGGCGTTGTGTGAACAGGCCGCCGAGAAGGCCATGCCCGGCCGCACCACCATCATCCGGCCCGGCCTCATCGTGGGCCCCGACGACAACACGGATCGCTTCACCTGGTGGCCGGCACGCGCCGCGCGCGGTGGCGAGTTCATCGCGCCGGGTGCGCCGCAGGATCCCTTCCAGGTGATCGACGCGCGCGATCTCGCCGCGTTCACCATCAACGCCGTGGAAAGGAATTTCACCGGCACGTACAACCTGGTCTCGAACGTCAACGGTTTCAAATTCGGCGAGCTCGTCGACGCATCCATCGAGTCGGCCAACAGGCGCGCCAAGCCGGCCGACCCGCCACGCGTCACCTGGCTGCCGGCCGATTTCCTCGCCGCACAGGAGGTTGCGCCGTGGAGCGAAATGCCCGTGTGGCTGCCGGCATCGGGCGAAGAAGCCGCTTTCGCCGGCACCAGCAATGCGGCCGCGGCGGCCAAGGGACTGACGATCACGCCGATCGCGAAGACCGTCGACGACACAATGGCCTGGCACCTGGCGCGTCCCGCCGAGGAACGCGAGAAGCTCAAGGCCGGAATCGCGCCGGACAAGGAAGCCAAGGTGCTGGCCGCGTGGAAAGCGAAGGCGGCGAGCGGCTGACGTCAGAGCGGCCCGAAAGCCTTGGCGTCGCCATCGTCGTAGATGTCGACCTGCTGGCCCATGCGCACGGCGCGCCGGCGCAGCGAGGGATATTCCGCCACCTCGAACTCGCGGTTCTCGCCGCCGGATAGATAGACCAGGTCGTCCGGCCCGGGATTGCGCATGTTGTGCGCCACCGATGGCGTGGGAAAGCCCATGAAGTCGCCGGGTCCCACCGCGTACTCCGTTCCATCGATGAGCGCGATGCCCCTGCCGGACAACACGTAGATCCACTCCTCTTCATAGCGATGGGAGTGATACACGTAGGATTCCTTGCCGGCAGGCACGGTGAGGATGTTCACGCCGGTGCGTTTCAACCCCACGCTGCGCGCCAGCTGCGTGCCGCGCACCAGCGAGTTGGGATTCCAGGGATGCGAGAATTCCTGGGCGTGCGCGGCGATGTCGGCCGCGCTGACGACGTACAGGTTGGGCTTGTCCATGCCGCAACCTTACGACATCCGGGGGTCTCCCGGCGCTGTCAGCCGGTGGCCCGGGCCTTCCTGCCGGATTGCACCAGCGAGCGCGTGGCCCCGCCGCGGCAGCCGTCGAAAACGTCCAGGCTGGAGCGGTAGGCCGCCGTCTGCACGTCGAGCAGGCCCAGCACCGAGTGGAACAGGTTGTCGTGCGACAACGCGGCGCCGGCCTTCTGCCGCACGCAACGCGGGTCCACATCGCCGCTGTCGGCCACCTGGCGCGAGATCCACACCACCATCGGCACGTGCGTCTGCTGCTCTGGCGCGATGGCATACGGGATGCCGTGTAGATAGAGCCCGTGTTCGCCCAGCGACTCGCCGTGGTCGGAGATGTAGATCATGGCGCTGTCGAGACGCCGCGGATCCTGCGACAGCGTGCCGATCACGCGCGCCAGCACGTGGTCGGTGTAGAGGATGGCGTTGTCGTAGGCGTTCACCACTTGCTCGCGGCTGCAGTTGCGCAGCTCTGCCGTGGCGCAGTCGGGCAGGAAGCGCCGGAATTCCGCGGGGTAACGCTTGAAGTAGGCGGGCCCATGGTTGCCCATCATGTGGAGCACGAACACGGTGTTGCGATCGACGCGCGCCAGCTCGGCAGCGAGACGGCGCGCCAGGATTTCGTCGTGGCACTCGCGGGAATCGCACAGGTCGGGCGCCATGGCCGGCTCGAGCTTTTCGTACTGCACGCCGGCGCCCTTGCAGACACCCTTGCAGCCCGACTGGTTGTCGAGCCACTTCACGGTGTAACCGGCATGCACGAGCACGTCGAGCAAGCCTTCGGAATTGCGGATGCGCCGTTCGTCATAGTTTGCGCGGCCGTAGGGCGAGAACATGCAGGGCACCGACACTTCCGTGGACGTGCCGCACGAAGTGACCTTGCCGAAGGCGATGGCGCCGGTCCTCGCCAGTTCCGGGTTGGTTTCGCGCGCGTAACCCAGCAGCGAGAAGTTCGCAGCGCGCGCGGTTTCACCGACCACCAGCACCAGCACGCGCGGGCTGGTGTCGGCCATCGCGAGGCGCACGAATTGCGCATCGGTGCCGACGGCCTCGCGCTTGACGCGTGCGTCGGCGACACGGGCGCGCGAGTTCAACGCCAGGCCCCAGATGTAATTGCCCGGCGTGATGAGATAACGCGCTTCGCGCTGGTTGCGCATGAACGATGTCAGGTCGCGCGAGATGCCGAGAGCGGCGGCCACCGCGACGAGCAGGGACAGACCCACGCACGCGGCGCGCCGGCCCAGCGCACGCAGCTTCGTCGGATGCTCGAGCCGCACCAGCCAGATCGCGGCCACCGGCAGCGCCGACCACAGCAACACCGAGCCCACCATGTGCGGGTCAAGCAACTCGCGTGCCTCGTGCGCGTCGGTGTGCAGCACGTTCTGGATCATCGTGGGATCGAGCATCACCGCGTAGCTGCTCATGTACCAGGCGGCGCCGGCGCTCACGACCACCAGCAGCGTCAGCAACGGGCGAACGACGCGGCGGAAAGCCAGCGGCGCGATGACGGCGAAGTGCAGGCCCACCAGCATCACGAAGCAGCAGGCCAGGAACAGCCAGCTGCCGAGGCGTGACCAGTCGCGGTCCTGTGAGACCGCGGCCCACCACGGGCCATTCGCGGTGGCCACGATCCATGCCGTCACGGCCAGGACCAGCGTTTCGACCCGCACCATGGGCCGCGAGTGATTCGGTATCCCGATCATCAGAAGCTCTTCCTCGTTTCGACCAGGAACTGCACGCCGTCGATGGCCGAGTCGCCGTCGAGCGGAAAGGCGACGTCGATGTGCAGCACGTTGCCCAGCGCCGAGCGGCTGTTGCCGAGCCGCAGTCCGAAGCCGACATCGCGCAGCAGGCCTTGCGGGGCAGTGCCGAGGGGATCGCGGCCCGTGGTCGCGCCCATGTCGTAGAACACCGCGGCGCCCACGTTGAACAGCTGGAACGGGTACCAGTTGGTGAAGAAACGCTGCTCGGCGGTGAACAGCCAGCGGCCTTCGCCGGACTGGTAACGGAGTGGATAGCCGCGCAAGCCCGTGTCACCACCCAGCAGGATCTGCTGGTCGGTGTCGAGGTTCTCGCCCAGTTCGCCCGTCAGGCCGAGGAACAGCAGGCGCCGCGGCGACTGCCGGAAGTAATAGCGCGCCGAGGCGCCCAGCTTTGCGCCATGCAACTCGCCCTCTTCGACGCGGCCGGTGACATCGGTGTCGAACTGCAGCGACTGGCGCTCGCCGAAGGCCAGGCCGCGCGACAATCCCGCCGCGAGCATGAACGCTTCGCGGTCGGAGCCGGCCGCGGTGCTGGCGTAGCCGAGCTGCGCGCGCAGGCGCCAGCCCAGCGAGTAGTCCTCGGTCTTTTCGATCTGGTCGCGGTTGCGCGCGGTATGGAATTCGTCCTGCACCCATTCCGCGGACACCCACGGATAGACGAGACGGCGATCGCCGGGCAGCAAGGCCGGCGGCGCGCCTTCCAGCGCCGCGCCGAAGTCGTGGTCCTCGAAGCTCAGCCCGAAAGACAGGCGCCGCGCCCAGCCGTCCACCAGTCCGGCAGAGTGCCCCCAGTAGATAGTCGCCACTCGTTCGCGCACCTGGTACTGGTCCACGATCTCCCCGAGGTCGTAGCGCGAGTCGGTGCGGTCGTCGTCGACCAGCGCGACGCCCGCCGCCCAGTGCGTGTCGAGCGCGTAGAACGGATGCGCGAGACCGAACTCGGCGCGGCGCCCATCACTGTTGTCGGAGTAACGCGCCGCCAGGTCCCACCACGACGAGCCGAGCTGGCGGTCGCGGTAGTAGATGCTCTTCGAGTCACGGTCGACGCCGGAGATGAAGCCGAGACCGAGCTGCGTGCCGGTGCCGAGGAAGTTGAGGTCCTCGACCTCGATGCCACCGGTGTTCTTGCCGCCCTTGCGGCCCACCGCGAAGCCTGGATTGAAAGTCCACACGTCCTGCGTGGTGACCTCGACGTCCACCAGGCCATCGTGGAAGCCGATCGGGCGGATCAGCGCATCGCGCAGGTAGCGCGTGTCGCGCAGGATGCGCGCGGACTCCTCGAGCAGCCCGGCGCGATACGGATCGCCGCTCTTGAACAGCAGCTGGTCTTCGATGGTCCCGGCGCGCGTGGGAATGTGCAGCTTGTTCGCCAGCCGCGAAAGCGACGTGTTCTCGTCCGAGTGTTCGATGTCGAACAGCGGACGCGAGTCGAGCACGATGGTGCCGATACGGGCACCGCTGCGTTCGAGCTCCTCGTCGCTCGGCAGCCCTTCGGGACGCTTTATCTCTTCGTGCGTGGTGCGTGCGTCGGCGCTGGGCAGAAGGCGGGCCTGCGCAGGCACGGCGGCGCAGCACAGCAGCAGGCACTGCAGCGACAGGGCGAGGGAGCGGGACTTGCGCAGGTCCACCATGCGCGTTTAGACGTCATGGCGGCTGGCTTCCCGTCGGGGCTAGTTGCGGCTCCTCCAGCGATAAGAGAAGCCCAGATTCACGATGGCCGGCAGCCAGTGATCGGTATCGGATTGCAGGAAGTTCCCGCCCTCGGCCAGCTCGAGTGCTGCGCAGCATTCGTTGACGTGATTGGAGGCATTCGTGACTTCGAGCACCAGCGAGAAATCGGCGTAGGCCAGCGGCCAGGTGTAACCGGCGCGCAGGTCGAGCGCGTAGAAGTCACCCCAGCGCTCGGCGTTGCGGTCCCCCAGCACGATGCCGCCCGGTGCGCCGTTCGACGGCTGCGTGAGCTCGAACGGCGTGCGCGGCCAGCCGCTGTGCCATGTGCCCAGTGCCGACAGGCTGAGGCGCGAGCGTTGCCAGGCGACTCCCAGCGTGGCCGCCACCGGCTGGTCCCAGCTGCGCAGGATGTCCGAGTCACCGATATCGTCGGCGACACGCGACCAGCTGAAAGTGCCCCAACCACTCAACTCGCTGTTGAATTGCCTGCGTACATTCACCTCGAGTCCGGACGCTTCGGACTTCGTCGGCGTGATCCGCACGCGGTCCGGCGTGATGTCCGGCGTCAGCGTCAGCGGATCGAGCAGGTTGTCGAAGTATGGAACGATGGTGGTCCAGCGCTTCGTGTAGGCCTCGAAGCCCCAGCGCGTCGAATCCGATGCTTCGTAAGCGAGTCCCAGGATGCTGTGCAGCGAAACCTGCGCGGAGTCCGCCGTCGCCTGCGCTTCTTCCACGCGCCACTCCTCCACGTGTTGCGGCTGGGTGAACCGGCCCGCCGAGGCATACATGCGCAATCGGTCGCTGAAGTCGTAACGCAGGTTGAGGCGCGGGCTGAACTGCGAATGGTCGCCGCCGAGGTTGTAGTGCTGGCCGTCGAAGCGCAGGCCGAGTTCCCCTTCGAACGAGGCCCATTGCCGGCGCAGCGCGGCATGCGCTGCAAAGGTGAATGCGCGCGGCTCCACGATGTATTGCAGGTCGTTGGTCGCCGGACGGCCGAACCCGGCGGCGATCTCCGGTTCGAAGCTCGCCGCGCGTAGATAGTCGTAGTCCGCGGAGGACGACGCGAGCTCGGCACCGAAGGTGTACGTGGTGCCAGGTCGTGGCTCGTAGATCCAGAGGTTGCTCGCCTCGAGCCGATCGTATTCCAGCCTGGAGTCGAGCGAGCCGGTCGCCACGCCGGGCTGGTCCAGCCTGCCGGTGCGATGGCGGTCCGAGCTGGTGACCACGGCGGTCACGCGAGTGCGCAGGTGCGAGTCGAACTCGTGGTCTCGAGCCAGCCACAGGTATTCGTCGCGGTAGGTGGCGTCGGCGGTTTCCGCGTCGCCCGCACTGCCGAGCTCGATGCGGTCGTCGAGCAGCAGCCAGCCCAGCGTCCAGGCGCCCTGCTCGGTGCTCCAGCGCACCCGGCCCAGTGAATCGCTGAACTGCGGCTTGCCGAAGTAGTTCTCCACTGGCTCGAGCAAGTCCACGGTGCTGCGCCGGACTGCGAACAACCAGTCGAGCGGCAGAGTGTCGGCGTGCCCGATGGTCGAGAGGCCCGCGGAGATCAGGCTGGCGCCGGCGCGGTTCTCGTAGCCGGGGCGATGCTCGGGTGCCGAGACGTCGATGACGCCGCCCGAGCGCGTGCCGAAACGCACCGGGAATCCGCCGCTGAACACCTCGATGCGTTCGACGCCCGCAGGATCGATGGCACTGATGAGGCTCTGGAAATTCTTGAGATGGAAGGGATCGATGAGCGTGATGCCGTCGTAACGCACCAGCACGTCGTCGGCGAGCGAGCCGCGGATGTAGGGTCGCCCCGACGCGTTGCTCGCCAGGCCCGGCAGCGATTTCAGCGCGCGCAGCGCATCGTCGTGGCTGCCGGGCACCATTTCGATGTCGCCGGTGGATAGTTCCAGTGGTTCGGTGACGCCCGGACCGCTGATCGAGTAGCGGCTCGCGTACACGGAGATTTCCTCGAGTGGCGCGTCGACGGGCGCCGCGGACGCTGGCGCCTCCGCGCGCACCACCACGTACTTGTCCGGCGCGATCTCCCGCAATGCGAGGCCGTTGGCCGCCAGGGCGTCCCTGGCGCGTTGCAGCGGCGTGACGCCTGCGCGCGGCGGCGGCGCCACGAGCTGCGGTGGCACGAGGTCGGAGCTGAAGATCACGTCGATGCCGAGCGGCGCGAGTTCGCGCAGCAGCGAATCGACGTGCCGCGCAGCGTCCCCCTCGCGCGCAGCTTCGCCCGCGCTGGTGGCGCAGGACATGGCGAGCGAGAGGATCAAGAAGACTTCAGCGGCGCGCGATCGAGTCACCCGCCAAGCTTACCCGGATCACGCCCGCGGGAAGGTCGAGACGCAGCGAGGTGGAAGCCATTACGGCCTTCAATGCCGCGAGCGGCGCGAGCCCATGCACGTTGCCGTGCATGCGAATGTTCGCCGCCTGCTGACGCGTGGCATCATCGGCGAATTCCAGCCTGCGCCCGGTTTCGCGCGCCACCCAGTCGAGGAACTCGGACAGCGGGCGATCCTCGATGTCGACATCGGGCGTCATCACTTCTGTCCAGGCCCATTCCTCACCGGCCGTGTCGAGATCCTGCCGCGTGACGTGGTGATTGCGGTCGATCAGCACCTCGGTGCCGGCATCGACGGTGGACTCTCCCCGGTCGCTGTGCCACTGGACGCTGCCCTCGCGCACGCGCAGCCGCGTGCCGCCTTCGTTGACAGAGAGCGCGAACTGAGTACCGAGATGCCGGAACTCACCCGCGCTGGTGATGGCGACGAAACTGCGCGGCGCGCGCGAACCCGGCGGGATGTCGACGTACATGTCGCCGCGGTCCAGGCGGATGGTGTCACCGGAAATCACCTGCACTTCCGCGCCGCCGGCCAGCCGCAGGTTTCCGCCGCCCTGCAGGGCGAGCAACGCGCTGCCACGGGCCTCCAGGTGCTGGTCCGCGTGCACGCCGTCGCCCGCATTCACCGGTGACTCGCGCCACCAGGCACGCAGTTCGACCATGCCCGGCGAGACGACGCGTTCCACGCGCGCCAGCGTCGCGGAAGGTGGTTCGGCCTGCCCGCCACTCCAGAGCGTCCAGGTGGCGAAGCCGGCGAACAAGGCCGCCGCGGCCGCGACCGCGGCTGGCATCCAGCGCCGCCGCACCGGGCCCACCTGTGCGCGCCACTCGGCCTCGGTGGCGCGGCGGATGCGATCGAGCGCCTCGGGCGACAATGGGCTGATTTGCAGGTTGTCGCGCAGGACGCGTTCGTCGTCGGTGTCGTTCATGTTGCGCCACCACGGTTGGGTGCCACGGGCCGGGCGGCGGATCCCTCGTTGGCCTTCACCCACTGGTCGCGAAATGCCTGTCGCGCGCGGACCAGCTGCGATTCAGCCGCACTTTCCGAGATGCCGAGCACATGGCCGATCTCGGGTACCGTGAGCTCGTCGCCGAAGCGCAGTTCGAGTATGCGCGCGTAATGTGGCGGGAGCGTGTTGATGACGCGGCGCACGGCGCTGCGGTGGTCGTCGGCCGCGCATTCGTCGAGCGGGTCGCGGAAATCGGTGAGTTGCACCACCTTCGCCAGCGGCTTCTCGCCACCCATTTCTTCGAGACTCCGGGTGGCCGGCTGGCGCGCGGCCTTGCGCCGCGCGTCCGCCAGCTGGTTGCGGCAGATCTGGCACAACCAGGTGAACAGCGACGAGCCGCCGCGGAAACCCGCCAGGCCTCGCATGGCATTGATCATCGTCATTTGCACCACATCCTCGAGTCCGGCCGCGTCGAGCGAACAGCGCCGCGCGGCGAACGCGCCGAGCCGGGCTGCGTAGGTATTGAAGAATTCGTCGAATGCCCGCTGTTCCCCGCGGCGCATCCGGTGGATCAGATCCTGCTCGTCGAGCACCCGGCTACCTCGTTCCCCTTAGACGCCATGGCAGGCGGGTCCCCGTCGCCGCCGACGTCTAAGTCTGTGCGATGCAAGGTACTCCTGAAATCCGGCCAGCGCGCGCCCGCGTGTGGCCTGCCGGCCTCCTGTTGCTGGCGGCATTGCTGCTGGAATGGCTGGACCTGGACCGTGCCGTCGCCCGGGCGCTGTTTTTCCACCCCGCCGCCCACGGCTGGATCGGCACCGGCGCGGGCGACTGGTGGGCACGCGACCTGATCCACTCGGACGGCCGGTGGCTCGTGCGCTGCATCGCGGCCGGGGCCCTGGCCTGTTGGGCACTCTCCTTCATCTCGCTGCGGTTGGTGCCCTGGCGGCGCAAGGCACTGTATGTCTTCGCGGGGATGGTGCTGGTCACCGCGACGGTGGGACTGCTCAAGCTGTTGACCGACGTCGACTGCCCGTGGGACCTGGAAGGCTTCGGCGGTACACGCCCCTATGTCATGCTTTTCGCGGACCGCCCGGACTATCTACCTGCGGCACGCTGTTTCCCGGGCGCGCATTCGTCGTCGGGGTTCGCGCTGCTGACGTTCTACTTCGTCTTGCGCGACGGAAGGCCGCAATGGTCGCGGATGGCGTTTCTGTTCGCGGCGGCGGTAGGCGTGGTGTTCTCGGTAGGGCAACAGGCCCGCGGCGCGCATTTCCTGTCTCACGATCTCACCAGCGCGGCGCTGGCGTGGGGGATGCTGGCCACGCTCCACGCGAGGATGTTCGAAGCGGATCGGTGCGCCGCTCCGGGCGCTGCCGGAACCCGCGCCGCCCCGCTCCCTGGTTAGAGCAAGACCCGCGCCAGGGAGCAGGCAATCATCCCGGAAGCCAGGCAGCCGAGGATGTTCCGTGACCAGCACAACCACAGCCCCGCGGCCAGGGTGCCGATGAGGCGTGGGTTCAGCAGCGAAAAGTCGTACGCGGCGCCGCCGTGCATGAGCACGTCGGGAACGATGATGGCCGTGAGGGTGCACACGGGAGCATGACGCAGCGCCACCTCGATGCGATGGTTGAGCCGCAGCCGCGATCCCGCCAGCAGGAACGAGGTGCGCGTCAGGAAAGTGGTGAGCGCCAGGCCCACGATGACCACCGCGAGTGCGATGCCGGCGACGGGTTCGCTCATGACGTGCTCCCGCTGTCGACCGTGGTCTCGCGCGGGCGCCAGTCATCCGCCAGCGTCGCGGCGACGATTCCAACGATGGCCGCGACGAACAGGCCCAAGCGGTACGGCAGGCCGTGCGCCAGCAATGCGATCACGCCGGCGGCCACCGCGCCCACCAGCGCGGGACGCACCCTGAGTGCCGGACCTACGAGCGCGATGAGCGCCAGCGTGCCGGTGAACTCCAGTCCCCAGTCCGTCGGCACGTAGCTCGCCGCGACGATGCCGGTGATGGCGCTGGCCTGCCAGGTGATCCAGTTGTTGGAACACACGCCCGCAAACCAGGCATCGCGATGCCGCGCGGGCAGCCAGCCTTCCTGCGCCGCGCGCATGAACAGCGTGAAAGTGAAATCCGTCATGAAAAAGCCGAGCGCGGCGCGCCTGCGCAGCGGCTCTTCGGCGAAGTACGGCCGCAGCGCCGCGCTGTAGATGACGAATCGCAGGTTGGTGATGAGGCCGGTGGCGACGATGACCCACAGCGGCATGCCCGTGGCGATCAGCGGCAGCGCCGCGAGCTGCGCCGAGCCCGCGTACACGGTGAGCGACATGAAGACCGCCCAAGGCACCGTGAGCCCGCCCTTAACCATGGCGACGCCACTCACCAGGCCCCAGGTCGCGGCGCCGGGGAGGGAGTGCAGGATGGCGCGCTGGCCTTGGCGGAAAACCTCTCTACGCGCGGGTTCGATGCCCGTCACCACGCGCCGGTGTTGGCCATCGACACCCAGGGCTCACGCGGCGGCAACGCGCCGTCTTTCTGCAGCAGTTCGATGGAAATGTTGTCCGGGGAGCGCACGAATGCCATGCGGCCGTCGCGCGGCGGGCGATTGATGGTCACGCCGTGTTTCTGCAGGCGCTCGCAGGCGGCGTAAATGTCGTCGACGGCGTACGCCAGGTGGCCGAAATTGCGGCCGCCGTCGTATTGCTCGGGCTCCCAGTTGTGGGTCAGCTCGACCTGCGCCTCGTGGTCGCCGGGCGCTGCCAGGAAAATGAGTGTGAACTTGCCCTGCGGGAAGTCCTTGCGCGACACCACCTCGAGGCCGAGCGCATCGCAGTAGAACTTGAGGGAAGCGTCGACGTCGGTGATGCGCACCATGGTGTGCAGGTATTTCATGTGGGTTCACATCCCGGGCCATCATTTACACCCGTGAAACGGATGTCGGACTCGCCGGCATTGCAGATCGAGATGACGTACCTGGCCGCGTTCATCGTCACGTCCACCGCCTGGCGGTGGCCACCCGGCCCGGGCATCTCGCGAAGTAGATAGGTCCACTTCACGGCGTTGTGATTGCCGTTCGAATCGTACGTCACGACACCGAAGTCCGGCTCGCCCAGCAGCCGGCGGACGTCTGATGTGCGTGAGCAGATCCCGATCTGCCGCACGCCCGAAAGAATGGTCTCGGCGCGCGCCGTGGCGGCGACGTAGGGTGTAGCAGCGACTCCCCGGCGGAACTCCTTTTCGCTCGGCGCTCCCTGGCGTGCCAGCGAACAACCTTGCGACACGAACAGCGCAAGGCCTGCCGCAATTGCCAATGAAGCCGGACGCATCGGCGAATCAGAACATCTCACTCGCGCCGGGCGGCTTCACGTCCACCTTCTTGCGCGACGGGATCCAGTCGCCGGTGATCATGGCCTCGTAGGGCTGGCCGGGGCCGACCATCGGGTACACGCCGGCATCGGGATCGATCATGACCTCGAGGAACGCAGCGCCCTTGAAGGCGAGGAACTCGGCGATCACGCGCGGCACGTCGGCCTTCTTGTCGAGCCGCACCGCGTATTTATAGCCGTCGGCCTGCGCCGCCTTGATGAAGTCCTTGGTGTGCAGCGTTTTCTCGGAGGCCGACAGGCGGCCCTTGAAGAACAGCTTCTGCCACTGCTTCACCATGCCGTCGCCGTTGTTGTTGAACACGACGATCTTGATCGGCAGGTTGTAGGTGGTCGCGGTTTCCATCTCGCCGATGTTCATGCGCACCGAGGCGTCGCCGTCGATGTCGATGACCAGGCGGTCGGGGTGCGCGAACTGCGCGCCGATGGCCGCCGGCAGCCCGAAGCCCATGGTGCCCATCGAGCCGGAGGTGAGCCACAAGCGCGGATCGCGGAAATCGAAATACTGCGCGGCCCACATCTGGTGCTGGCCGACGCCGGTGGAAATGATGGCCTTGCCCTTGGTGACGCGGTTGATCTCCTCGATCACGTAGTAAGGCTGGATGAGCTCGCTGTCGCGGTCGTAGTTCATCGCGTAGGTCTTGCGCAGCCCGGCGAGGTAGGCGATCCACTTGCTGCGGTCGCGCTCGAACCCGGCGCGTTTGCCGTGCGCGGTGAGCATGCGCAGCGCTTCTGGCAAGAGCCCGACGTGGCTCCACTGCACGCGCTTGACCTTGTTGATCTCGGCGCGGTCGATGTCGAAGTGCGCGATGTACTTGGCGCCCGGCGCGAACCTGGCCGGCATGCCGGCGACGCGATCGTCGAAGCGCGCGCCGATGGCGATGAGGAAGTCGCAATCGTCCACCGCGTAGTTGGCGAACGCCGCGCCGTGCATGCCCAGCATTCGCATCGACAACGGGTGCGTGGTGTCGACCGCGCCGATGCCCATGAGCGTGGTGACCACGGGGATGTCGAAGGCCTCGGAGAACTCGCGCAGCTCCGCGGCGGCGTTGCCGTTGATCACGCCGCCGCCGGCGTAGATGAGCGGCCGCTGCGATTCGCCCAGCATCTCGAAGAAGTGGTTGGCCTCGGTGCCGTCGATGATGTCGGTGGTCAGCGTTTCGATGCGGCGGCGGTAGCCGGGCATGGTGAGCGTGCCGGAGCCCTTGAACTCGCCCGACCAGTTCTGCACGTCCTTCGGGATGTCGATGACCACCGGACCGGGACGGCCGGTGCGCGCGATCTCGAACGCGGTGCGCACCGTGGCCTCGAGCTTCTCGGGATCGGTGACCAGGAAAATGTGCTTGGCCACCGAACCCATGATGGAAGGCACGGGCGCTTCCTGGAACGCGTCGGTGCCGATGGCGCCGGTGGGCACCTGGCCGCAGATCACCACCATCGGGATCGAATCCGCCATCGAATCGCGGATCGGCGTGACGGTGTTGGTGGCGCCGGGACCGGAGGTGACGATGCACACGCCCACGCGTCCGCTGGCGCGCGCATATCCCGCGGCCATGAAACCCGCGCCCTGCTCGTTGGCCGGCACGATGAGCGGCATCTGCGACTCGCCGCGCGCCTTGCGCTCCTCGTTGAAACAGAACACGGCGTCGTAGGTGGGCAGGATGGCGCCGCCCGAGTAGCCGAAAATCGTGGTGACACCTTCGTCCGCGAGTACTTGCACGATCATCTCGGCGCCGGTCATCTTCTTGCCGGCGAGCGGGTGCTGGATGGTCGGCGCCGCCGGCTTCGCCGGCGCGGCCAAGTCGCGGATATTCGTTGATTTTGTGGGGTGTTTCGGCATGGTTGCGACCGAGACTAGCAGTTTGCAGGCCACCCGCAAACCGCTATTCTGGCCGCCGTGTCTGCCCAGCCAAAAAGCGCCCGGAACATGCGTCATATCATCGCTATCCACCTGCAGAACGAGGCCGGCGCGCTGACCCGCGTGACCGGGCTGTTCTCGACTCGCGGCTACAACATCGAGTCGCTGTCGGTAGCGGCCACGGATGACCCGTCGGTGTCGCGCGTGACGCTCGTGACGCAGGGCGCGGACGGCGTGATCCTGCAGATCGTCAACCAGCTCAACAAGCTGGTGGATGTGGTGGCGGTCGAGGACCTGACGCGCGGCGAACACATCGAACGCGAGCTCGTCGTGCTCAAGCTGCGCGTCGAGCCGCAGCTCATCGATTCGGTGCGTGGTTACGTGGTGCGCGCCGGCGGCCGCGTGCTGGCACCCTCGCCCGAGAGTTTCGTGGTCGAGCTCACGGCCTCGGAGGCCGAGGTCAACCAGTTCGTCACTGACCTCGGTGAACGCACCGAGATCGTCGAAGTGGTGCGCTCGGGCGCGCTCGCCGTGGGACGCAGCGCGCGCGCGCTGCACGTAGTCCGGTAAATCCCTGGCACCCAGGACGCGTCGCAAGTCGCTGATTGGTTTGACTACTAGAAATATAGTTGACAAGCGGATGCGTGCGGGCGCCTACTACTAGACATCTAGTAGTGAGGCCCGCATGCCCGACAACGACATCCATCTCACCGACCGCGAAGCCGACGTCATGCAGGTGCTGTGGGATCACGGTCCCTCGGTGGTCAACGAGGTCAAGGACCGCCTGCCGGACGACCTGGCGTACACCACCGTGCTCACCATCCTGCGCACGCTGGAACAGAAGGGTTACGTGAAGCACGAGGAAGAGGGCCGTGTGCATCGCTATTTCGCGGCCGTCCGCGAGGACGCGGCGCGCAAAAGCGCCCTGCAGCACCTGACCGGCAAGTTGTTCAAGGGCTCCTCGGAGCTGCTCTTCACGCACCTGGTAGCGGACCGCAAGTTGTCGAAGGAACAGATCGAGCGCATGCGCGAACTGCTCGCCAACGCGGGCGGGAAGGAGAAGTAGTCATGCTGGCATGGATGCTCTACGTGATGACGGTGACGCTGCTGCTGTCGCTCGGCGCGTTCGTGGCCGAGCGCGCGCTGCGGCTGCATCGCGGCGGCACGCGCTGGATCTGGCTGGGCGCGATCGTTGCATCGCTGTGCCTGCCAATGGTGGCCAATTCGCTGCATTCCCGGCTGCCCGAGGTAGTTAGCCTGCCGGCCGCGACCGGAAACGCCATGCCCGCGCTGCCGGACGCCCGCATCCTCTCCCCCGCGACCTGGATCGCGGCCGCGCCGGAAACGCCGGCCTGGTGGAGCGACCTCGACGTAATGCTGCGCGGGATCTGGATTGGCGCGTCGGCAACCCTGTTGCTGGTGTTACTGGCCGGCAGCATGCACGTGGCACTGCGCATGCGACGCTGGCAACCGGCCGTCTTGTCCGGCGCGCCGGTACTCGTGTCGGAGGACGCCGGGCCCGCCGTGGTCGGCCTGCTGCGTCCGCGCATCGTCCTGCCCCGCTGGGTCATGGGGGCTTCGCGCGCCCAGCAGGATTCGATCCTCGCGCACGAGCGCGCCCATCTCGATGCGCATGATTCGCAGCTCCTGATGCTGGCCATCGTGCTGCTGGCGTTCATGCCCTGGAACCTGCCGCTGTGGTGGCAGTTGCGGCGCCTGCGCCGTGCCATCGAGATCGACTGCGACGCGCGAGTCCTTGCCGGTGGCATCGACGCCGCGACTTACGGCGAGGCGCTCATTTCCGTGGGCGAGCACCGCTCCATCCACATCGGAGCGCTGGCCGCGGCGCCCGTCTCCCGATCATTTCTCGAACAGAGGTTACGCATCATGTTGAGAAAACCCGTCAAGTGGCGCCGCGCCGCAACCGTTGCGTTCGCCGGCATTTCGCTGTGTTTCGCCGCGATCGCGGCCCAGCTCAGTCCGCCGGCGGCATCCGGCGAGCCGGCGGCGCAAGCCGCAACGCCGGCGTCCCCCGCACCGGCATCAAACGGGCGGGTCGCCGTCAAACTACCGGCCACCACGCTCGAGAGGTACCTCGGCGACTACGCGGACTACGCGCTCAGCGACAACACCTTCGTTACCATCAGGCGCGAGGGCGACCACCTGCTGGCCGACTGGTCGTCGGGCCCGAAAGTCGAGCTGCTGGCCGAAAGCGAGGATCACTTCTTCACGAAGGAGGGCGATGCGGGAATGGTCTTCGCCAACGACGGCACGGACAAGGCGCCGTCCGCGGCCGTGACTCAGATGGGCAAGGAGCTGCCGCTCAAGCGGGTGGATGCCGCCACGGTTGCGCAGATCAAGATGGAACTGAAGGCGCGACTGCAGGCCCAGACGCCTGCGCCCGGAAGCGAGGCCACGCTGCGGCGGCTGTATGCCGGTATCGACGCGGGCAAGCCCAACTACGAGGAAATGCAGCCGCTGCTGGCGGAGGCGATCCGCCGTGACCTGCCGAAGTTCATGGCCGCGAGCAAGCAAATGGGCCCGATCGAGTCGATCACGTTCTCCGGTGTCGATGGCGGCGGCTGGGACATCTACGAAGTCCAGCGTGCCAACGCCCGGTTGCGGGCCGCTATTATTGTCGGAGGCGATGGCAAGATCGCGGGTTACTTCTCCACGCAGCCCGATTGAATCCCAAGCCCGTGCCGCAGGACGGCACGTTCTGGCATTGTTACGGCGAAATGAGGAATGCCCCCATTTTGCTTTCACTGATTCTGGCGGGGGCGCCGGCGCTCGGCGCGTGGGCGCCGGCGCGGCAACTGGATGGCTGGCTCGATGTGCTGGAGAAGGATGGATTGATCAGCATGACGGTCGCTGTCAGCGAGAAGGGCACGCTGCGTTACCAGCGTTCCATCGGATTCGCCACGATCGACGACGGCGTCCCGCGGGCGGCGGATGCCGGCACGCGTTACCGCGCCGCCCCGGTGTCGGCCTTGTACACCGCGGTGCTCATGATGCAGCGCGTGGAGGGCGCGAGCGTCACGCTCGACAGCCCGCTGGCCGAGTTCTTTCCCGACGTGCCCAACGCGCTGGACATCAGCTATCGCGACCTGCTCGCGCACCGCAGCGGGCTCGCCAACTACCTGCAGGCCGCGGACTCGCCCGGCTGGTACGCGGCGCCGCACCCGCGCGCCGAGCTGCTGGCGCTGGTCGGCAAGGCGGGCGTGCGCTTCGCGCCGCGCGAACGCGTCGAGTACAGCGATTCCAACTACCTGCTGCTCGGCTTCGTGCTGGAGAAAGTCCAGGATCGTTCTTACGACGACATCCTGCTGCGGCAGATCGTGGCCAGGCTCGGCATGTCGCGCACCTATCTCGCCGGGACGGGCAATGCGCGGCTCGAGGCGCGTCCCTATCGCCGCACCGCTTCCGGCTGGATCGAGATGGAGCAAATGGATCCCACCGTCGCCGGTGGCGCCCTGGGCGTGATGACGTCACCGGCTGAACTGGCGCGTTTCGTCGACGCGTTGTTCGCGGGCCGACTGCTGAGCGCGCATTCGCTGGCGTCGATGCGCAACCAGGACGGCGGCTCGGGCCTCGGACTGTGGCCCCATGCCGTCTCGGGTGAAGCCGGCCTCGGCCATGCCGGCAGCGCCGATGGTTTCACCGCCAGCGTTTACCACTTCCCCGCCCGCGGCATCACGGTGGCCTGCATGTCCAATGCGTCGACGCTACCGGCCATGGAAGTATTCGACGAGGTAATGGCCACCGTGCTGGTGCGCGGCCACAAGCCGAAGACGCCAGCGCCGCTGCCGGCGAACTGAACCCCGCCTCAGGCCGGCAGGATCACCGACGCCCCGGTCGTCTTGCGCGCTTCGAGATCGCGGTGCGCCTGCGCGGCATCGGCCAGCTTGTAGCGCTGTCCGATCTGCACGCGGATCCACTTCCGGCGAAGCGCCGCGAAGGTCTCGCGCGCCAGGGCTTCCAGGTCGCGCCGCTCGAGGGTGTAGTCGTAGAGCGTGGGCCGCGTGAGGTACAACGATCCGCGTTTCACGAGCTCCGCCACCGAGAACGGCGGTACCGGCCCCGAGGCATTGCCGTAGCTCACCATGAGCCCGCGCCGGCGCAGGCAGTCCAGCGACTCGGTGAAGGTGTCCTTGCCGGTGCCGTCATACACCACGTCGGCGCCCCGGCCCTTCGAGAGCTTGCGCACCGTGGCCGCGATCTTGTCCCGGCCGCGCACCAGCACGTGGTGGCAGCCGTTCTTCTTCGCGAGTTTCGCTTTCTCCTCGCTGCCCACGACGCCGATGACCCGGGCGCCGAGCGCGCGCCCCCAGCGCGACAACAGCGATCCCACGCCGCCGGCCGCGGCGTGCACCACGATGACGTCGCCGCGCTTCACGCGGTACGTGTGCCGCAGTAGATAGGCGGCGGTCATGCCCTTGAGCATGAGCACCGCCGCCTGCTCGTCGCTCACGCCGGCCGGGATCTTGACCAGGCGGTCCGCGGGCACGTTGCGCACCTCGCAGTACGAGCCCGGAGTGTCGTGCACGTAGGCCACGCGATCACCCTGGCGGAATGCGCGTACGCCCTTGCCCAGGGAAACCACGATGCCGGCCGCTTCACGCCCGATGCCGCCCGGCATCTGCTTCTGCGGATACAGGCCCGAGCGGTCGTAGACGTCGATGAAGTTGACGCCGATGGCGGTGTGCAGCACCTGCACTTCGCCGGCCGCAGGTGCTTCGATGTCGACGTCGTCGAGCCGCAGTACTTCGGGACCACCGGTCTCGTGTATGCGTATCGCGCGCGGCATCGAAGCCTCCTGCCGGTTGACGGGCTACTGAGAGTAACCGCGCTCGCCGTGTTCGACGAGATCGAGGCCCTCGGTCTCCTGTTCTTCCGCAACGCGCAATTTCGAAACCGCGCCGATGACCTTGAGGATTACCCAGGTGGCAAGGCCGCACCACGCGGCGCAAGCCACCACGCCCAGCGCCTGGACGCCCACCTGCGCCGCGATGTCCTTCTGCACCGGGAACCCCACGCCGCCCAGCGCCACCGCGCCGAACACGCCGGTAAGCACCGTGCCGAGCACGCCGCCGACGCCGTGCACCGGCGACACATCGAGTGAATCGTCGATCTCGAGCTTGCGCTTGAGGAATTGCGTGGCGAAAAAACACAGGGTGCCGGCGGCCAGGCCGATGGCCACCGCGCCCATCGGGCCCACGAAGCCGGATGCCGGCGTGATGGTGCCGAGGCCCGCGACCATGCCGGTCACGATGCCCAGCACCGACGGTTTACCGTAGCGCGTCCACTCCGCGATCATCCACGCCAGCGCGCCGCCCGATGCGCCCATGTGTGTCGCCAGCAGGGCCATGCCGGCGGCGCCATTCGAGGCCAGCGCGCTGCCGGCGTTGAAGCCGAACCAGCCCACCCACAACATGCCCGCACCCGCCACCGAGAGCGGCAGGCTATGCGGCGTCATCGCAGTGTGCGGGAATCCGCGTCGCGGCCCGAGCACCAGAGCGCAGACCAGCGCCGCCACGCCGGCGCTCACGTGCACCACGATGCCGCCCGCGAAATCCATGACGCCCATCTTGGCCAGCCACCCGCCGCCCCACACCCAGTGCGCGATGGGCACGTACACCACGAGCAGCCACAACACCGAGAACCACAGCACGGCGGAGAAACGCATGCGCTCGGCGAAGCCGCCGATGACCAGCGCCGGCGTGATGATGGCGAAGGTCATCTGGAACATGAAGAACACGCTCTCGGGGATGGTCCCGGACACCGCGTCGCGCCCTACGCCCGCCAGGAAGGCCTTGTCGAGGCCGCCGATGTAATCCTGTGCGCCACCGCCGTCGCTGAAAATCAGCGAGTAGCCCACCGCCAGCCACAGCATCGACACCACGCAGGTGATGGCGAAGCACTGGATGAGGATGGACAACACGTTCTTGGTACGCACCAGGCCCGCGTAGAACAGCGCGAGCCCGGGCAGGGTCATGAACAGCACCAGCGCCGTGGCGGTGATCAGCCAGGCGGTGTCACCGGTGTCGGCGACCGCTGGCGCATCTTGCGCGGTGGCAAATAACGGGAACAGCAGAAAGCCGAGTGCCGCCGGCACCCGGTAGTTCGAGACACGCATTTTTTCATCCCCTCGTCGTGCGGCCGGAGGCGCCGCGGTTGCGTCGATCCGCTGCTGTCAGACAGCGTGTTGTTATCAGCCGGCCATGACCCAGGTGTCAGCAGCCATGGCATTTTCGAGCAACGGCCCGCTGCCGGAAGGGCAGCGGGCCGTCGTGATCAACCCGGAATATTTGCTTACAGGGCGCTGTTGTCGGTCTCGCCCGTACGGATGCGAATGACACGGTCGATGTCGGTGATGAAGATCTTGCCGTCGCCGACCTTGCCGGTCTTGGCGGCCTTGAGGATGGCTTCGACCACCTGGTCGACGAGATCGCTGCGGACGGCCACTTCGATCTTGGTCTTCGGGACGAAGTCGACGACGTATTCGGCGCCGCGATACAGCTCGGTATGGCCGCGCTGGCGACCGAAACCCTTCACCTCCGTCACCGTCATGCCGGAAACGCCGATCTCCGACAGCGCCGCACGCACGTCGTCGAGTTTGAAAGGCTTGATGATGGCGGTGACCAATTTCATGTCGTTATCTCCCAATTCTTGTGTGCCAATCTTTTGCGATGGAGTCGGACGCCGACATCGGCGAGCCCAGATTGCAGTGCAGCTTCCGTGCCAGTATCCCGAAAGCTCAACATAGCGGCAATTTCGCTGTTGGGCGCCCGCCTGCCGATTTCTTTGGCACTAATTTAGCGCGCTCGCGAAGCCGCCGCCCAACAATGGTGCGGGAGGGGTGGCGCGACCCGACTCTCTTATCTATAGAGTCCGCACATGTTCACACCCATCCTGATCGTCGGCGCCGGGCAGGCCGCCGCGCAAGCCGTCGAGACCCTTCGCAAACGGGGCCATGTGGGTCCGCTCACCCTGGTCGGTGATGAAAACCTCCTGCCCTACCAGCGCCCGCCGCTGTCCAAGAAATACCTGGCCGGCCAGCTCGAGGCCGACCGGCTGCTGATCCGGCATGCCGCGCACTACGAAGAACACCACGTCGACCTGCGGCTGGGCTTCGCGGCCGTGAGCCTCGACACCGCGGCGCGGCGCGTGGAAGTCGCCGACGGATCCCACTACGAGTACGAAAAGTTGTTGCTCGCCACCGGCAGCCGGCCGCGACTGTTGCCCGTCCCCGGCGCCGAACTCGTCGGCGTCTACTACCTGCGCACCACCGCCGACGTGGACCGGCTGCGCGCCGAGCTCCAGCCCGGGCGGCGCGCCGTGATCGTGGGCGGTGGCTACATCGGCCTGGAAGTGGCCGCGACCTGCCGCGAAGCGGGACTGGACGTGACCGTGGTCGAAGCCCTGGACCGCGTGATGCACCGCGTCGTGTCTCCGGAGGTGTCGCGCTTCTACGAGGCCGAACACGCGCGTCACCAGGTGAAAATACTTTGCGGTGCCCGGGTGCAGGCGCTCGTCCCTGGCGGCAACGGCGGTACGCAGCGCGTCGCGGCCGTGCGGCTCACCGACGGCCGGGAAATTCCGGCGGATTTCGTGCTGATCGCCATCGGCGTCGAACCCGTGGACAGCCTGGCGCGCGAAGCCGGGCTGGCCTGCGACGACGGCATCGTGGTCGACGAGCACTGCCGCAGCTCCGACCCGCACGTGTGGGCCGCCGGCGACTGCACCCGCCATCCCAGCGTGCACTACGGCACGCGCGTGCGGCTGGAATCGGTGGACAACGCCTTCGAGCAAGGCACCAGCGCCGCACTCAACCTGCTCGGCCTGACGACCGTGCACGACAAGGTGCCGTGGTTCTGGTCCGACCAGTACGACCTCAAGATGGTGATCGTCGGGCTGTCCGACGGCGCCGACGAAATCATCCAGCGCGGCGATCCTGCGAGCCGCGCGTTCACCATGTGTTATCTCAAGGCCGGCGAGCTGGTGGCCGTCGAGACCGTGAACCAGACGCGCGACCAGATGGCGGCGCGCAAGCTGATCCTGGCGCGCGCGCGGCCGGATCGCGCGAAACTCGCGGACCCGGCCGTCGCCCTCAAGGACACCGTGCCTGCCTGAGCGTCAGGCTGCGTTCGACAGCGCCGGCTGCGCCAGCGATGCGATGCGCGCCTTCGCCGCAGTCAACGCCGCGGCGCGGGCTTCCGGGCCGAAACCGATCTTCTCGGCATGCACGAAGGTCACGTCGGTGAGGCCGATGAATCCGAGCAGGTGCCGCAGGTACGGCTCCTGGAAATCGATGGCCGCCGCCGGGCCTTCGCTGTAGAGCCCGCCGCGGCTTTCGATGATGATCACGCGCTTGCCCGTGAGCAGGCCCTTCGGGCCCGCCTCCGAGTACGAGAACGTTTCGCCCGCGCGCAGCACGTAGTCGAACCAGGCACGCAGGCCCGTGGTCACGCCGAAGTTGTACATGGGCGCGCCGATCACGATGGTGTCGGCGGCGCGCAGCTCGGCGATCAGTTCGTCGGACAGCGCGCGGGCCGCCTTCTCCTCTGGCGTGGACGCGATGCCGCGCACACCCGCCAGCGTGGCGGTCGAAAGATGCGGCACCGGCGATTCACCCAAGTCCCGGCGCACCACCTGCGCGAACGGATTGCCTTCGAGCAGCCGCGCGACGGTTTCTTCGACCAGCTTGCGTGACACCGACCCTTCCCGCGCCGCGCTGCTGTTGATCACCAGCAAGGACTTCATGGCTTCTCCTTCGTGTTGATTCCTGAACCTCGTGGCTGCATCCTCACGTTCCGGAAGTCGTTCGAGTAGACCCGAAAAATGCGACTCGGCGTCGCAGAAACAGGAACGCAGACGTGGAAATCGAGGATATTCAGGCCTTTGTGGCGGTGGCGGATGCTGGAGGTCTGAGCCCGGCGGCGGTGCGGTTGGGCGTGAGCAAGTCCATCGTCAGCCGCCGCATCGCACGCCTGGAAAAGTCTTTGCACGCGCGGCTGCTCAATCGCACCACGCGCGGCGCCGCGTTGACCGAGGCCGGCGCCAGCTTCCGCGAACACGCGGTGCGCATCGCGGCCGAAGCCGACGCGGCGCGCGATGCGGTATCTCCCGATGGAAAGGTGCGCGGGCGGCTGCGCGTGGCGGCGCCCTTGTCCTTCGGCGCCACGCACTTCGCGCCGGTGCTGGCCGAGCTCGCCAGCCGTCACCCGGAGCTCGAGATCCAGTCCTCGTACAGCGACCGCCTCGTCGACCTGGTGGCGGAGGGATTCGACGCGGCGATCCGGCTCGGCATGCTCGACGACTCGAACCTCGTCGCGCGCCGCATCGCGACCTTTGGCGGCAACCTGGTGGCGAGCCCGGCATACCTGGCGAGGCGCGGCACGCCACGCACACCCGATGACCTGCTGGTGCACGATGCCATCAATCGCGTGAACGACGAATGGCCGCTGCTGCACGACGGGCGCGTGATCAGAATCCATCCCCGCGCCCGTTTCACCGCCGACAACGGCGCGGCGCTGGTACCCGCCGCCCTCGCCGGCCTCGGCATCGCGCTGTTGCCGGATTTCCTCATCGCCGGGCACCTGGCGAGCGGCGCATTGGTCGCGGTGCTGCCCGACTACCCCATGCCCGAGGCCGGTGTCTACGTGGTCCGGCCGCCGGGCGGCAGCGCGTCCTGCAAGGTGCGCGTGCTCATCGACATCCTGGTGGAGAAGTTCGCCGGCCGGCGCTGCAACGAGCCGGCCGCGGGCCGGTAGTTAGTTCCGGCGCCGGCGCCCTGCCGCGCGCGGGTTACAGCGCCTCGCCACGAAGGTGGCAGGTGGGCGGCCGGTAGTCGGGCGGTGTCTCGGGCAGGTCGCGATGCACCTTGAGGTACTCGATGATGTCGTAGCGTTGCTCGTCGGTGAATTCCGGCCCGATCACGCCGTGCGGCAGCGGGTTCGCCTTCGGGTCCTCGAGATGCTTCCGCCAGGTGGCCGCGTCCGCCGAGAAGGCATGGCCGGTGTTGTGATTGCCTGCGATGCTGGTGTCCAGCCAGAAACCGTCGTCGTCGCCGTCGGCATCGGGCTCGGTCACGTAGCCGACGTGCACGGGATCGAACTCGCGCCGCCCCACGAAGAACTTCTTGTCGCGTTTCTCCGGCGGCAACAGCATCTGGTAGAGCGAGGGCACCGAGCCGTTGTGCAGGAACGGCGGCGTCGCCCACACGCCGGCCAGCGGCCGCGGCTTGTAGCCGGCGATTTGCTGCGGCAGGTCGATGGCGCCGAATCCCTCGAGGCATTGCTGGGTGGCGTAGTCGATGCCGTTGTCGGCGTAGAAGCGATTCCTGACCAGCAGGCCCACCAGGTTCAGCGCCGCGCCTTCACTGAGCTGCTTCACGTCGAGCGCGGCCAGCCGTTGACCGATGTTCCGCGTTCCCTGGCGCAGGTCCCACAGCAGGATCAGCGTGTGGCAGTCGAGTCCGCAGCCGAGCACGTCCTCGGGCTCGGCGTCGGGCACGACCGGGGGCGCGGGCAGCAGCGCGGACAATGCGGCAT
>DASUGK010000188.1:0-5533 GCA_036274075.1 Steroidobacteraceae bacterium | reverse complement strand
AACGCGGCGGACGTAATCCCGACATTCCCTCTCTGACACCACCTCTACTTCAGGGCGGACTCGATGGCGGAGAGTTCGGCGGCCGAGAAAGCCGTGTTGTTGAGGGCCGCGACGGCTTCTTCGACGTGCGCGACTTTGCTGGCGCCGATCAGCGATGAGGTCACGACCTTGTCGCGCAGCGTCCAGGCGACGGCCATCTGCGCCAGCGACTGGCGCCGGGCCTTCGCGATGTCGTTGAGCTTCTTCACCTTCTCGACCTTGTCGTGCGTGATCGAGTCCGGGTCCAGCGAGGTGTGTTTCGCCGCGCGCGAGTCCTCGGGAATGCCGTTCAGGTACTTGTTGGTCAGCAGTCCCTGCGCCAGCGGCGAGAACACGATGCAGCCGATCTTCTCTTTCTCGAGCGTGGCGGTGAGCCCGTTCTCGATCCAGCGGTCGAACATGTTGTATTTCGGCTGGTGGATCAGGCAGGGCGTGCCGAGGTCGCGCAGGATCTTCGCGGCGCGAGCGGTCTGCTGCGCGTCGTAACTCGAGATGCCGGCGTACAACGCGCGGCCCGAGCGCACGATGAAGTCCAGCGCGCCCATGGTCTCCTCGAGCGGCGTGTCCGGGTCGAAGCGGTGGCTGTAGAAGATGTCGACGTACTGCAGGCCCATGCGCTTGAGCGACTGGTCGCAGCTCGCCACCAGGTACTTGCGCGAACCCCACTCGCCGTACGGGCCCGGCCACATGAGGTAGCCGGCCTTGGACGAGATGATCATCTCGTCGCGGTACGGGTGGAAATCCTTCTTCATCAGCGCGCCGAAGTTCTCCTCGGCGGAACCCGGCGACGGGCCATAGTTGTTAGCCAGGTCGAAGTGCGTGATGCCCAGGTCGAAGGCGCGGCGCGCGATGGTGCGCCCGTTCTGGAAGATGTCGACGTCGCCGAAGTTATGCCACAGGCCGAGTGAAATCGCCGGCAGGCGCACGCCGCTGGCTCCCACCCGGTTGTAACGCATCGTGTTGTAGCGCGAGTCGGCGGGCAGGTAGTCCATTGCGGGCTCTCACTTGTCGGAGGGCGCGTAACATCGCGAACCCCGCCAACAAAATCAAGACCAGCACGTCCATCGATCCACCGCCACCGCCGCCGCCCGAGGGCGGCACGCTCGGCGGATCGGGCGTCACCACCGGCGGCGGCAGCGTTTCGTTGCGCTCGAGCAGGAACAGCCCGTTTTCGATGTCGCTCACCAGCAAGGTGCCCGACGGCAGGAACGGATACACGCCCCACACGCCATCGGTGCCCGCGCTATTGGCCGAAGGAGACAAATACGTGTCGAACGACCCGATCTCGGTCAGCGCCGTTGGCGTGGTCGAGTCGAAGATCACCAGGCCGCGCTTGTAGTGCGCCACGTAGTAGCGATCGCCGATGGTGTAGCCGTTGTGGTCGGTGGTGGTCGTGGGACCCGTGTACGAGGTCACCAGGTTCGGCGTGCGCAGGTCGCCGACGTCGAGCGTGTAGATATGCGTGTTGAGGCTGCGGCGAAGCTCGTCGAGCTCGTCGTGCACGATGATGAAGCGGCTGTCCTGCGACGGCCAGCCGGAGTGCACGTAGGTCGCGGTCGGATACGTGGTAGTGGATAGACGCACGGGGGCGTTCTTTTCCGTTACGTCCCACAGGTCTACCGAGGTCTCGTTGAAATCCACCAGCACTTCGCAGGGGTTGTGCGCGTTGGCGCATTGCGTGGTGCGGTTGTCGGTGATGAGCATCGACGTCGAGTCGTGCATGTAACCATTGCCCGCGGGCGACGGCGTCACCAGCGCCGGATTCACCGGGTCGACCAGGTCGTAGATGCGGAATGCACCGCCGGCCACGTTGGCGCCCGCGATGTACAGGTAGGCCTGCCGGCCGGGCAAGGCCGTCATCGACGCGTAATCGACGTTCGAGATGTACAGCGTGTGCGAGGTGCTGAACTCGGTGAGCGTGTTGGCGAGGGAAATGCTCGCCGGCAGGTTCGACAGGTCGATGATCTGCAGGCCGCCGCCCGGCGCCTCGGTGGTGATGTACGCATAGGCGCGGTGCGGCCCGCCACCCGGGTCGGCCACCTGGTACACCTTCACCTCGCGCCACAACGACGCATTGCCCGGGATGTTGCCGACGATGACCGGGTTCCCGGGGTCGGTGACGTCCACCACGACCGTGCCGGTGCGATGCCCGAGCACCGCATACTCGCGGTTGTCGTCCAGGTCCACGAAGCCCCAGAGATTGCTGGCGCTGGTGGGCTGCGTGGGAATCTCGCCGAGCTGCACCTGGGCGAGGAAGTCGACGTTATGGCAGGGGAAATTGCCGGCGCGACCGCCGGTGCAGGCCGTGGGCGCCAGTAGTTTGGCCATCTCGATGCGCGGCAGCGGGTCGCCGTTGGCGTCGATCACGGTGAAGCCGTGCGCGATGAAATTGTTGCGCATCTCGTCCGGCACGCTGGAAACCCGCGTCGGGTTGGTCTCGGCGTTCTGGATGCGGAAATGATCCTCGGCCGAATAGCCGCCGCGCACGCCTTCCTTGCCCAGCGCCAGGCGCTCGATGTCGACGCCGGCGAGATCGTAGGTGCCGGCGGCCAGCTTGATGGCGTCGCCGGGCCCCACCCGCGTGAGCGCGTAGTTCAGCGTGCGGCAGGGATGATGGTTGTCGTCGCAGTCGCCGGTGTCCTCGCCCGCGGGCGCGACGAAGCGCGTGCCGATGACGTCGTCATGGGCGCTGGCGCTGCCGGCCGGCAGCAGGCCTGCCGCCAACAGCAGCAGGGAAGTCAGGGTTGGTTTGATCATGGCCCAAGCCTCCAAACGGGCATCTGACTGTGAGTCGCCGGGGAGTGCTCTTAGGGTTTCAGCGAGTGATGAGCCATACCCCGGCGCCGAGCAGGGCAATCCCGCAGATTCGCACCCAGGTGATCGGGTTCACGGGAAGCCCCAGCCAGCCGAAGTGATCGACAACCATGGCCATCAAAAGTTGCCCCGCAAGCGCCAGGGCGAGCAGGCTGGTAGCCCCCAGTTCGGCGGCCACGATGGTCGAAATGGCCACGTAGAACGCGCCGAACAGGCCGCCGTACCAGGCCCAGAGCGGCACCGCTGCAAGGGTGTCGCGGGACGGGATCTCGGTGCGCGTGGCCAGGATCAGGCCGACGAGCGCCAGCGTTCCCACGGTGAAACTCACCAGCGCGGCGCTCCAGGCGCTGCCCAGCACCTTGCGCAACTGCGCGTTCATGCCCACCTGCAGCGCCAGGCCCAGGCCCGCGGTGATACCCAGCAGGTACGACAATCCACGCATGACTCTAACTACCTCGCAGGCGGCGCAGCAGCCGCAGGCCGGCCGGGTAACGCGCCAGGAACAGCACCAGGGTCCAGAACAGGCGCTTGCCCGGCGAGGCGGCGCGCTGCGGGACCACGGCGAACACCTCGGCGCGCACGTCGCGGTGACGCGCATCGCCGCAGGCGGCGTCGACCGGAAGACGGGATTCACGCATGCGCGCCAGCATACCCCGGCTCAGATCGCGGCGGTTTCCATTTCCCAGGTGGTCAGCGGCGCGCCGCGCCGTATCCAGAAGCCCACTCCGCTCGGCCGGAACCAGCGGCGCAGGCGCGACCCGTACCACTCCACGGGCCGCAGGTGCACGTCGCGGTCGGTGCGCGACCGGTCGCAGTTCTGGCGCCAGTCGCGCAGCGTGAGCGCCGACAGGTACAACACGCCGCGGGTCAGGTGGCCCAGGTTCACGATGGCGCGCGCGGCCGTGCGGTCGTCGAGGTACTGCATCACGTCGTAACACACCACGAGGTCGAAGGGATCGGCGGTGAAATCCGCGAGCGACCCCTGCGTCCAGCCATAGCGCCGGCACAGGTACTCGCTGTATTCCAGGCCGGTGTACCGCGCCTTCGGAAAGGCGCGCAGCAGCGGCGCGCGCAACAGCCCGATGCCGCAGCCCGCGTCGAGCATGCGCCGGACCGGCAGGCCGATGTGATCGGCGTAGGCGCCGATCAGCCGGGCGCGGGCGCGCATCTCGGCGCGCGAAGTCACCGCCGTTCGGGAGTCGTAGTAGAAGCGCCGGTAGTAGTCCCGGTCGAATCGCGTGCTCATCTCCGCTGGTTGGCCGGCTATTTGGCCGAGCCGGCGGCCGGCAGCTTCGCCAGCTCGCGCCGGATCGAACGCCTCACCAGGAAGCCGCCCGCCACGCCCACCAGGCCGATGACGGTGGCGAGCGTGGCGCCTAACCAGTTGTCGACGAACAGCGCGACGCGAGCCTCGGTGGGCTTGCCCAGCTTGTAGAGCACCGGCACCTGCTCACCGATTTCGAAACGCTTCGTCGCCGCCGACAGCTGCCCGCTGGTGGTGATGATGTCGCCGGACTTGGTCTTGAAGCGGATGCGCGGCCGGTAACGCACGTCGTCGCCGTCGCGGTTCTCGAAGTAGCTAACCACTTCGCCGGTGGATCGCGCCGCATCCCGCGCGAAGCTCAGCGTGTTCCACGCCAGCCAGCCTGCTAACAACAGGCAACCCACGCCCAGCGCGAACAACAGGCGGGCGGCGAGATCGAGGATCCGGAAAGCGAGGCGCATGGTTCAGCTTGCGGGGCGGCGGCCGTGAAAGTACGCTCAAGTCTATTCGATGTGGGGAGCACGATGAGCGAGCCGGAGAAGAAAGGGTCACCATGGCCGTGGTTTCTGGTGCCCGTGGCAGCCATAAGCCTGTTCTTCGTGCTGCGCGAGTGCCGGCAGAGCCTGCCGCCAGCCGATACCGTCAACCACGATTCCAAGCCGGCGGAAACCGAGGCGGCGCCGGCCTCCAGCCCGGTGCCGCAGTAAGACAGGCTCGGCAAGGCGGCCGCAACAGGGCCGCTGCAATCCTCAGCGAGTCGTCAGCTTGAAAACCACGCGCAGCCGGTGCCACTGCGCGAAGGGCTCGCCGTTACGCGTCGCCGGTAACATGCGCCAGCTGCGGCGCGCCTCGTCGAGCGTCACCTGGTCGAGGCGTTCGAAGCCGCTGCTCTTCACGATGCGCGCGTCGCCGACACGGCCGTCGGGCATCACGTAGATCTCCACGTCCACGGAACCCTGATTGCCTTCGCGCCGGTCGGTGGGCGGATAGGGAGGCTGCGACAACGGATGTTTCGGATCGGCGCGCACGCGGACGATTTCGGGTTCGACCACGGCGGTGCCGCCGGTGCCTTCATCATCTCCGCTGATGACGCCCGGCGGCGGATCGATGACGGTGTCATCGGTCAGGTCGAGGGGAATCGGCTGCGGCGGCGCGATAGAAATTTTGGAGTCGATCCGACCTTTGAAATCAATGGGCGGCGGCGGCGGCTCGGGCACTGCCGGATCGTCGAAGAAATCCGCGGTCGTTTGGGGAATCACCGCCGTCGGAATGACCCCAAACCCGCGCGCCAGCACCAGCAGCAACGCCAGGTGCATTCCCACCACGAAGCCCATTCGACCTAATGCACCCAGCGGGTGACGGGTTGCCGTGTTCGCCGCCATGACGACCTCCAATCGGGGGTTTTGTTTGCCCGTT
>DASUGK010000187.1:0-7791 GCA_036274075.1 Steroidobacteraceae bacterium | reverse complement strand
AGCCGGCCTCGCTCAGCCTCTCGAGCGCCGAGTCGTCGAGTGTCAGCTCGAGATTGCGGTCCGCCAGCCGGCGGCGCAGCTGCGCGAGCTGGATGTCGACGATGGCGCGGATCTGCTCCGGGCCCAGCGGGTGGAACACGCAGATGTCGTCGATGCGGTTGATGAACTCGGGCCGGAAATTCTCCTGCACCACTTCCATCACCGCGGACTTCATCGCCGCGTAGTTGTTCTCCGCCGTGAACTTCTGGATGACGTCCGAACCCAGGTTCGACGTCATGATGATCACGGTGTTGCGGAAATCGACGGTGCGGCCCTGCCCGTCCGTGAGCCGGCCGTCGTCGAGCACCTGCAGCAGCACGTTGAACACGTCGGGGTGCGCCTTCTCGACTTCGTCGAGCAGGATCACCGCGTAGGGACGGCGCCGCACCGCCTCGGTGAGGTAGCCGCCTTCGTCGTAACCCACGTATCCCGGGGGCGCGCCGATGAGCCGCGCCACGGAGTGCTTCTCCATGAACTCGGACATGTCGATGCGCACCATCGACTCTTCGGTGTCGAACAGGAATTCGGCCAGCGCCTTGCAGAGCTCGGTCTTGCCCACGCCGGTGGGGCCGAGGAACAGGAACGAACCATTGGGTCGGCGCGGATCGGCGAGGCCGGCGCGCGAACGGCGGATGGCGTTCGAGACGATCCTGACCGCCTCGTCCTGGCCGACCACGCGCTTCGACAGCGCCTCTTCCATGCGCAGCAGCTTTTCCTTCTCGCCTTCGAGCATCTTGGACACGGGAATGCCGGTCCACTTGGACACCACCTCGGCGATTTCCTCGTCGGTCACCTTGTTGCGGACGAGCTGCGTCTCCTTGGTCTCGGCAATCTGCGCCTGCGCCAGCTTCTTCTCGAGCGCGGGGATCTGCTCGTACTGGTAGCGCGCGACGGCGGTGAGGTCGCCCTTGCGGCGCGCCTGTTCCATGTCGAGCTTCACCTTCTCGAGTTCGTCGCGCACGGCGCCGACGCCCTGCATCGACGCCTTCTCACTCTTCCAGATCTCCTCGAGATCGGCGTACTCCTTCTCGAGGCCCTTCAGGGTTTCCTGAAGGTCCGCGAGCCGCTTCTTGGTGGCGGGGTCGTGTTCCTTCTTCAGCGCTTCCTGCTCGATCTTGAGCTGGATGATGCGGCGCTCGAGCCGGTCGAGCGCTTCGGGCTTGGAATCCATCTCCATGCGGATGCGCGCCGCGGCCTCGTCGATGAGGTCGATGGCCTTGTCGGGCAGCTGGCGGTCCGAGATGTAACGGTGCGACAGCGTCGCGGCGGCGACGATCGCGGGATCGGTGATGTCGACGTTGTGGTGCTTCTCGTAGCGCTCCTGCAGGCCGCGCAGGATGGCGATGGTGTCTTCCACGCTGGGCTCGTTGACCAGCACCTTCTGGAAGCGGCGCTCGAGCGCGGCGTCCTTCTCGATGTACTTGCGGTATTCGTCGAGCGTGGTCGCGCCGACGCAATGCAGCTCGCCGCGCGCCAGCGCGGGCTTGAGCATGTTGCCGGCGTCCATCGCGCCTTCGGCCTTGCCCGCGCCCACCATGGTGTGCAGCTCGTCGATGAACAGGATGATCTGTCCTTCCTGCTTGGCGAGATCGTTGAGCACGCCCTTGAGGCGCTCCTCGAACTCGCCGCGGAACTTGGCGCCGGCGATCAGCGCGCCCATGTCGAGCGCGAGGATGCGCTTGTTCTTGAGCATCTCCGGTACTTCACCGTTGATGATGCGCTGCGCGAGGCCCTCGACAATGGCGGTCTTGCCCACGCCCGGCTCGCCGATGAGCACGGGGTTGTTCTTGGTGCGCCGCGCGAGTACCTGCACGGTGCGGCGGATCTCGTCGTCGCGGCCGATGACCGGGTCGAGCTTGCCGGCAGCCGCGCGCGCGGTGAGATCGATGGTGTACTTCTCGAGGGCGCCACGCTTCTCCTCGGCCTGCGGATCGTTGACCGCTTCGCCGCCGCGGATCTGGTCGATGGCCTTCTCGATGGCGGCCTTCGAGGCGCCGGCATCCTTGAGCAGCCTGGCCAGCGTGTGTTTGTCCTCGAACGAGGCAAGCACGAACAGCTCGGTCGGGATGTAGTCGTCCTTGCGCTGCTGCGCCAGCTTGTCGGTGACGTTCAGCAGCCGATTGAGATCCTGCGAAACGTGGACGTCACCGGGCGTGCCCTGCACGGTGGGCAGCTTGTCGATGGCCGTGTCCAGGTCCTTGCGCAGCTTGGCGACGTTGGCGCCGGCTTTCACCAGCAGCGGTCGCGTGGTGCCGTCCTGCTGGTCGAGCAGCGCCGCGAACACGTGCGCGGGCTCCATGAACTGGTGGTCGCGCCCCACGGCCAGTGACTGTGCGTCGGCCAGGGCGGTCTGGAATCGGCTGGTGAGTTTGTCCATTCGCATAGGCCGCCAAATTGAGGCCCGGATGGCGCGGTTTCAATAGGGCCAGGCCCTTATAAGGGCCCGTCCCTGTCGCTCAGTGGGCGTACCTTTCCGCTAAGGTGATGACCGCGATGCCCACGGCGATGAGCAGCACCTGCATCAGGCTGGAACGTGGATCGACGCGGCGATGGAGGCCGGGGATGAGGTCGGCCACCGCCACGTACAAGAGGCTGGCAGCCGCCACCGCCAGGGCGAAAGGCAGGATCCGGACCGCGGTCTCCAGGGCGAAGTAACCCACCACGCCGCCGATGACCGCCGTCAGGCTGGTCAGCAGGTTGAGGCCCAGGGCCCGCCTCCGCGATACCCCCGAATGCAGCAGCACCGCGAAGTTGCCGACTTCCTGCGGGATCTCGTGGGCCATGATGGCCAGCGCCGTGACGATGCCCAGGTGCACGTCGGTGAGGAAGGCGGCAGCGATCAGCACGCCGTCGAGCAGGTTGTGCAGGGCGTCACCCACCAGCACCAGCGAGCCGCTGGCCTTGCGCCGGGCGTCGTCGTGGTGGGTGGCGTGGTTGTGGTGGTGGTCGTGAGTGTGACCGTGGTCGTGCTGATGCAGATGGCCGCCGGCCGTGTGCGTGTTGCACTCGTTGTCGTGGCAATGCCGCCAGAGCAGGAATTTCTCGAGGACGAAGAACAGCGCGATGCCGGCGATGAGCGCAATCCCCACCTCGTGGACCCGGGCGGTGCCCGCGTCCAGCACCGCGTGCGGGATCAGCGCCAGCAATGCCGCGCCGAGCAGTGCTCCGGTGGCAAAACTCACCAGGTGTGGCAACACTCCCTCGCGCTGCCGGGACGGCAAAGCGAGGAATACGCCGGCCGCGAGGACCGAAAGCACGCCCGAGACGAGCGTGCTGAGGACTATCCAGGTGAGCGTGATCAAGGCGGGCGATGCTAGCACGCGGGCCTTCGCGCCCGTCGGCGGCTATTCCACCTTGGGCTGGCCCTTCATCACGTTGGTCGCCAGCGCGATCATCGAGGCGATGTCCGACAGGTTCGCCGGGACGATGAGCGTGCTCGACGCCTCGTCGGCCAGGTGGCCGAACTGCTTGACGTACTCCTCGGCGACACGCAACTGCATCGCCGCCATGCCACCCGGCGCGTTCAACGAATCGCCCACGCGGCGCAGGCCTTCGGCGGTCGCGCTCGCCACCGCAAGGATCGCCGCCGCCTGGCCCTGGGCCTCGTTGATCTGCTGCTGCTTGTTGGCCTCGGACTCCTTGATGACCCGTTGCTTCTCGCCCTCCGCCTGGTTGATCTTGGCGTCGCGTTCGCCCTCGGAAGTCAGCACCACGGCGCGTTTCTCGCGCTCCGCCCGCATCTGCTTTTCCATGGCCTGCAGCACGTCGCGCGGCGGCGTGATGTTCTTGATCTCGTAGCGCAGCACCTTGATGCCCCAGGGCGCCGAGGCCTTGTCGAGTTCGCTCACCACGTTCGCGTTGATGGTGGCGCGTTCCTCGAAGGTGCGATCGAGCTCGATCTTGCCGATCTCGCTGCGCAGCGTGGTCTGCGCCAGCTGCGTGATCGCGAAGCCGTAGTTGGTGATGCCGTACGACGCACGGCTGGCGTCGAGCACCTGAAGGTAGAGCACGCCGTCGACGCCCACCTGCACGTTGTCCTTGGTGATGCAGATCTGCTCGGGAATGTCGATCGCCTGCTCCTTCAGGTTGTGCTTGTAGGCGATGCGCTCCATGAAGGGGACCAGGATGTGGAAGCCCGCGTGCAGCGTGCGGCTGTAGCTGCCGAGCCTCTCGATCACGTAGGCGCTCTGCTGCGGCACAACCGTGGCGGTCTTGGCCAGGACGATGACGACCAGGACCGCGATGACGAAGACGACGTAGAGGACTTCCATGGGATTCCTTCTTCTCAGTTGAGGTGCAGGGTCAGGCCGTCGACGCGACTGATGCGGGCCTCGGTTCCCGCCTCGATCGTATTGCCGCCCGTGTTGCGCGCGGACCAGCTCGAGCCGCGATAGTCCACCCGGCAGCTTTGACCAGGCTCCAGGCGCGTGGGCACCACCACGAGATCTCCGGTCGTGATGCGCTCCTCGACCGGCGCATCCTGGCGGCGCATGAGTTCGTAGAGGCGGCGGCGGAACGCGACCATGGCGATGATCGCGAGCACCGCGAACGTCAGCCATTCCGCCCATTCGGGCATGGCGAGCCCGGCCAGGCCGAGCAGGCCGACCAGCGCGGCCGATGCTCCCAGAAACACCAGGTAGAACTGCGCGTCGATGACGAACATTTCGACACCGAGCAATCCGATCCCCACGACCAACCATCCCCATGAGGGCATAGCGGCTCTCCTCCCGGAAAGTCGTTCAGCCGAACGACGCCGCAGTATCGGCCAACTACCCTTGCGTTTTCCAGATCAGCGCGGCCATGCGGCCGCCTCCGGCGTCGCGGCGGTGGGAATAGAACTTCCCGCGGTCGGCGTAGGTGCACCAATCGCCACCGGAAATCGAACGTACGCCCAGGCGCTCGAGGCGGCGGCGCGCGAGACCCACGAGGTCCGCCTGCCACCGGCCTCGCGCATTGGGCGTGAAGAAGGCCGCGGCGCCGGGATCGGCGCCGAGGAAGGCGTCGCGAACGTCCGCGCCGACTTCGAAGTGTTTGCGCGAAATCGCCGGACCCAGCCACGCGCCCAAGGTGCCCGGATCGACACGGAGCGCAGCCACGGTGGCTTCGAGGACTCCGGCCGCCAGCCCGCGCCAGCCGGCATGCGCGGTGCCGATGCGCTGGCCATCGCGGCTTGCGAACAACACCGGCAGGCAGTCGGCGACCATGATCACGCAGGGACGGCCGTGCCCGCCCGAAATCGCGGCATCCGCCGTCGGCGGTGCGCTGCCGGCCGGCAGCGAGTCGACGTCGGCCACGGCGATGCCATGCACCTGGCTCAGCCAGGCGGGATCGGCCGGCAGGTCGAGCAATGTGCGCAGGCGCGCGCGATTGGCGGCGACGTGCGTTGGGTCGTCGCCCACGTGCGTGGCGAGATTGAAGGAGTCCCAGGGGGCGGCGCTCACGCCGCCGAGCCGCGTGGTGAATGCCGCGCGCACGCCAGGCGGCAATGGCCAGTCGAACTGCAGCAGGCCCGGGCGCTCGTCCTGGCCGCTCATGCTTCGGCCTCGGCCAGGTCGCGCTCCAGCTCGCCTAACAACTCGCGCAGGTCCGCGGGCAGCGGTGCGTGGTAGCTCACCGGCTCGCCGCTCCTGGGGTGCGTGAAACTCAGCCGCTCGGCGTGCAGCGCCTGGCGGCGAAAGCCTTCGAGTGCGGCCTTGAGCGCCGGCGTGGCGCCCGCAGGCAGCCGCCGGCGCCCGCCGTACACCGGGTCGCCGACGATGGGATACCCCACGTGCGCGAGGTGCACGCGGATCTGGTGCGTGCGGCCGGTCTCGAGCCGCACGCGCGCCAGGGTGTGTGCGCGATATTTCTTCTCGATGCGGTAGTGGGTCACCGCGGCGCGGCCGTCGCGGCGCACCGCCATCTTGATGCGCTGGGTGCGGTGGCGGCCAATGGGTTCGTCGACCGTCCCGCCGCCGGTCATGAGCCCGGTGCACAACGCGAGGTACTCGCGTTCGATCTCGTGCGCGGCGAGCATGTTCACCAGCTCAGTCTGCGACTCGAGCGTGCGCGCCACGACTAACAACCCGCTGGTGTCCTTGTCGATGCGATGGACCAGGCCGGCGCGCGGCACGCGCTTGAGCTTCGGATCGTGCGCCAGCAACGCGTTCTGCAGGGTGTGCTCGCGGTTGCCGGCGCCCGGGTGCACCACCACACCCGGCGCCTTGTTGATGACCAGCAACGCCGCGTCCTGGTGGACGATGTCCAGCGGCATCTCCTGTGCCGCGATGCCAGTCTGCTCCGGCAGCCGCGCCTCCACGGTCGCGGCCTGTCCCATGACGACGACGTCCCGGGCCTTGGCGGCCAGCCCGTTCACGCGCACGGCGCCATCCTCGATCCAGCGCTGGATGCGGGTCCGGGAGTACTGCGGCAGGAGCTGCGCCAGGGCCTGGTCCAGCCGGCGGCCGGCCAATTCCGGGGGGAACGCAACCTGGTGGGTCTGGAACTTGGAGCTCAACCTTTTGGTCCGAGGGATTCCGGGGGCCGCTATACTTCACGCGTCCGGCGGCCATTTCAAATTACAGACACCGGCATTTTCGAGAGACAGCAACACCTTCCATGCCAGTATTGCGCCGCGCCGGTTCCCGGGCACTCATCTTTATGTCCCTAGTTTCGCTCGGAATGGGCCTCGGCTTGTCCGGCTGCAAGTCGCGGGAGGCCCGCGAACAGGCGATGACCGACCCGGCCATCGTCTACGCCCGCGCCCACCAGGCGTTGCTCCAGGCCGACTATCCGCTGGCCATCAAGATCTACGAGGCGCTGATGGCCCGGTATCCTTTCGCGGCGGAATCCCGGCAGTCGCGCCTCGATGTCATCTACGCCTACTACCGGGCCGGGGAGTCCGAATCGGCCATCGACGCCGCGGACACCTTCATCCGCGAGAACCCCACGCATCCGCGCATCGACTACGCGTGGTACCTCAAGGGACTCACTGATTTCGAACGCCTGCCGAATTTCCTGGAACGCTGGTTCCACGTGGACCTGGACAAGCGCCCGCCCACGCAGGCGCGCCGTTCGTTTGCGTCATTCCTGACGGTGGTCGAGCAGTACCCCAACAGCGACTACGCGCATGACGCGCGCCGCCGCATGGTGTACCTGCGCAACCGCCTGGCAGATTACGAGCTGGCCGTCGCGCACTACTACATGGAGCGCGGCGCCTACGTCGCCGCCGCGCAGCGTGCCAAGACGGCCATCGAGGAATTCGACGGCGCCCCCGCCGTGCGCGAAGCGCTCGAGATCATGATCGAGTGCTACGACAAGATGGAACTCACCGAACTCGCCGCCAAGACCCGCACCATGTACCGCGCCAACTACGAAGGCGAAGCCGGCGAAAAACGCATCGCCCCCAAAAAGAAGTGGTGGAAGCCGTGGGCCTCTTAATGGGGACATTCCTCGTTTCCTAGCAAACGGGGACGGGGTTGCGGTGGTGGTGATGCGGCCGGCACATGCACCTATCATGAGTGCGCTTTTCGCCGGGCCCTTCGGTGATTGTTTCGCGAGATTAGGGCCGCCGCTCTTTGGTCCATGATTCGGGCGCGGAATCGCCTGTTCGTTTGCACTCGCCATGACTCGGTCGGGGACGGCTCCGTGCCTTGCGAATTCGGTGTCCCGGCCCGCGCCCTCATGATAGGCGCATATGCCGTCCGCCCCACTGTCAGCGCAAGCTCGGGCGCGCTCACGTGCAAACGTGGCGTGTCGGCCCACGGGGTGGGA
>DASUGK010000186.1:0-26853 GCA_036274075.1 Steroidobacteraceae bacterium | reverse complement strand
GTCGGACGCTGCGAGCCGCGAGATTTCCTCGAGCAGGTGTTGATGCGAATCGCCGGCGCCGACGATGTCCTGCACGTCATGTGTCGCGGCGATCTCCGCGCGCAATTGCCGCCGCTGGGCGCGCAGCAGCGCGCGTTCGCGCTTGACGTGCACCAGGCGCAGCTCGGCGGCGGCGCGATTCGCCAGCAGGTCGCAGATGGCCCGCTGTTCGGCGCCGAGCTCGATGCGGGTGTCGAACCAGGCACACAGGTGTCCGAGCACCGCGCCATCCTTCGCAGTCAGCGGCAATCCGTAGTAGCCACCGTAGCCCTGGGTGGCGCGCGGAAAAGTGGCGGTGTCGACGGCGATCAGCAGCCGTTCGCCCTGGTACACGCGTTCGCAGGGCATGCCCGCCAGTTCATATTCGAAGTTGGACAACGCGGCGCCCGCGCGCCACGCGGCCAGGGTCCGGACGCGCCCGCCGGACGCGGCTTCGCAGATCGCGGTCTCGCGCGCGCGCAGGGTCGCGCCGAGATGTTCGGCGATCACGGGAAAGAAATCTTCGCCGCGGGCGCGAGCCAGGCTCGCGGCCAGCAGCTGCAGTGGCTCGTCCGGTGGCATCGCTGCAATTCACCGACGCTGTGGTTGCGCCGAGTATAGGCGAGCCGACTATTCGTAGCGTAGTGCGTTGACGGGATTGGCCCGGGCCACCAGGTAGCTGTGTGCACTGACCGTGAGCAGGGCCACGACCAGCGCCAGCAGCGACGCAGCGGGCAGCCACCACCATGGCACCGGCACGCGGTAGGCGAAGCCTTCCAGCCAGCGATGCATCAGGTAGTAGCCGGCCGCCCAGGCGATGAGGCTCGCGAACAGCACCGGCCGGCCGGAGGCCCACAGCAACATCGCCATGATGTCGCCGGTCCCCGCGCCCATGACCTTGCGCACGCCGATCTCCTTGGTGCGCCGCTGGGCGGTGTAGATAGAGAGTCCGAACAGGCCGAGCGCCGCCAGGAACACGGCGCAGCCGGCGAACAGCGCCAGCGTGCGCTGCTGCAGGATCACGTCGGCATACAACTTGCGGTAGTAGCCATCGAGCAGCCAGCCCTCCTGCGCGCGCGGCTGGCCGAACTTCTTCCACGCGGCGGCCAGCGCCTGCATGGTTTCGGGAACCCGGTCGCCCGCGACCCGGATGCTCACCATCTGGAATGCCGGGTCGTAGGCGAAGAACACCATGGGCTCGATCGCGCGGCGCACCGAGTCGATGGGAAAGTCCTCGACCACGCCCACCACGGTGATCGGATCGGGCCTGGGCACTTTCGTACCGTTCCAGTCGAACTGCCAGGCGAATGGTTCCAGCGTCTTCCCGACGGCTTGCCGCGCATCGCTGAAGCCCAGCTGGCGCGCGGCGGTGGCATTGATGATGACATTGACGGGGCGCGAGGCTTCGGTGAGCTCGAAGGTGTCCGCGCTGACGGCCGGGCCGAGCGCGCGGCCGGCGAGCAGCGGGACCTGGTAGAAGTCGAAGAAGTTGAAATCCACGGGCATGACGCGCACCCCGATGTCGGTGCCGCCCGGGACGTGCACCAGGTATTGCAGGTCAGCCGTGGTCGGCGCGCTGTAGGAGCGCGTGATGCCGCCGACGCCCGGCAGTGCCGCGGCCGCATGGATGAACGCGGTGCCGGGGCCATGTTTGCTGCCGGGCTCCGTGCCGAGGTTGTAGATGACCACCTGGCTGGTGTTGATGCGCAGCGCGTTGTTGAGCGCGAAGCGCGTCTGCTCGTGGATCACCATCGTCGCGTAGAGCAGCCCGATGAGCATGGCGAACTGCAGCGTGACCAGCGTGTTGCGCAGGCGCGCACCGCCACGGCCCGCCGGCGTGGCCGACTTGAGCACGTTCGCGGGTCGTAGCGAGGCCATCACGAACGCCGGGTAGAGCGACGCCAGCAATCCCACCAGCAATGCGCCGCCGAGCAGCGCGCCGAGCAACACCGGGTCCTGCCAGTAGTCGAAGGTGACCGCGGGCATCGGCGTCTGTCCGTCCGCGGGGTCGAGCAGCGCGCAGAATGCGGGCAGCATCAGCTCCACCAGGCTGAAGGCGAGCAACGTGGCGACGGCCACGTGCATGAGACCTTCACCCAGGAATTGCAGCAGCAGCTCGCGGCGGCGCGCGCCGGCGAGCTTGCGCACGCCGACTTCGACGCGCCGCTGGGCGGCGCGCGCCGTCGCCAGGTTCACGAAGTTGATGACGGCGATGAGCACGATGAGCGCGCCGACCAGCGTGAGCGCCGCCAGCGCGCGCGGATTGCCGCGCGGCCGCCAGGCGGCGCGGGCGTCCGGGCTGAGATGGATGTCCGCGATGTTCAGCACGTCGTAGCGTACGGACTGGGCGAAGTCCTTGCCGTGATGCCTGCGGATGAACTCGGGGATCTGCGCACGCAGGGACTCGATCTTCGCGCCCGGCTGCAGCGCGAAGTAGACGTGCATGATCATCGTGGAGTTGGCTTCCTCGGGGATACGGTCGGCGAAGGACAGTGCGCCGCCGCCGACGCCGGTCAGGACGATCCTGAAATTGAAATGCGAGTTGGGCGGGAGGTCCTCGAAGACGGCGGTGACGCGGCCGAAAGGCTGGCGCTCGATGTAGAACTGCTCCCCCACTGCGTCGTCGGTTCCGAAATACTTGCGCGCCATGCTGCGCGAGATCGCGACGCTGCCCGGCTGGTCGAGCGAATGCTCGAGGTCGCCGGCCACCGCCTCGAGCTTCAGCAGCCTGAACAAGGCCGGGTCGGCCTCGAAGACCTGTTCGTTGAACTCGTGATCCGCGGGACCGACGCTGAGCCATTGCTCGGCCATGCGCACCACGTGTTCCGTCTCGGGGAAGTCGAGCGGCAGCCAGGCGGCGACCTTCTGGCTGGTGGTTTCCCTGCTTTCAAAGGCACCGTCCGCCTGCCGCCAGGATTCGGAAATGCGATAGATGCGCTCGTGCCCGGGGATGAAATGCTCGTAGCTGCGTTCGTAGCGCACGTAGAGCGCGATGAGCAGCGCCGCGGCGAATGCGATGCCGAGTCCCGCGATGTTGACCAGGCTCACGGCCCGGTTGCGCAGCAGGTTGCGCAGCGCGGCGGCGAAATAGTTGCGGAGCATCGCTCAGGCCGCGAGCTGCGTTTCGCTGACCACGCGGCCGTCCAGTAGTTTGATGGTGCGCTGGGCCAGCGCCGCGTAGGTCAGCGAGTGCGTGACCATGACCACGGTGGTGCCGGACTTCGCGACGTCGATGAGCATGTCCATGACGGCGTTGCCGTTGGCGGTGTCGAGGTTGCCCGTGGGTTCGTCGGCGAGGATCACCCTGGGCGCCGACACCAGCGCGCGGGCCACCGCCACGCGCTGCTGCTGGCCGCCCGAGAGCTGCTGCGGCAGGTGGCGCGCGCGGTGCGAGATGCCGACGCGCTCCAGCGCCGCCGCCACGCGCTCGCGGCGTTCGCGCGCGGGCAGGTTGCGATACAGCAGTGCCACCTCGACGTTCTCGGCGACGCTGAGATCGTCGATTAGGTTGAAGCTCTGGAACACGAAGCCGATGGAATCGCGGCGCAGCCGGGTCAGCTCGGACTCGGACAGCGTGGTGACGTCCTGTCCGAAGAAGCTGTAGTGGCCGCTGCTCGGGCTGTCCAGCAGGCCGAGGATGTTGAGCAGCGTCGACTTGCCGCAGCCGGACGGGCCCATGACGGCCACGAATTCGCCGGCGTCGATGCCGAGGCTGACGTCGTTCAACGCCTGCGTCTCCACTTCCGTGGTGCGGTACACCTTGCCGATCTGTTCGAGTTTCAGCATGTCAGCCTCATTGGAGTTCGATGCGGTCGATGCCGCCGTAGCCCTGGTAGTCGGATGTAATCACACGTTCGCCGGCCGCGAGGCCCGCGATGATTTCGAGCTGCTCGGCGTTGCGGCGCCCCACGCGGATGCGCCGCCGGACGGCGCTGTCGCCGTCCAGCACGAACACCCAGTCGCCGCCGCTGTGCTGCAGGAATGGCCCCGCGGCCAGCAGAGTCGCCGATGTTGCCGTGCCCAGCGAGAACTTGCCCTGCACGGATTGTCCCGGCAGCAGTCCCTCGGGGGCCGCGCCCGCGAACTTGAGGTCCACGACGAACGAACCGTCGCGGACCTGCGGGTACACGCGCTCGATGGTGAGCGCGCAGTCGCGGCCGCCGATGTCGCCCGTGGCGCCTTGCCCGGCACGCAAGCGGCCCAGGTAGAACTCGTCCACGTTGGCGACGATCTTGAAGCCCGACCCGGGCGTGAGTTCGCCGAGGCGTTCGCCGCGGTTGCGGCTCTCGCCGATCTTGAGATCGATGGCCGTCATGCGGCCCGCCACCGGCGCGCGCACCATGAGGCTGGCGAGCTTGGCCCGCGTGATCTCCACGTCCTGGTGCAGCTTCTCGAGCTGCGCGGCGATCTGCGGCAGTTGCTGCACACGCAGCGCTTCCTGGCGTTCGTTGCTCTCGAGCTGTAATGGCCGCAGCTTGCGGTTGTAGTCGAGCTCATCCTGCAGCCGGTCGCGCTGCTCCTGGAACTCCGAGTCCAGCGACTTGCGGCGCGCCAGCGCCCGCTCGGCGCCGATGATGGTGTATTCGATGGACGCGAGCTGCTTGGCGTTGTCGAGCCGGTCCTGCTCGAGCGCCGACTGCCGCGCCTGCAGCTGCGTGATGGACTCGATGAGGCGCGCCTCCCGATCCAGCACCACGAGCTCGAGCTCGGTGTTGCTGAGCCGGACCAGCGGCTGTCCCGCCTCGACCCAGTCGCCGGCCTCGACCAGCACCTGTTCGACGCGGCCGCCCTCGACGGCGTCGAGGTACACGGTCTCGCGCGGCACGACGCGCGCGCGCAGCGGGATGAAGTCGTGGAACGTGCCGCGAGCCACGGTGCTGATGACCAGCTGGTCGGCGGGAATGCGCAGGCTGCGCTCACCGCTGAACATCGCGGCCAGCAAGGCACCGGCCGCGAGCAGCAGGAAAAGGACGCCGGCGGCCTTAGACAACCGCCGGCGCCACCATGGCAGCACCAGGGGTCTGTCCATGCTGCTCATGTGCAAATCGGCACCGGGCTCCATGGCCGCCGTTTTGCCGCAGCGGGGTTTGCCCGTACAAGACTCAGCCGTCCGCTTCCGGACAGTTGTCGCCGCCCGCCGCGGCGGACTAGGCTTTGCGCGTGGAGAAGTTCGGCAAGGTGCTCATCATCGAAGACGACCGCGACGTGCAGCGCGCCGCGCGCGTGGCGCTGGGTTCGCACTTCTCCTCGGTCACGCTCGCGGAGAACGCCGCGCACCTCGGCCAGTGGTTAGACGCGTCGACCGACGTGGTGCTGCTCGACATGAACTTCGCCCTCGGAGCCGCCAGCGGCCGCGACGGCCTGCACGCGCTGGCGCGCATCCGCGTCATCGACCCGGCGCTCAGCGTGGTCCTCATGACGGCCTACGGCAGCGTGTCGCTGGCCGTGGAGACCCTCAAGCAGGGCGCGGTGGACTTCGTGCTCAAGCCATGGCGCAACGAGCAACTCGTCGCGACCGTGCGCGCCGCGGCCGAACGCACCCGCGCCGCGCGCGAGGGCCGCACGCTGGACCTCGACACGCTCGAGCGGCGCGCCATCGAGCAGGCACTGGCGCGCCACCACGGCAACATCTCCTCGGCTGCGGAGGCGCTGGGGCTGTCGCGGCCGGCGTTGTACCGGCGCATGGCCAAGCACGGGTTGCAGGCATGAGCGGCGTCCTGCTGCGTACCGCGCTGCTGGGCGCGCTGTGCTGGCTGATCACGGCGCTGCTCGCGCAGACTCACTACTTCGCCACGGCGCTGGTGCTGCTGGGGATCGCGGCGCTGGTGGCCGTGGGGCTGGCGCACCGGCTCACCAGTCTCGCGCGGCCCGCCGCGGCCGCGCAGCCTGCACACCAGCCGGCGCTCGAGTTGTCACGCGAACTCGACCATGCGCAGGCGCTGCTCGACACGGTGCCGGCCGTGCTGCTGGTGCTCGAGGGCAGCCGCGTGGTCTACCTGAACCGTGCGGCACGCGCGCTGGCGCGCGAGAGCGTGAGCAGCCTGGCCGAGATCCCGGCACTGGGCCCGGCGGCGGCGCAGATGCAGGCCATGCGGCCCGCGGCGCGCGAGATCGTGCGGCTGGCGGATGGCTCGGCCGCGTATGTCTCCTGCGCGCAGTATTCGGCGCCGGGGGCCGCGCCGCGCCGGCTGCTCGCACTGCAACGCATCGCGGGCGAACTCGATGCCGTCGAGGCCAAGGCCTGGGGCGACATGGCGCGCGTGCTGGCGCACGAGATGATGAATTCGCTCACGCCCATCGCGTCGCTTTCCGAAAGCCTGGAACAGCTGCTGCAGTCGCGCGAGGGCGAGGAAGAACTCGCGGCTGCGCTCGAGGTGATCAGGCGCCGCAGCCACGGGCTCATGAGTTTCGTGGAGCGTTACCGCGCCGTCGCCGAGTTGCCCACGGCGGCGCCGCGGCCCGTGGCGCTCAAGCCCTTCGTCGACGCCATCGAGCGGCTGATGAGCGCGACCTTCAGGGAGCGCGGCATCGACTTCACCGCCAGCATCGTTCCGCAGGACATGAACGCCAGCGCCGACGCCGAACTACTCGAGCAGGCGGTGATCAACCTGCTGCGCAATGCCGTCGAGGCGGTGGAGGGCACCGCGGCTCCGCGCATCGAGGTGGCGTGCCGGCGCTCTGGCGGAGAGATTTCCATCGAGGTGCACGACAACGGGCGCGGCCTGCCGGACGTCGAGCCCGGCAAGGTGCTGACGCCATTCTTCACCACCAAGGCCGGTGGAGGCGGCATCGGGCTGGCCGTGGCGCGCCACGTCGCGCTGGCGCACGGGGGACAGCTCAACGTCCGGCCGCGCGCCGCCGGTGGCGCGACGTTCTCAATGGTGCTGCCGGCCTCCTGACAACCGGTCGAGCGAGATCGCGCCCGCGCCGAAGATCGCGATCACCGTGATCATGAAACCCCACAACACGTGCTGGCCCAGCGCGGCCTCGAAGCCGGGTTTGCCCAGCACGTGCCAGTAGGACACGACCGCGAAGGCATTGACGGCGAACAAACCGAGCGCGGCCGCGCGCGTGAACAGGCCGCAGATCAGCAGCGCAGGGAAGAACAATTCGCCGAAGGTGCCCAGCCAGGCTGCGAGCGAGGGCGACAGCAGCGGCACGCGGTACTCGGAGCGGAACAGTTCCAGGGTCACGTCCCAGTTCGTGGCCTTGAGCCAGCCGGACTTGAGGAATTGCCAGCTCACCCATACCCGCGTGAGCAGCAGCAACAGTGAACGAAGGTGATCGAGTAGGCGCGCGAGCTGCGCATGCCAGTCGACAATGGTGGCCAGGGCCTGCATGGAAATCCTCCCGATTCTTGTTAGTGCCGCAGACCGGGGACGGGGCCGGATTATTTCGCGTCGGATGGTGCAGCGGGGTTGTTTGCCGGAATCCGGCCGACGGAGCGCGGCAAGGCGTCGCGGCCGCGGCGATGGCATCTGCGCAACGCCGCCGGCGCGCCGGCGTGGCGTCACGAATCAAACACTTAAGAATCGTCCTACAAACAGTTTGAAAGGAATGTGGGGCAGTTGCGACGCCTGAAGCTCACGGCTTGCCTGATCCAGATCATTGCGGCGGGGCATGCGGCATGAAAAATGCGTGGGACGATGACTGCAAAGTGCGTTATTTTCGGCCGCAACGTCGACTCGGGGAGGCGGTAGGGATGCAACTGTCGCAAATGTGGCGCGAGCATCTGCAGGCGGGCTGTCCGCCGGAAATGCGCGGGCTGAGTATTGCGGGCACCGCAGCACGCGACCTCGACGCGGAAATCACCGCCTGTGTCAGTGCATCCCTGACGCATTCCCTCAAGATGGATTCGCGCATCGAGCGCCGCCTGCAGGACATCGCGCACGCGCTCGAACAGGTCGAGCCCGCGAGCCCCGAAGTCGCGGCCTATTGCTCGCGCCTCAACAAGCTGGTGAGCGCCGTGCTGGTCAACGCCGGCCCTGTCGTGGAGCCCCCCGCGGACGCCGAACCCGCCAGCAGCGACAGCGTCCGCCTGGCCGTCCGCCCCGGCGTCCGCCGCCGCTGAGACATGGGGTCAGACCCCATTTGCTGGCAAATGGTGCCAGAGCTGGCCGGGCACGCTAGTTAGCCCTGCTTCGGCTCGAACTTCAGCGACAACCCGTTCATGCAGTAACGCTGCCCGGTGGGTTGCGGGCCGTCGTCGAACACGTGGCCCAGGTGGCCGCCGCAGTTCGCGCAATGCACCTCCACACGTGTCATGCCATGCGAGCGGTCGGTGGTGGTCGACACCGCGTTCGGCAGCGGCCGGAAGAAGCTCGGCCAGCCCGAGCCGCTTTCGTACTTGGTGCTGGATTCGAACAGCGGCTGGCCGCAGGCGGCGCAGGCGTATTGCCCGGTGCGTTTCTCGTAGTTGAGCGGACTCGTGCCGCGCGGCTCGGTGCCGTGTTCACGCAACACGCGGAACTGCTCGGCGGTGAGCAGGCTGCGCCACTCGGTGTCGGATTTCTGGACGGGGAATTGTTCGGTGGCCATTACGTCGCTCCTCGGGTTCTCGGCACACTGGACCGCCGATATGGGGACAATATTGCCGCGTGCGAGAAACAAAAAGGGCCGCGCTTGGGTGAAGCGCGGCCCTGGAGAAATGCCGAAATGCCGGCCCGGCACGAATGCCGAACTGCCGGCCCGGCACCGACTTAGAGGAGGGGCACCAGCAACAGGGCGACGATGTTGATGATCTTGATCAGCGGGTTGATGGCCGGGCCGGCGGTGTCCTTGTAGGGGTCACCCACGGTGTCGCCGGTCACCGATGCCTTGTGGGCCTCGGAGCCCTTGCCGCCGAAGTTGCCTTCCTCGATGTACTTCTTGGCGTTGTCCCAGGCGCCGCCACCGGTGCACATGGAGATCGCGACGAACAGGCCGGTGACGATGGTGCCGATGAGCAGGCCGCCCAGCGCCTTGATGCCCGCGCCGTCACCCATGAGCCAGTTCATGCCGAAGGCGACGACGACCGGGATCAGGATGGGCAACAGCGAGGGGACGATCATTTCCTTGATCGCCGCGCGCGTCAGCAAGTCCACGGCGGTGCCGTATTCCGGCTTGGCGCTGCCGTCCATGATGCCCTTGATTTCGCGGAACTGGCGGCGCACTTCGGTGACCACCGAACCCGCGGCGCGGCCCACGGCCTCCATCGCCATGGCGCCGAATAGATAGGGCACGAGGCCGCCGATGAACAGGCCGATGATCACGGCCGGATCGGACAGCGAGAACGCGACCATCGCCACGCCCTTGGCGGCCAGGTGCGTCTCGAGGTTGTGCGTGTAATCGGCGAAGAGCACGAGCGCCGCGAGGCCCGCCGAGCCGATGGCGTAACCCTTGGTCACGGCCTTGGTGGTGTTGCCCACGGCGTCCAGCGGATCGGTGATGTCGCGGATCTTCTTGTCGAGCTTCGACATCTCGGCGATGCCGCCGGCGTTGTCGGTGATCGGGCCGTAGGCGTCGAGCGCCACGACCATGCCGGTCAGCGAGAGCATCGCGGTGGCGGCGACGGCGATGCCGTACAGGCCGCCGAGCTCGAACGCGCCCCAGATCGCGAAGCAGATCGCGATCACCGGCATCGCGGTCGACTTCATCGACACGCCGAGGCCGGCGATGATGTTAGTGGCATGGCCGGTCTGCGACGCGGCCGCGGTCTTGCGCACCGGTCCGTACTCGGTGGCCGTGTAGTACTCGGTGATGACGATCATCGCGGCAGTGAGCGCGAGGCCGATCAGCGAGCAGTAGAACAGGTGGCGCGCGAGGTGCGGCGCTTCCTCGGTGTTCTGCACCAGTTGCTCGGTGATGAACCAGAATGCCACCGCCGAGATCACGCCCGAGACGATCACGCCCTTGTAGAGCGCGTTCATGATCTTGCCGCCTTCCGACGTCTTCACGAAGAACGTGCCGACGATCGACGAGACGATCGATGCGGCGCCGAGCGCCAGCGGATACAGCACGGCGTTCTCGCCCATGCCGGACATCATGAGTCCGCCCAGCAGCATCGTGGCCACCAGCGTCACCGCGTAGGTCTCGAACAGGTCCGCGGCCATGCCGGCGCAGTCGCCGACGTTGTCACCGACGTTGTCGGCGATCACCGCGGGATTGCGCGGATCGTCCTCGGGAATGCCGGCTTCCACCTTGCCCACCAGGTCCGCGCCGACGTCGGCGCCCTTGGTGAAGATGCCGCCGCCGAGGCGCGCGAAGATCGAGATGAGCGAGCCGCCGAAGGCCAGGCCCACCAGCGCGTGCAGCGCCTCGCTCGAGCGCTCGGGCGGCAGGACGTGCTGCAGCACCGTGTAGTAACCCGCGACGCCTAACAACCCGAGTCCCACGACCAGCATGCCGGTGATGGCGCCGCCTTTGAAGGCCACCTGCAACGCGGCATTGAGCCCGTTGTTGGCCGCCTCGGCGGTGCGCACGTTGGCGCGCACCGAGATGTTCATGCCGATGTAACCGGCCAGGCCCGACAGCACCGCGCCGACCGCGAAACCGCCTGCCGTAAGCCAGTCCAGGGCCAGTCCGAGTACCACGAACAGCACCACTCCCACGAAGGAGATGGTGGTGTACTGGCGGTTCAGGTAAGCCTTGGCGCCGGCCTGGATGGCCGCCGCAATGTCTTGCATGCGCGCATTGCCCGCGGGCAGCTTGAGGATCGACATCATCGAGAACACGCCGTACAAAACGGCGACCACGCCGGCGCCAATCGCCAGCCACAGCCACGTCGTGGCAGTCATGCAGAACTCCTGTCGGAAATCAGCTACTTAGTTGTTTGAAATGGGCTGCCCGCCTGGGAGGGCGTCCCGAAAGGGCGCGCACTATAACAACGTAGCCGGGCCCGGCCAACCGCGGATTGGCAATGACAGCGTGAGACAACGCCGATGGTCGAATCGGCTTGCCCGGAATGCCGCAGGACCGGATTCCCCGGCCCGCGCGGCCCTCAGTCCCCCAGGCTCCAGACGCCGACCGAGTCCTGGCAGGCAGTGCCCTGCCGCTTCTCGGTGGTTCCGCCGCGCGTCGCCGTGAGCGAATAGTCGCGGCAGGTTTTCCCTTTCATATTCTTGCCGGCGCCCGGCACCAGCGTGTAGCTCACGCCGCTCGACGGATTTGACCATTTCACGGGTTTGCCCGCCGCGCCGATCTCCAGCACGTGGCCGAAGCAGCCGCGATCCGCGTCGTCCAGTGACTTGCCGATACGCGATCCGAGCAGCGCGCCCACGGCCGCGCCGACGATCACCGCGACGGTGCGGTTTTCCTCGGAAGAAACCTGCTTGCCGATGACACCGCCGATCACGCCACCGACGACGGCACCGATCTCCTCGCGATTGCAGCTGCCCGACGCGACCTGGTAGTCGCGCTCCCATTTCGTTCCGGTGTAACCCACGTAGGAGGGGTCATGCTTCTTGCGCCAGCCGTGGGCCGGGGCGTGCGCAGGTGGTTCCGCCATCGTGACACCTGCCACCGCGCTCATGAGAACACCGACGGTCAGCACGAGGGACAACTTGCGCATGGGGCGACTCCGTTCGAAATGAAGGAGTCTTTTATAAACACGCGCGCTCGCGCGTGCCGCCGCAGAATCGCGACGCAGGTCGCAGTTCAGGACGGAACAGCGGCCAATAACGCGCGGGAACGCGCGTTACAGGCCGCGTGCAAGAACCTTCAGGGCTTTGCCTGCTTTCATGGAGTGAAGGGCGTGTTGAGCTTCTTCTTCACCGCGACGCCCTTGATCGTCACGTACTCGGGCAGGCCGTTCCTGTACGGCGGGTAGTCCTCGCCCTCGATCAGCGGCTGCAGGTAGTCGCGGCACTTCTGCGTGATGCCGAAGCCGTCCTCGGTGATGAAGTCGCGCGGCAGTTTCTTCTCGACGTTGGCCACTTCGCTCAACGGCACGCTGCCCACCACCCATTTGTAGGGCTTCGACTTCTTGCGGATGATCGTGGGCATCACCGCGTCCATGCCCTTCACCGCGAATTCGACCGCGGCCTTGCCCATGGCGTAGGCCTGCTGCACGTCCACCCTGGACGCGACGTGGCGCGAGGCGCGCTGCAGGTAGTCGGGCACCGCCCAGTGGTACTTGTAGCCGTGCGCCTCGCGGACCATGTTGGCCACCACCGGCGCGACGCCACCGAGCTGCGTGTGGCCGAACGCATCCTTGGTGCCGGCGTCGGCCAGGAACTTGCCGTCGGCGTCGTGCACGCCCTCCGACACGACCACCACGCAATAGCCGACGCGGCTAACTACATCCTTCACCTTGGCCAGGAACTTCTCCTTGTCGAAGGCGATCTCGGGGAACAGGATCACGTGCGGCGCCTCGTCGGGTCCCTTGCCGGCGAGGCCGGCGGCCGAGACGATCCAGCCGGCATGGCGGCCCATCACCTCCATGACGAACACCTTGGTCGAGGTCTTGGCCATCGAGGCCACGTCGAGCGCGGCCTCGCGCGTCGAGATCGCCACGTATTTCGCCACGGTGCCGAAGCCCGGCGTGCAGTCGGTGTGCGGCAGGTCGTTGTCGACGGTCTTGGGCACACCCACGCAGATCACGCGGTGCCCGAGCTGGTCGCCGATCTGGGACACCTTGTTGGCGGTGTCCATCGAGTCGTTGCCGCCGTTGTAGAAGAAGTAGCCGATGTCGTGCGCCTTGAACACTTCGATGAGGCGCTCGTACTTGGCGCGATCCTGTTCCAGGCTCTTGAGCTTGTAACGCGCCGAGCCGAACGCGCCGGCCGGCGTGTACTTGAGTCCCTTGATCGTCGCGCGCGATTCCTTGCTGACGTCGATGAGATCTTCGGTGAGCGCGCCGACGATGCCGTGGCGTCCCGCATACACTTTCGCGATCTGTTTCGACTTCATCGCCGCTTCGATGACGCCCGCGGCCGAGGCGTTGATCACCGCCGAAACACCGCCCGATTGAGCATAAAACGCGTTCATGGGCTTGGATTTCTTCGCAGCGGGACGTTTGGCCATTGTGGTTTGCCTGAAGGTTGGGGTTTGGGTAGTGTGGCGCCCCTTCGAGCGGGCAGGTCACAGGTCAAGAATCTAACATGCGCATCGTTCTCATGGGCGCGCCCGGGTCGGGCAAGGGCACCCAGGCCCAGCGTCTCGTCAAGCAATTCGGAATTCCCCAGATCTCCACCGGCGACATCCTGCGGCAACACCGCAAGGATGGTACCGAGCTGGGCAAGCGTGCCGACGCCATCATGGCCGCCGGCAAGCTGGTCGACGATGCCACCATGCTCGAGATCATCCGCGATCGCGTGGCGCAGCCCGACGCGCGCGGAGGGTTCATCCTCGACGGGTTCCCGCGCACCCAGCCGCAGGCCGAGGCGCTGTCTTCCCTGATGCGCGATCTCGCCACGCCCATCGATGCCGTGGTGCTGTTCGAAGTGGGCGCCGAGGAACTGGTGCGCCGCATCTCCGGCCGCCGCACCTGCTCGCTGTGCAACAAGGTGTTCAACATCTACAGCGCGCCGCCGGCGTCGCCGGCCACGGATTGCGTGGAAGGCAGCACCGAACACCAGCTGTTCCAGCGCAAGGACGACGAGGAAGCGACCGTCAAGGAGCGCCTGCGCGTGTACGAAGAGAACACGCGCCCGGTGCTGGCTTACTACTCGAACAACGGGCTGCTGCGCACCGTGAGTGCCGAAGGTTCGCCGGAAGTGATCACCCAGCGCGTGCTCGACGCACTCGCGCAGACTGCGCCCGCCGCGGCGCCGGCCGCCAGGGCCACGACGCGCAAGACCGCCGCCAAGCGCCGCGTGGCGTCACGCAAGCCTGCCGCCCGGAAGGCCGCGGCGCGCAAGGCCGTGCGCCGCAAGGCGAAACGCGTGCCGGCCGCAAGGCGCAAAAACGCCGCGCGGCGCGGCGCGGCCGTCCGCAAGGTTCGCGCCGCGGTGCGCAAGGTCGCAGGCAAGGTGGCGCGCAAGGCGCGGCGCCTGCGAAGAAAATCAAAGCGCTGACAGCAGCTTCTTGCCGATGACCTCGGCACGCCAGCCGCGCAGCAGGATCACGTCCTGGCGGCCGGCGGCGAGCTTCTCCAGGTCGCGGCGTGTCGCCAGCACTTCCGCGCCGATCTGGAGTTCATTGGCCACGGCGGCGGAGATTTCCGCCAGCCGCTTGACCGCAATGAGCTGCGCAGGATCGGGCCGTTCGCGGCGCGGCAGGGGCGGCGGCGGATCGGCGATGCCGGCCTCGCGCACCAGCGCCAGCAGTTCCTCGCCGCACTTGCGCACCACCGACTCAGGCATCTCGGGCAACGCGCCCAGCGCGTCGAGGGAACGCGGCAGCCGCAGCACGATTTCGCGCAGGCTCACGTCGTCGAGGATCCAGCCACGCGGCCGGTTGCGCTCGATGGCCCGCCGCTCGCGCCAGGCCGCCACGGCCCGGGCCAGCCGCTGGCGCGACTCGTCGAGGCCGGGCAGTCCCTTGACCTTCTTCCAGGCGTCTTCCGGCTCGACGCGCAACGCATCGGCGTTGGCCAGCGGCTGCAGGTCTTCTTCCAGCCAGGCCAGGCGGCCCTTCGCCTCCAGCGTCTCTAACAAGCTGGCGCGCAACGGCAGCAGGTGGCGCACGTCGTCGAGCGCGTATTCCTGCTGCTCCGCCGACAGCGGGCGGCGGGACCAGTCGGTGCGCGTGTGCGCCTTGGCGAGTTCCACGCCGAGCAGCCGCCGCGCGAGCTCCGCGTAGCCTATCTGCGCGGGGAATCCCGCCAGCGCCGCGGCGATCTGCGTGTCGAACACCGGCTGCACCAGCCCGACCGCGGGCAGCATGACCTCGAGGTCCTGGCGGGCGGCATGCATGACCTTGACCGCCCCCGGGCCGGTGAGCACCGGGACCAGCGGTGCCAGGTCCGGCAGCGCCAGCGGATCGATGCACACCGCGTCGCGTTCGCCGGCGAGCTGCACCAGGCACAACTCGGCGCGATAGGTCTTCTCGCGCATGAACTCGGTGTCCAGCGCCAGTGCGGGTGCGCGCGTGACGCCGGCAGCAAAGGCCGTCAGCGCGTCGGCAGTGTCGATCATCAAGACCGTGGTGCTCCGGGTGACGTGTACAATCTGCCCATCATTATGCTTGCGAATCTCCGCGCATTGTTCGGCGGCGTGGTCGACATCACCCTTTTCCGGAGCGGACCGGAAAGTCTGCCCGCGTCCCAGGCGCTTCTCGCCATCGTCGTGGTGCTGTTCATCGCCGTGTCGGTGGTCATGTCCGCATTGGTGTCGCTGCCGGTCGCGGATGCGCTGGCCGGGGCCGTGCTCGGTAGCGTGGTCATGCTGGCGTGGTTCCGGGCCGCGCTGGCGATCGCCAACAAGCGCGAGCGTTTCCTGCAGACCTGCACGGCGATCTTCGGCGTGAACCTGGTGTTCCAGCCGGCGCTCGTGCCGCTGGCCGGCGCGCTCAAGCCGTATTTCGAAAAGGCCGATCCCACCGTGGCGCCGCCTGCGGCCCTGATGCTCGTGACGACGGTGCTCGGCATCTGGGCCTTCATCGTGGAAGTCCGCATCGTGAAGGCCGCGTTCGAAGTTTCCTGGCTGGGCGGCGTGTTGCTGATCATCGGCGAGTTCTTCGCCGCCGTCCTCGTGTCGACGCTGCTGTTCGGCACCGCCGCGAAGGGCGCGGCCTGATCGCAAGGTAGTTCCATGCACGTTCATATCCTCGGCATCTGCGGCACCTTCATGGGCGGTATCGCCGCCATCGCCAAGGCCGCGGGCCATCGCGTCACCGGCTCCGACAGGAACGTCTATCCACCCATGAGCACGCAGCTCGAGGCGCTGGGCATCGAGCTCATCCCGGGCTTCGAGGCCGCGCAGCTTCGGCCGCGTCCCGACGTGGTAGTGGTCGGCAACGTCATGACGCGCGGCGTGCCGGTCATCGAGGCACTGCTCGACAGCAACATTCCCTACACCTCGGGACCCGATTGGCTGGCGAAGGAAGTGCTGAGCGGCGTGCACGTGCTCGGCGTGGCGGGTACCCATGGCAAGACCACGACCTCGAGCATGCTGGCGTGGATCCTCGATTACGCCGGACTTGCGCCCGGGTTCCTCATCGGCGGAGTGCCCGGGAATTTCTCCACCAGTGCGCGCTTCGCCCCGGGCACGAAACACTTCGTCATCGAGGCCGACGAATACGACACGGCGTTCTTCGACAAGCGCGCCAAGTTCGTGCACTACCACTCGCGCACGCTGATCCTCAACAACCTGGAATTCGATCACGCCGACATCTACGAGAACCTCGGGGCGATCCAGAAGCAGTTCCATCACCTGGTGCGCACCGTGCCCGCCAGCGGCCGCATCCTGTGGAATGCGGCCGACGAGAACCTCAGGACCACGCTCGCGATGGGCGCGTGGACGCCGCGCGAGGCCTTCGCGCGCGATGCCGGCAACGACATCACCTGGTCGCTGGACCAGCCGCAGGGCGCGGACTTCTCCAAGTTCGTGGTGCTCGAGGCCGGGCGTCCGGTCGGCACCGTGCGCTGGAACCTGCTCGGCGCGCACAACGCGGAGAACGCGCTGGCGGCCATCGGCGCGGCGCGGCACGCCGGCGTCCCGGTGGCACAGTCCATCGCGGCGCTGGCGGAGTTCAAGGGCGTGAAGCGCCGCATGGAGTTGCGCGGTGAAGTGCGCGGCATCGCCGTGTACGACGACTTCGCGCATCATCCAACCGCGATCGCGTCCACCATCGATGGGCTGCGCCGCAAGGTCGGCAGCAAGCGCATCGTGGCCGTGCTCGAGCCGCGATCCGCCACCATGAAAATGGGCGTGCATCGCGACACGCTCGGGCCGTCGTTGTCCGCGGCCGACGCCGTGTGGATGTTCGCGCCGCCCGACCTGGGCTGGGATGCGGGCGCCGTGGTCGCGGCACTCGGCGCCAAGGCGCGGGTCGCGCGCTCACTCGATGAACTGGTCGCCGGGCTCGCGGGCAACTCCGCGACGGGCGACCAGGTGCTCATCATGAGCAACGGCGGCTTCGGCGGACTGCACGGCAAGTTGCTCGAGGCGCTGGCGCGCGACGCGTGACATGAACGCGGAAAACAGCGTCATCGCCCTGTTTCCGCTGCATACCGTGTTGTTCCCCGGCGGGCCGCTGCCGCTGCGCATCTTCGAAACGCGCTACACCGACATGGTGCGCAATTGCATGCGCGAGCAGCAGCCCTTTGGCGTGGTGCTGATCCAGGAAGGCGAGGAGGCGGGTCCGGTGGCCACCACCGCCACCGTCGGCTGCAGCGCGCGCATCGCGGACTTCTACACGCTGCAGGACGGACTGCTGGGAATTTCCTGCGTGGGCGAGCGCAAGTTCAGCGTGCAGCGCGTGTGGCGCGCGCCCGATGGCCTGAATCTCGCCAACGTGTCATGGATGGAGCCCGAGCCGCGCGTGCCGCTGCCGGAGGAGTACGCGCAGTTCGGCGCCACTGCGCGGCGTGCGCTCGAGGAACTCGCCGGGCACTATCAACACGTGGAGAAACACTTCGACGATGCGGCGTGGGTCGGCGCGCGCATCACCGAGCTGCTTCCCATCGGGCTCAACGACAAGCAGGTCCTGCTGGAGCTCGACGATCCCATCGCGCGCCTCGACGCCCTGCTCACCCTGAAAATGGGGTCAGACGGCTGAAAAGATGGGGACAGATTCAATTGCACCCGATTTCAAATCGCGTGCAATTGAATCTGTCCCCATCTTTTCAGCCGTCTGACCCCATGCTTCGCTGGCGGTACCAGCGGTGCAGCGCCCAGGCCATGAGAGGGGTCCATGCGAGCACCATCCAGCCGATGAATCCATCGTGGTCGTCCATCATCCAGGCCATCGGCGAGTGCGGGTTCGGCGCCGATGTCGTCCGCACGACGAGGATGACGGCGACCCATGCGGCATGCAGGCCGATGCAGGCCGCGATGTTGCCCGTGACGGCGCGCACCAGGCCCAGCAACACGCCCACGCCCGTGAGACACAGGAATGCGTCGAGGATGTCCAGCGGATCGGAGAACTTGCGCACGAACTCGGCGAGCAGGTGGAAGCCGCTGCCGTAGTCGAGTTCGGATGCCGGTATGCGGTACTTGCCGGCCACGAAGTGCAAGGCCGCGTAAATGACGGAAGGCAGCATGATGGCAGGCAGAACGCCGGCTTCACGCGTGATCGCCGTCTGCATCGCGCCGCGGAAGAATGTCTCCTCGATGAAGGCCACCACGAGGCCCGTCACCAGACCCGTGACGATGATCTCGAGCCAGGCGGCGGCGCCGGCCAGCGCCTCTGGCTGCGACACGCGCATGTCGAGCAACACCATCGTCGCCAGCACCGGCAACATCAACGCGGAGCCCAGCACGAGGCCGATGCCCACCTCGCGCGCGAAGCGCCCTGCCGGCAGGCCGTATCCGAGGCTCTGCCGGTCGGCGACCTTGAGCCGCCGCGCCACGAAGATGAAACCCAGCAGCAGGATGAGCATGCCCACGCGGCTGGCGACGCGCGAAAATTTCGGATCGTCTCCGGGAAACTGCGCGACCAGCAGCCACGCGGGATATCCCAGCAGGGCGAGCCCCGCGAAACCGAGCAGGATCAGCCCCACGAAGATCGCGAAGCTGCGCATTCCGGTCAGCGCTGCGCGCCGGGCGAACGCGCCGGCAGCACGATGGGCTTGTGCCCCGCGCGCTTCAGCAGGTCTAGCAGGCCATCGGGCCCGACGAAGTGCAGCGTGCCCACGACCACGAGGTAATTGCGGTCGTCGTCGAGCAACGCTTCGATCTGCGGCAGCCAGCGCCGGTTGCGGGCGCCGAGCAGTTCGTCGTACAGCTCCGGAGAGCGGGCGCGCTCCTGGCGGAATTCCTCTTCCATGCCCCGCAGGTCGCCGGTGCGCCACGCGCGCACGAGCCGGTCGAGATCTTCCTGCATCTTCGGCACGTCGTCGGCTGCGTCGACCAGGAACTTGATCTGCTCCGGCAGGCTGCGCTCATCGAAGATGCCGAGCTGGTCGCCGATGGTCTCGAGTCCGTCGACGGGCTTGCCGTCGCTGCGCGCGCGATCGACCAGCTGCATGTCGATGCCGAGCTGCGGGTCGAAGCCGGTCTTGAGCAGCGCGAACTGGGTGAGCACCATGGCGGCCGCCCAGGGTTCGAGTCGCGCGATCGCCATTTCAGGCAGGCCGACGGAGCCTGCGAGTCCCGAGACCTTCGCGTATTTGTCGGCGCCGATGATGTCCGCGAGCGTCTTGTCCGCGGGCAGGGTGCCATGCGCCGCGAGGAACTCGACGGCTTCGGCGGGATTCAGGTCGTCGAGGTCCACTTCCATGACGATGGCGTCGGACGCGTCGTACGCCAGCTCGAGCTGCGGCGAGAGCTGCGCATGATCCTTCGGCAGCGCGTGCACGGAGCCGGCGAGGTAGACGGTGTTGCGTTCACCGCGCAGCGACCACACGGCCGCGCCGCCGTCGGCGCGCGCCAGCGCCCCGCAGGATGCGAGCAACAGCGTTGCCGCGAGGCCGCGAGACAGGCCCCGCCGCATCACACGGAGGAAGGTCATGCCGCGGATTCTGCGGCAGTCAGGAAGTGCACGCCAGTGTCGATGGCGCCGTTGGAGTGGAGCGTGAGCAGCCGGTACGCCGGCGGCTGGTTGTCGATGACGAACTGGTCGGAGCGCGGCTGGAACTGCGCGCAGGTGGACGGCGTCGCGATCAGGCGCACGCCGCGGCGCGTTCCTTCGAAGGCCTGGTGGACGTGGCCCCACACCACCGCGCGAACCTGCGGGTGGCTCTCGATGACCGACCAGAATTCGTCGGCGTTCGACAGGCCGACATTGTCCAGCCAGCGGCTGTTCATCGCCACCGGGTGGTGGTGCAGGCACACCATCGCGTGGCGCTGGCGCGCCATGCCGAGTTCCTCGTCGAGCTTGGTGAGCATCTCCACCGAGACGTGGCCGCCGGCCTGGCTGGGCACCACGCTGTCGAGCAACACCACGCGCCAGGCGCCGATGTCGGCCGGGCCGTCGAGCTCGAAGGGACGGCCGGCGAGCGCCACGCGCATCTGCGGGACGAAGTCGTGGTTGCCGGGAATGCACAATACGGGCTTTCCGAAGCGCGCGAAAATGCGGCGGAAATGTTCGTACCCGCCCGCGTCATCCTGCACCAGGTCGCCGGTGACGAGGATCGCGTCGCAGATGGCCAGGTGACCGGATGCATCGGACAGCGTGCGTTCGAGGGTCTCGAGCGTGTTCACGCCGCGGAGCGTCCCTGCCGCATCGCCAAACAAATGTGGGTCGGTGAACTGGATGATTCGGATAGCACTCATTCAATCGCACTCTACAAACATGTGCAGGGATGGCGGGTGATCCGCGTCACGGGCCGGTTTCATGGCGCGGAGGCGGGGTGAACCAGTTCGCAAACTACCGGCTGCAAAATGTGAAGCCGCGTCTGCATATAGCGACCGCCGGAAAAATGGTAAATCGTGGTTGCACACACTAAAGTGTCGGCCGACATGAAGAAACCCGGCAAGAGTGATCCGAGCCGCCCGCGGGAAGACGGCTACGACTACAAGCGCGAGTTCTACCGCAGCGCCCAGGTTGCCGAGGACTACGATTTCCACCGCTTCAGCACGCCGGAGCGCCAGAAGCGCAATGCCCGCAAGTGGGCCGCGATCCGGAAAGCGCTTTCAGCCGCCACCGGCGTGCGCACCATCCTCGATCTTCCCTGTGGCACGGGCCGCTTCACCGGCGCGCTGGCGCGCGACGGTTATGAAATCGTCGGCAGCGACATCTCGCTCGAGATGCTGCGCAAGGCCGCGACGGTCGAGCCCGGGACCACGGCCGACGGCAAGCCCGCGGAGATCCGCGGCTACGTGCAGGCCAACGCCGAGCACCTGCCGCTGCGCAGCGACTCGCTCGACTGCGTGGTGTGCATCCGCTTCATGATGCACGTCGACCCGGCCACGCGCGTGCGCATGCTGCGCGAGTTCCACCGCGTGTCGCGGCGCTGGGTGGTGGTCGACTATCGCCACAAGTACACCTTCCGTTACGTGCTGTCGCACACCTTCGGGAAGTTAGGCCTGGGACGCACGCCGCTGTCGCGCGTATCGCGCAAGGACCTCGAGCAGGAATTCCGCGACGCAGGTTTCGCGATCCGCGAAGTGGTGCGCGTGTCGGCGCCGCTGCTCTCCGACAAGTGGGTGGTGCTGGCGGAGCGCGCGTGACGCGGAACGGCCGGCTCGCCGCCGCGCTCCTGTCGCTGGCCGGCTTGGCCCACGCCGCGATGCCGGATGGCGCGCAATTCGCGCGCGACGTCGTGAGCGGGCAGGTCGATCCCGAAAAGTTCGATTTCGCCGCCGCGGGATACTGGGACCTCGCCGAACCGGCGCGGCGCACCTGGTTTTCCGACTACGTCGTGGCGCTCGGCGTCATGGACCCGAACTCCTCGCAGGGATGTTCACCGGAGGCACTGCGGCGCGAGGCAGCGATGATCTGGAACGGGCCTCTGCAGTCCGCGCCCGACGCGGCGAGCTGGTCGGCGGCGATGGCTCCGCTGCGCGCACAGCTCGCCGCGTTCGATGCCTTCATCGCGTCGACCTCGACGCCGCCCGCGCCGCCCGGATCGAAGCCAGATCCACGCGTGGATGAGTTGCGCGCCCGCGTCGCGCGCGAGCAGGCCATGCGCGGCGCGCTGACCGATCCGAGCTGGACACGCGATCTTCCGCCGCTCGCCGCCTCGTGGTGGATGGGCGCGTACAGCCTGCGATACGGCGTGATGGATTGTCCCAACACCGAGTGGCTGCGCAGGCAGCTCGCGCAGATCGGCTGGTTCGACATCCCCACGTATGGCGAGGAGGCCGACGGCAACGCGTGGCTGATCGTGCAGCATGCGGATCGCTCGCCGGAATTCCAGCGCGAAGTGCTGGCGCTCCTGCAAGGCCTGCCGAAAGAGAAGACCTCGCAGCGGCACGTCGCCTACCTCTGGGACCGCGTCGCGCGAGCGCAGGGCAAGCCGCAGCGTTATGGAACCCAGGGAAGCTGCGAGCCGGACGGCAGCTGGAAACCGTTCGAAGTCGAAGATCCTGCACACCTCGATGAACGCCGTGTGGCACTCGGGATGACACCGATTGACGAGCACATCCGGGAATTCACGGCCTGTCCAAAACCTGTATCCAAACCAGCCACCTAGCCGCGACGCGCCCATCCTTGCCCGGATGTCCGTGAGACATCGGGCGGGACAGCTGCCGGGCGAGCCAGTGCGCGGTTTTTCAGGGCCCGGTGGCCCCCATTTTTGTTGCCCCCGGCTCCCCCCGTATCGGACAATGCGCGCCCTTTATGGATACCCCAGCCAGCACCCCCACCCGCCGCGCCCTCGCCAACGCGATCCGCGCGCTCTCCATGGATGCCGTCCAGGCCGCCAATTCGGGACACCCCGGGGCGCCGATGGGCATGGCCGACATAGCCGAAGTGCTGTGGCGCGACTTCCTCAAGCACAGCCCGGCCAACCCCCGCTGGTTCAACCGCGACCGCTTCGTGCTGTCCAACGGCCACGGGTCGATGCTGCTGTATTCGCTGCTGCATCTCACCGGCTACCCCGTCACGCTCGATGAGCTGAAGAATTTCCGCCAGCTCGGTGCGCGCACCGCGGGACACCCGGAGCGCGATCTCGACATGGGCATCGAGACCACCACCGGCCCGCTCGGGCAGGGCCTGGCCAACGCCGTGGGCTTCGCGCTCGCCGAGAAGTTGTTAGCCGCCGAGTTCAACAAGGACGGACTTCCGATCGTCGATCACTTCACGTACTGCTTCGCCGGCGACGGCTGCCTCATGGAAGGCATCTCGCACGAAGCCTGTTCGCTCGCCGGCACCCTCAAGCTCGGCAAGCTGATCGTGTTCTACGACGACAACGGCATCTCGATCGACGGCAAGGTGCAGGACTGGTTCACCGACGACACGCCGAAGCGCTTCGAGTCTTACGGCTGGCACGTCGTGAAGAACGTCGACGGCCACGACAGCGAGGCGGTGACGGCCGCCATCAAGAAGGCACGCGCACGCAAGGACCAGCCGTCGCTGATCTGCTGCAAGACCATCATCGGTTGGGGCGCTCCCAACAAGCAGGGCACCAAGTCGGTGCACGGCGAGGCGCTCGGCGCCGAGGAAGTCGCCAACGCGCGCAAGACGCTGGGCTGGGAATGGCCGGCTTTCGTGGTGCCCGACGACATCCGCGCCGCGTGGGACCATCGAGAGGCGGGCACCGCGGCCGAGAAGAAGTGGAATCGCATCTTCAAGCGCTACAAGAAGGAACATCCCGAAGCGGGCGCCGAGTTCGAGCGCCGCATGAAGGGTGAGCTGCCGGCCGACTGGGCCGAGATCGTGCAGTCGGTGCTCGCGGCCGGCGCCGCCGTCACGGGCGCGCAGGCCACGCGCGCCTCCTCGCAGGTGGCGCTCAACGTGCTCGGGCCGAAACTGCCCGAGATGCTCGGGGGTTCTGCGGATCTCACCGGTTCGGTGAACACACTGCGCAAGGATTCGAAGCCGATCACCATCGCGAACCCGATCGGCAACTACGTTTATTACGGTGTGCGCGAGTTCGGCATGACGGCCATCATGAACGGCCTCGCGCTGCACGGCGGTTACCGGCCGTACGGCGGCACCTTCCTGGTGTTCTCCGACTACGCGCGCAACGCGGTGCGCGTCGCGGCCATCATGCATTGCCCGACCACGCTGGTGTACACGCATGATTCCATCGGCCTCGGCGAAGACGGCCCCACGCACCAGCCCGTCGAGCACCTGGCTTCGCTGCGCGCCATGCCCAACCTGCACGTCTGGCGCGGTTGCGACGCGGTCGAGTCGGGTTATTCGTGGGTGGCCGCGCTCGAGCGCAAGAACGGCCCGACCGCTTTGGTGTTCACGCGCCAGGGCCTGCCGCAGCAGGCACGCACGCCGGAGCAACTGGTGGCGATGCGCAAGGGCGGCTACGTGCTCATCGACTGCAACGGCCCGCCGGAAGCCATCGTCATCGCGACGGGCTCGGAAGTGGGCGTCGCGGCGCCGGCCGTCAAGGAATTGCAGGCCGCGGGCAAACGAGTGCGCCTGGTGTCCATGCCCTGCTGCGAAGTGTTCGACGCGCAGCCCGCGCCGTATCGCGAGAGCGTGCTGCCGTCGTCGGTGATGCGGCGCGTCGCGGTCGAGGCCGGCGCCACGCAGTCATGGTGGCGTTACGTCGGCTCGGGCGGCCGCGTGCTCGGCATCGACCAGTTCGGCGCCTCGGGCAAGGGCCCGGACCTGTTCAAGCATTTCGGAATCACCAGCGAAGCCGTCAAGGCGCTCGTGGAACAACTCCTTTCCTGATTTTGTCGTGAATTGAATAAAGAGGATCGAGACAGATGGCCATCAAAGTGGGTATCAACGGTTACGGACGTATCGGCCGCAACATCCTGCGCGCGCTCTACGAGTCGAAGCGCACCAACGAGATTCAGATCGTCGCGGTGAATGACCTCGGCGACGCGCAGACCAATGCGCACCTGACGCAGTACGACACTGCGCACGGCAAGTTCCCCGGCACGGTGGGCGTGGAAGGCGACAACATCGTCGTCAACGGCGACAAGATCAAGGTGTTCGCGCAGCGCGACCCGTCGAAGATCGACTGGGCCTCGGTGGGCGCCGAGTACGTGTTCGAGTCCACGGGCTTCTTCACCACCAAGGCGGATGCGGGCAAGCACCTGGCCGGTGGCGCAAAGAAGGTGGTCATCTCGGCCCCGGGCGGCAAGGACGTCGATGCGACGGTCGTCTACGGCGTGAACCACAACGTCCTGAAGGGCTCGATGAGCGTCATCTCCAACGCGTCCTGCACCACCAACTGCCTCGCGCCGCTGGCGAAGGTCCTTAACGACAAGATCGGCATCGTCAACGGCCTCATGACGACCATCCATGCGTACACCAACGACCAGCGCCTGACCGACGTCTACCACGAGGACATCCGCCGTGCGCGCTCGGCCACGCAGTCGATGATCCCGGCGAAGACCGGCGCGGCCGCGGCCGTGGGCCTGGTGCTGCCGGAACTCAAGGGCAAGCTCGACGGCTTCGCCGTGCGAATCCCGACCATAAACGTGTCGCTGGTGGACCTGGTGTTCACCGCCAAGCGCGCGACCAGCGTCGAAGAGATCAACAAGGTGGTGAAGGAAGCCGCCGACGGCGCCATGAAGGGCGTGCTCGCGTTCACCGACAAGCAGCTCGTCTCGATCGACTACAACCACGACCCGGCGTCGTCGACTTACGACGCGACCATGACGCGCGTCAGCGAAGGCACGCTGGTCAAGGTCTGCGCCTGGTACGACAACGAGTGGGGCTTCAGCAACCGCATGCTCGACACGACGGTTGCCTGGTCGAAGGCATCGTAAGGCCTTGTTCGAAGGAGTTGGGTCATGAACGTGCTGCGCATGGCGGACCAGGACCTCGCCGGGAAGCGGGTCCTGATCCGCGAAGACCTGAACGTGCCCGTCGAGGGCGGCAAGGTGACCAGCGACGCGCGCATCCGCGCGTCGCTGCCGACCATCAAGCTGGCGCTCGAAAAGGGCGCGAAGGTGTTCGTCACCTCGCACCTGGGGCGGCCCGAGGAGGGCGTGTACGCCGAGGAGTTTTCGCTGGCGCCGGTGGCGACGCGCTTGTCCGAATTGTTGGGCAAGCCCGTGCCGCTCAGGAAGGACTGGCTCTCAGGCGTCGACACGGCGCCGGGCTCCGCGGTGCTGCTCGAGAACGTGCGGTTCAACAAGGGCGAGAAGAAGGACAAGGAAGATCTCGCGAAGCAGATGGCATCGCTGTGCGACGTCTACGTGATGGACGCGTTCGGCACGGCGCATCGCGCCGAGGCGTCGACGCACGGCGTCGGCAAATTCGCCAAGGTTGCCTGCGCGGGTCCGCTGCTGGTGGGCGAGCTCGAAGCACTCGAGCGCGCGCTGGCCAAGCCGGCGCGGCCCATGATCGCGATTGTCGCGGGCTCCAAGGTGTCGACCAAGCTCACGGTGCTCGAGGCGCTGCTGGCCAAGGTCGACAAGCTCATCGTCGGCGGCGGCATCGCCAACACCTTCCTCGCGGCCACCGGCATCAACGTCGGCAAGTCGCTGCAGGAAGCCGACATGCACGACATGGCACGCAAGCTGCTCGAGCAGGCCAAGGCGCGCGGCGCCGAGATCCCGCTGCCCACCGACGTGGTGGTGGCCAAGGAATTCGCCGCCACGGCCCATGCCGACGTGCGCTCCATCCACGACGTGCGGCCGGACGAGATGATCCTCGACATCGGGCCCGACACCGCGGAGCGTTTCGCCGCGATGCTGCAGAAGGCCGGCACCATCGTGTGGAACGGCCCCGTGGGCGTGTTCGAGTTCGACCAGTTCGGCGAAGGCACCAAGGCCATCGCGCAGGCGATCGCGAAGTCGCCGGCGTTCTCGCTGGCCGGCGGCGGCGACACGCTGGCGGCGATCGAGAAGTACGGCGTGGAAGAGGGCATCTCGTACATCTCCACCGGCGGCGGCGCCTTCCTCGAGTTCGTCGAGGGCAAGACCCTGCCGGCCGTGGCGATGCTGCAGGAACGCGCCAAAGCCAGTTAGGAAATGGAAATGGGGACATTCCTCGTTTCCTAGCAAACGGGGACAGACCTGATCGAACGCCGCCCTTCCGGGCGGCGTTTTCTTTTGCTTCAACGAATACCGAGTCCGTCCCCGTTTGCTAGGAAACGAGGAATGTCCCCATTACTTGAGCGGGGAGTAGTCGGTCGCTTCGACGAACACGGATTCCACCCTCTCCACGATCTTGCCGTCCTTCTGCGAATCGGCGGCGATCTTCTGCCACTCAGGGTCGGCGGAGAAC
>DASUGK010000185.1:0-8018 GCA_036274075.1 Steroidobacteraceae bacterium | reverse complement strand
GAGAAGCCGCGTGGTCTCGGGGCCGTAATCCCGACAATCCCTCTCTGACACCACCGCGACGCCCTGCCCCTTAAGGGCGGAATAAGACAAAAACCGGCGAAAACGCCAACTGCATCAACGTCATACGGGAGCAGTTAGAGGATGTTCCCGGGTTGATGTCCTTCGAATCCTCCATGGAGCCGTACGCCCAGCTCGTGCGCTCGCTGCTGCCGCGAGCCACTGCGCTGTGCCTGTTCGATCACACCGGCAAGTTGCTGTGGTCGAGCGTGGCAAACACCAACCCCGAGCTGTTCGCGCTGGTACTGCAGGCCATCACCCAGGCCGAGGCCGCCGGGGACAACCGCGCCGACGGCGCGGGATTGCATGCCGCGTTGCCTGACAATTCTCCGGCCTATCTATTCTGGCTGCGCGACGATCGCGGCGCGCTCGCCGCCATCGCCGCCGTGGTGTGCAACCGCCTGGCGACGGACGCCAACGTGCTGCCGTTCTCCTACGTGCTGGAGCACCTCAAGCCGGCGCTCGAGCTGCTGCGCCGTGACCTGCTGGCGCGCGCCGACATCGAGAAACTCAACGAACACCTGAGCGCGCGCGACAAGGATCTCGAGCTGCTGCTGTCGGTCACCGGCAGCCATCCGCAGGCCTCGGGCTCGGACGACCTGCAGTCGCTGCTCGCCAACGCGGCCGGGCATCTCAAGTGCGTGCTGGCCGGCATCGTGGTCCCGGACAAGGGGCTCACGCTCACCTGGCCCGAGAGCGCCGACCGCACCATCCTGCTGCGCACGCAGAAACAGCTGCTGGCCATCACGCAGACGCGCCGCGATCCGCTGGTGATCAACAAGATCGCGACGCAGGCCGGGCAGGTGGCCATTCCCTACCGCATCCTCGCCTGCCCGCTGCGGCAGGGCAGTGGCCGCACCTCGGGCGTCCTGGCGCTGTTCCGCAAGCTCGACGGGCCGGAGTTCATCGGCCGCGACGTGCACCTCGCGGACCTGCTGGCGCGCCGCGTGGCCGCCAGCATCGAAACCAGCTACGACTCGCTCTCCGGCCTGCTGACGCGCGCCGCGCTCGAGCAGCGCATCAAGTTGCTGTTCACCGAGCCGGAAACCCGCGAGCGGCGCTGGAGCCTGCTGTACGTCGACATCGACGAGCTGCACGTCATCAACGAAAACTTCGGCATGCACGTCGGCGACCAGGCCATCGCGCAGATCGGCGACCTGCTGCGCAAGCACCTGCCACCGAACTCGGTGGCGGCGCGCATCTCCGGCGACCGCTTCGCGGTGGCCATGCCCACCGACATCGACGAGGCCGCGATGTTCGGCGAAGGCCTGCGCGAGGGCGTCACGCGCCTGTCCACCGCCGGCGTCGACGCGCGCTTCCGGCTCTCCATCAGCATCGGCGTCACGCCGTTCAGCGGCCGCGAAGGCGCCGACTTCGGCCGCTCGCTGGCCGAGGCCGAAACCGCCTGCAAGGCCGCCAAGGACCGCGGCCGCAACCGGCTCGAGACCTTCCAGGAAAACGACGTCAGCATCATCCGCCGCTTCACCGACATCAACGTCGCCACCGACGTGCGCGCGGCGCTGGCCGAGAACCGCCTGCGCCTGGTGGCGCAGATGATCGCGCCGTTCAACGAGGGCGGCGACGCCAGGCCGCACTACGAACTGCTGCTGCGCATGCTCGATCCCGAGGGAAACACCATCGGGCCCGACCGCTTCCTGTCGGCGGCATTGCGTTACCAGATGATGCCCACCATCGACCGCTGGGTGATCTCCACGGTGATCGAGTTGCTGCGGCCGCGCCGCGAGCTGCTGGCCAACGCGCCGGTTTGTTTCACGATCAATTTCTCCGGCCAGTCGCTGCACGACGACGAGTTCGCCGACTACGTGGTGCGCAGCATCGAGAACAGCCGCATCAACCCGGCGGTGTTCTGCTTCGAGCTCACCGAGAGTGCGGCCGTGGCCAGCATCAACGACGCCGAGGCGCTCATGCAGCGGCTGCGCAAGCTCGGCTGCGGCGTGGCGCTCGACGACTTCGGCACCGGCCTGTCGTCGCTGTCCTATCTACGTTCCATGCCGGTGTCCATGCTCAAGATCGACGGCAGTTTCGTGCGCGACATCCTGCGCGACGAACGCGCCGAGTCGATGGTGCGCGCCATCGCGCAGCTCGCGCACGCCATGAACATCACCACCGTGGCCGAGTACGTCGAAACCGAGGAGATCCGCACGCGCATCCGCGCCCTGGGCGTGGATTACGGGCAGGGATTTGCCATCGCGAAGCCGGTGCCGGTGGGCGAGGTGCTGGATGTGCTGCCGGTGCTGGCCGCCGCGACGCCCGGGGCCTTCCTGGCCGAGGACGGCGCCCGCCAGGCGGGCTGACCGCAGCAACGGTTTCACCGACATGGGTTACGATTTGCGCCCATGAAGCAGCTCGTCATCGGCATCGTGCTCGGCGCGTTGATCGCGTTGTGCGGCGCCGTGTTCACCCGCAGCGATGCGCCCGTGGCCCGCGTCGCCGCGCCGCCGCCGCCACCGCCCGCGGCCAGCCGGCTCAGCGCCACCGATTCCGCCCAGCTCGCCGAGGTGCTGGAACGCGTGCAGCGCGAGTACGTCGACGAGGTGAAGGATCCCGCGCTCATCGACGATGCGCTTCGCGGCCTGGTCGGCGGCCTCGATCCGTATTCCAGTTACCTCGACGCCGAGGAGTACGCGGACCTGCGCGTCAGCACCGCCGGCACCTACGCCGGCATCGGCATCGAAGTGTCGACCGCCGATCGCGCGCTGCGCGTGGTGCGGCCGTTCCGCGATTCACCGGCCGCGATGGCCGGCATCCAGAGCGGCGACATGATCGCTGCCATCGACGGCATGCCGGTGGGCAATGATCTCGACGCGGCCATGGCGCGCATGCGCGGCCCGCGCGGCTCGACGGTCAAGCTCGCGGTGGTGCGCGCCGGTTCGGAGCTGCCGCTGGAGTTCAGCGTGGAGCGTGCCCAGGTCGAAGTGCACAGCGTGGCCATGGTGCGGCTCGAGGGCGACCTCATTTACGCGCGCATCAACACTTTCAGTGACACCACCGCGTCGGATTTCGCGGCGGGCGTCGCGCGCCTGCGGCGCGATCTCGGCGCGAAGCCGCGCGGCGTGGTGCTCGACCTGCGTAACAACCCGGGCGGCGTGCTCGAGTCCGCGGTCGAAGTCGCCGACCACCTGCTCGAGGACGGCCTGATCGTGAAGGCCGACGGCCGCACGCCGGCGGCGCGTTTTTCGATGTCGGCCACCCCCGGCGAAGTGCTGCCCGGCGTTCCGGTGGTGGTGCTGGTCAACGGCACGACGGCGTCGGCGGCGGAAATCCTCGCCGGTGCATTGCAGGATCATCATCGCGCCACGCTGCTGGGCCGGCGCACCTTCGGAAAGGGATCGGTGCAGACCGTGATGCCCCTGTCGGGCGGGCGCGCCATCAAGCTCACCACCTCGCGTTACTACACGCCCTCGGGCCGCTCCATCCAGGGCAGCGGCATCGAACCGGACATGACGTTCGAGACCATCGACGTCCCGCCGCTGGATCTCGAGGATCCGCGCGTGCGCCAGACGCTGGCGCAGCGCGACGAAGGCGTGCGCGCCGGCATCGACGTGCTGCGCGGCCGCAAGCCGCGGCCGGCGGGAGAGTCCATGACCGCCAGCGCCGCGACCCCGCGGCGGAACTGACGCGTGGAAATAATCGGATGGTTCGTCGATTTCATCCTGCACCTGGACGCGCACCTGGTCGAGTTGCTGCGCGACTACGGCGTGTGGATCTACCTGATCCTGTTCGCCATCATTTTTGCCGAGACCGGTTTCGTGGTGACGCCGTTCCTGCCGGGCGATTCGCTGCTGTTCGCGGCCGGCGCGCTGGCCGCGGTCGACACCAGCGGCACGCTGTCGGCGCCGCTGGTGTCGCTGCTGCTGGTGATCGCGGCCGTGGCCGGCAACACGACTAACTACCACGTGGGGCGGTGGATAGGACCGCAGGCGTTCAGCGGCAAGTACCGCTTCCTCAAGGTCGAATACCTGCAGCGCACCGAGGCGTTCTTCGCCAGGTACGGTTCGATGACCATCGTGGTGTCGCGCTTCGTGCCCATCATCCGCACCTGCGCGCCGTTCGTCGCGGGCATCGGGCGCATGCCCTACGCGCGCTTCCAGGCGTACAACGTGATGGGTGGCCTGGGCTGGGTGCTGGCCTGCGTCTGGGCGGGTTTCTTCTTCGGCAACATCCCGGTCATCAAGGACAACTTCGGCCTCGTGACCATCGGCATCATCGTGGTGTCCCTGGTTCCGGTCGTCTGGATGGCGTTGAAGAAGTGAGCGCCGGCTACCGCAGCTTCGCCTACCGCACCGACATCGGCGTGCCGGTGGAGCGGGTCTGGCGGGCCTTCACCGACAGCCGGGTGCTGGAGCGCTGGACCGTGCCGGGGGCCACCGTGACCCCGCGCGAGCAGGGGCGCGTGCACATCGTGTTCGGCGCCGACTTCGAGATGGACGCCCACATCGACGTGCTGGTGACGCCGCGGCGCATGCGCCTGATCCTGTTGCCCACGCGCGGCATGCCGGGCACCGACGCCGTGATCATCGAGGATTTCCTGTTCGAGAAGAACGGCGCGGACTCGGTGGTCCGGCTGTTGTCGAGCGGAGTGCCCTCCGCGCAGTCGTGGGTGACGTACTATCTGCACAAGCGCCGCTTCTGGGAGCTGGCGCTGACCCGTCTCAAGGTGTTCCTCGAGAAGGGTCTGGACCAGACTTGAATACGGGGAAACATCATGGCCGGTTTCATCTTGCGCGGGCTCATCGCGGCCCTGGGACTCTGGGCTGCCACCAAGATGCTCGATGGCTTCTTCATCGATGCACCCAGCACGCTGATCCTCGCCGGGTTGTTGCTGGGCATCGTGAATGCCTTCGTGCGGCCCATCGCGCTGCTGCTGGCGCTGCCGGCGCTGGTGTTGACGCTGGGCCTGTTCCTGCTGGTGATCAACGCCGCGATGCTCGGCCTGGTGGCGCTGATGCTGAAGGGCTTCGTGGTCGGCGGCTTCTGGAACGCCCTACTCGGCGCGCTGATCGTGAGCATCGTGAGCTGGATCGGCAGCTCCTTCATCGGCCCCACCGGCCGCGTCGAAGTCATCCGCCCGAAGCAGTAAATGGGGACATTCCTCGTTTCCTAGCAAACGGGGACAGACCTCATCCCGCGGTCGAAGGCTCCTTCTGCTCGTCCTCGTCGAGGCGTGGAGTGTCGCGTTGCGGCCAGCTCACCAGAGCGACGCCGGCGAACATCACCGCCATGCCGATGAGCTGGTTCGGGCCCAACTGTTCGTCGAGCACCCACCAGCCCAGCACCGCCGCGATGGCCGGATTCACATAGCTGTAAGTGCCGACCATCGCCGGCGTCGTATTCCGCGCGAGCCACGAATACGCGGTGTACGCCAGGCACGAACTCGCGATGGTGAGATAGGCCATGGAGGCGATGCCCGGCGTCGACCAATGCCACTGCGCGGCCTCGCCCATCGCCAGCCCGGTCGCGGTCATCATCAAACCGCCGAGGAACATCTGGATGGCCGAAAACGCCAGCAACCCGAGCCGCGAATGCACGTTGCGGATGTACACCGTGGTGGCGGACCACACGAATACCGCGAACAGGATCAGCAATTGCAGGTCGATATCCGCGATCTGCAGGGTCTCCCGTGGCCAGATCAGCAGTACCGTGCCCGCGAAGCCGATCACCAGCCCGATGAGAGTACGCCGGTCGATCGCGTGGGCACGCCGGCCGCGGGTCGCGAGCAGCGCGATCCACAACGCCGCCGAGGCGTTGAGGATCGCCGTCTGGTTTGACGCCACGTGCTGCATCGCCCAATTGGTGCAGCTGTTGGGGATGAACACACTGCCGACCGCGACGATGAGCAGGTGGCGCCATTCGCTGGCATCGAGATCGAAGCGCTGGCCCATGGCCACGGCCGTGAGCGCCAGCAGGATACCCGCACTCAGGAATCGCAAGCCGCCGAACAGGATCGGCGGCAGCGCGTGTACGCCGATGCTGGCTGCGAGATACGTCGATCCCCATACGAGGTAGACGGTCGCGAAGCAGACGATGAGCTTCGCGCGATGCGATGGGTCGGCGGACATGGGATGGAGAGGGATGTTAATCCCTCTCCATCCCCGATATCAGGCCGGTTTGCGGGTACCGATGCGATACAGCCAGAGGGCAATGGCAGCGAGCAATACCAGGCCGCCGAACTCGCCCCAGGCGCCCGGGAGGTGCAGGGCGTCCGGGAGCGCCAGTATGTCCGCCCGCTCCCACACCACGATGGGTATGGCAATCAGGATGCCCATCAGTGCCTCGCCGGTAATGAGGCCGGCGGCAAACAACATGCCGGTACGGCCGCGCTTCTCGAGATCCTCGCCGGAGAGGCCTGGACCGATATTGCGCGTCACCAGGTGGTTGAGCAGGCCACCCAGGAAAATCGGCACCATGAGCTCGAGCGGTAGATAGATGCCCACGGCCACCGCCAGCACGGGGGCGCGGAACGAGGAACCGCGCGCGCGCAGGATCTCGTCGATCACGATGATGGCCACGCCAATGGCGGCGCCGATGGCCACCATGCCCCAGGGCAACGCACCGCCGAACATGCCGCGCGCCACCGACGCCATGAGCGTGGCCTGGGGTGCGAGCAGCGGATCGGGATGGGCTTCGGTGGGGACGCCGATGCCGTAGGCCCGTGCGATCAGGTTGAGGACCAGCGGCATGATGAGTGCGCAGGACAGGGCGCCGACGGCGAGCATCACCTGCTGGCGCCAGGGCGTCGCGCCCACGATGTAGCCCGCCTTGAGGTCCTGCAGGTTGTCGCCGGCGACACAGGCGGCGCAGCACACCACCGCGCCGATCATGATGGCAGCCACCGGGCCGACGGTGGATTCCTTGCCGAGCATGGCGAGCAGCACCGCGGCGGCGAACAGGATGGTCGCAATGGTGATGCCCGACACCGGGTTGTTGGACGAGCCGACCAGGCCCGCCATGTACGCCGATACCGAGCAGAACAGGAAGCCCGCGACCACCATGATCACCGCCATGGTGAAGCCGACACCCACGCTGTCCACGATGTTGTAGTAAAGAACTCCGAGCGGCAGCGTGAACATCACGATACCGATCAGCACCGATTTCATGGGAAGGTCGCGCTCGGTGTGCGCCACGATTGCCGAAGCACCCGCACGCGTGGCGGCAAGGCCGCTCTTGACTCCGGAGACTATGGACTTGCGCAGGCTCACCAGCGCCCACAGTCCACCCACGAGCATCGCGCCGACGCCGAGGTAGCGGATCTGGGTGTTCCAGATGATCCCGGCCGTGGTCTCGGCGCATTCACCCGAGGTCAGCTCCTTGCAGGCGCCGGCAAGCGTCGCGGCCAGTTCCGGATGGGCGCCGAGCTGCGTGGCCTGGAAGATGGGAATCGCAATGTTCCAGGAAATCACGCTCCCTGCGAGCACCACGATACCGATGTTGAGTCCCACGATGTAGCCGACACCCAGCAATGCCGGAGACAGGTTGGTGCCGAAGTAGCCGAGATACTTGCCGAAGAACCCGGCCGACGCGGCGCTGTCGGGGATCACCCGCATGCCGCTAGCCGCCAGTAGTTTGATGACTCCGCCGGTGAGCGCGGAGAGCCCGAGGACCTTGACGCCCTGCGACGGGTTCTCACCCGCCTTGAGGACCTCCGCGGCCGCCTTGCCTTCCGGGAACGACATCTTCTGGTCGACGATGAGCGAGCGGCGCAGCGGGACGGAGAACAACACGCCGAGGAGGCCGCCGAGGCCCGCGATCGCGAGCACCCAGAGGTATTCGAAACTCGCCCAGTGCCCCAGGATCACCAATGCCGGCACCGTGAAGATCACGCCGGACGCGATCGAGCTGCCCGCCGACGCCCCGGTCTGAACGATGTTGTTCTCCAGGATGCCGCCGCCACCCAGGGCATGCAGCACCGCCATCGACACCACCGCCGCCGGGATCGCCGA
>DASUGK010000184.1:0-36301 GCA_036274075.1 Steroidobacteraceae bacterium | reverse complement strand
TCCCCATTTACGCGGCGTAGCGGGGTTTGATGCGGGGGGAGCGGCGCAGGGGTTTTTGCAGGCTCTTCACGCGGACGAGCTCGCGTTCGAGGCCGTATTCGATGTTGTCGGCCAGGCCGGAGACGTGTTCGTTCAGCGTGTTGTCCTCGCTTTCGTATTGCAGCGAGTAACCTTCGTCCGAGTACGGGATGACCACGCGCACCGAGCGGGTCCAGCGCGAGCGGCGCGCGGTGATGACGCCCGGCTCGATCACCTCGCAGCGGAACTTGTTGCGCGTGCAGGCGCCGAGGATGGCGCGCTCGATGTCAGCGAGCGCCAGGCGCGTGCCGTCCTTCATGACCGGCACTTCGCGCTCGATGACATCGTGGAAGGATTCCGCGGCGCACACCTGCGCACCCGTGGACAGCAAGCCCAGGGCCAGTAGTGAGGCAAGGATGTGTCTGCCATTCACCATGCAAACAAGCTAAATCCGGGCATGAAGTGCCGCAACGCCGGCTCCCCAAAGCTGCGGACTGCTTCGCACGCAGGCCGGCGGCTCCCTTCAGGAACTCCCTGAAGCAAACGCGGTCGTTGTCATATGCCCGCGAAAAAGAAGCGCCGCGTCACACTCGCCCTGCTGCTGGCCTACCTGCCGTTTTCCTTCCTCTACCTCGGTCTCAGCGGCCAGCTGAGCGCCGCCGACTGGCGCACGGCCTCGCGCGAGCCCATCGGCCTGGCCCCGGATGCGGCGACCACGCCGGAAGCCGTGGTGCAGGTCTACTCCGCGCGCGCCACGGGCTGGCGCGGCTGGTTCGGCGTGCATACCTGGATCGCGGTGAAGCCGGCCAACGCCACGGGGTTCACGGTGCACGAGGTCAACGGCTGGCGCCTGAAGCGCACTGGCACCGCGGTGGTGTCGAGCCATCGCCCCGCCGACGGCCGCTGGTACGGCAACGCGCCCGAGTTGCTGGGCGACATCCGCGGCCCGGGCGTCGACGCCATCATCGAACGCATCGAAACCGCTGTGAAAGGCTATCCGTACCCCGGCCGCTACCACGTCTGGCCGGGCCCCAACTCCAACACCTTCACCGCCTACATCCTGCGCGAAGTCCCGGAGCTGCGCGTCGACCTGCCGCCCACGGCAATCGGCAAGGATTACCTGGGCTGGCGTTCGGTCAACACCACGCCCAGCGGCACCGGCGGACAGGCCAGCCTGTTCGGCATCGTGGGCGTCGCCGCGGGCCTGGAAGAAGGCGTCGAGGTGAACCTGCTCGGCTTCAACTTCGGCGTCGACCCGAAGAGCCTGTCGCTCAAACTACCCATCGTCGGCCGGCTGGGCCCGGCGCGCGACAACACGCCGAAACTCATCGCTGCCGCGGCTGACCCGGCAGGCCCAGTGGCAGGCCGCTGATCAGCGAGGCAGCGTCGCCTCGAACCATTCGAGCACGGCGGGCGCGAAGCGCTCGAGCTGCAACGGCAGCGTCACGTGGTTGTCGAGCGGCGCCAGCGTGAGTTGGCTACCTGCCGGCGCGGACTTCAAGAGTTCGCGGCTGTGGTCGGGTGACAGCCACGTGTCTTTCTCGCCGTGGATGAACAGCACCGGCGCGCGCGCGCGGCGGAGCGCGGCCGGGATATCCGCGGCGGCCCAGTCGAAGCCCGCGAGCCTGGCCTCGCGCGCGTGCGCCTCGGCGAATTGCCGGTCCGAGATGCCTTTTGCCCGGGCGGCGAACGCCGCTCGCATGAGTTCCGGCACAGCCCTCTCCGCCGACGCAAACGGCTCGAACGCCACCACCGCCGCGATGCGCGGATCCTGGCCCGCCGTCACCAGCGCCACGGAGGCGCCGTAGGACACGCCGAGGACGCCGACGTGATCCACATCCCAGCCGCGACGCTGCAGGTCGTCCAGCACCGTGGAAATGTCATGCGATTCGAAGGCGCCGAAAGAGATGTGTTCGCCGGTGGATTCGCCGTGCCCGCGAAGGTCCATCAACACGCAGCGGTAGCCCGCCTGCGCCAGGCGTACGGCCCACGGCGCCACGTAATTGCGGTTCTGCAGGTAGCCGTGCAGCACCAGGAGGGTGCCGCGCGCGGGGCCCGTCTTTCGCACCACGTCCTTCGCGGGCTTCCAGTACGCGTTGAAATGCGCGATGTGCGGCGGCTTGCCCTCGGGATACTCCATCTTCAGCTCGTAGATGAAGCCGTAGTCTCCGGGCTCCACGCTCGCCACCGCGATGCGCGCCGGCGGCGGACCCGCCTCGACCGTCCAGCTCTCCGCAAGCGCTTCGGGCCCGTGCTTCAGGATCTCCCAGTCGGCGAACAGCGGGGCGATGCCACTCTTGTTAGGCGGCGCCACCACCTGCTTCGCCAGCATGGCGGAGACGCAGCCGGCCAGCAGCGCGGACGCGAAGCAGAGCGCGAGGATTCGCAGGTCGGGCACGGATCTATTGGAGCGTCGTCGCGCTGAATGGCGCGTGACCCCGGCTCACGAAGCCAGCACGCACCGCTCGAGCCAGTTCTGGATCTCGGCCAGCTTGATGCGCTTGTCGGTGATGGCCTCCCCCACGCCGAGGCGCCAGGCGAGCCGCGCGTCGGAAGGGTTGGCATCGAACGCCATGAAATCCGCGACCAGCGCATCGAGCTCGGCCTGGTCTTTCACGAGGCCATCGCGGATCAGCACGTCGGCGTAGCGGCGCGCCATGGCGGCGGCCTCGGCGACGCTGTACTCCGGGTGATACTGCACGCCCCAGAATGTCGCGCCCTTGGCCGTCGGGAACTCCGCGGCTTGCAGGCCCATGTCGTTGTGCGCCAGCGGCGTGGCATGGGCGGGCAGCGTGGCCACGGTATCGACGTGCACGGTCACGGCTTCGAACACGTCGGGCTTGCCGCGGAACATGTCGTGGTCGCGGCCTTCCGGCGTGAGCTGGATGCGCCGCCCGAAGCCGAATTCGCGCCCGCGCGGATTGCGGATCACCTGGCCACCCGCGGCGGTGACGCCCACCTGCAGGCCCCAGCAACTGCCGAAACACGGCACGCCGGCCGCGAATACCGCCTTGGCGAGGTCGATCTGCCGTTCGACTGCGGCTTCGCGCGAATAGATATTGAGCGCCGAACCGGTGATCACCGCGCCGTCGTAGTCGCCGATGGCGACGCCCGCCGGCAGTTTGGGCTCTTCGTCCGCCGGGCGCACGATGTCGCATTCCAGGTCGGGATGTAACCGCTTGAGCGTGGCGGCATAGCCGTCGCCGGAATCCGTGCCGCCGACGGACACGTGCCTGGCACGCGTCGCCGCCTCGTTGCCGTCGATGACGAGGATGCGTGTCATCAGCTCTGCAGCGACAGGTCGCCCTTCACGGCCGAGCGGAAGATGCGCTCGAGCGTGGGAGCATCCACGGGAATGGGATTGCCGCCGGCCGACGGATCGATGGCCGCCTCGCGGCCGATCTCCTCCGGGTTGCGCAACGTCACGCCGATTTCCGCCAGCGAATGCGGGATGCCCAGCTCCTTGCGGAAGTCCAGCACCCAGGCCAGTACGCCTTCGATGCCGGGCTTCGGCAGGTCGAGCACGCGCGCCACCACCTTCATGCGCTCGGCGATCGCTTCGCGGTTGTGCACGATCACGTAGGGCGTGATGACGGCGTTGGTGAGGCCGTGGTGTGTATCGAAGAATGAGCCCACGGGATGGGCGATGGCATGCACGGCGCCGAGGCCCTTCTGGAAGGCGGTCGCGCCCATGCTCGCGGCGGCCAGCATGCGCGAGCGCGCTTCCATGTCGCCGCCGTTCTTGCAGGCGCGCGGCAGGTAGGTCTTGATGAGGCGCATGCCTTCGAGCGCGACGCCGTCGGCCAGCGGATGGAATCCCGGCGCGCAGAACGCCTCGAAGCAATGCACGAAGGCATCGAATCCCGTGGCCGCCGTGATCTTCGCCGGCAGTCCGACGGTGAGCTCGGGATCGGAGATCACGATGCCCGGCATCATCTTCGGGTGGAAAATGATTTTCTTCTGGTGCGTCTCCTCGTTGAGGATGACGCCGGCGCGCCCCACTTCGCTGCCCGTGCCGGCCGTGGTTGGCACGGCAACGATGGGCGCGATGCCCTTGGGATCGGCGCGCGTCCACCAGTCGCCGATGTCCTCGAAATCCCACAGCGGGCGCGTCTGGCCCGACATGAAGGCGATGACCTTGCCGGCATCGAGGCCCGAGCCGCCGCCGAACGCGATCACGCCATCGTGGGCGCCGGCGTGATAGGCCTTCAGCCCCGCTTCCACGTTGGCCGCGACCGGATTGCCGCGCACGTCGGCGAATAGTCTGGCCGTGGGCACCAGCGCCAGCGCCTGGCGGATCATGGCCGAATCCCTGAGGCCCGAATCCGTGACGATGAGCGGCCGCACGATGCGCAGCTCTTCGCAGGCCTTGGGCAGCTCCGTGATGCGGCCGGGCCCGGCCCAGATGCGCGTGGGATAGTTCCAGTTGCCCTTCATGGCCATGGTAGTTTGAATCGTCATGACGTCCGTGTCCTGAGATGGAATGACTTGGGGCGCGTCAGGTGCTCGTAGCCGACCACCGACAACGTGCAGCCGCGGCCGGAGTCTTTGGTGCCCACCCAGGCCAGCGCCGGATCGAGATAGTCGCAACGGTTCATGAACCAGGTGCCGGTGTTGACGCGCGCGCCCAGCGCCTGCGCCACGTCCTCGTCCTCGGTCCAGATGGCCGCCGTGAGCCCGTAATCGCTGTCGTTCATGAGGTCGACGGCCTCGTCGTCCGAGCTCACCTTCATGATGCCGGCCACGGGCCCGAAGATCTCCTCGCGCATGATGGGCATGCGGTGGTCGACGTTCACCAGTACCTGCGGCGCAAGGTAAGGCGTGCCGCGCTGGCTGCGCGCGAAGGCGGACTCGGCGATGAGGCCGCGCGCGCCCGCGCGGATCGAGACGTCGAGCTGCGCGCGGATCGCATCGGCCGCGGCGGTGCGGATCACCGGCCCGAGCGTGGTGTTCGCTTCGCGCGGATCGTCGAGCACGTACTGGCGCGTGAGGTCGGCGAAGCCGTCGACGAACTTCTGGTAGACGCCGTGGTGCACGTAGATGCGTTGCAGGCCGCAGCAGGACTGCCCCGAGTTGAAATACGCGCCGTCGACGATGTTCTCGATGGCATGCGCGAGGTTCGCATCGTGTCGCACGTACACCGGGTCGCAGCCGCCGAGCTCGAGGCCGACTCCGATGAAACGCGACGAGGCCGCGCGCTGCACGGCATGTCCGCCGGCCACCGAGCCCGTGAAGGCCACGAAGTTGATGCGCGGGTCGCGGATGATGCGGTCAGTGTCCTCGTGCGAGGCGTGCACGATCTGGCACACGCCGATGGGCAACCCTGCCGCCTCGAAACATTCCGCGAAGCGCTCGGCGCACAGCGGCGTCTGCGCCGAGTGCTTGAGGATCACGGCATTGCCGGCCATGAGCGCCGGCACCACGCTGTTCACGGCAATGAGATACGGGTAGTTCCAGGCGGCGATGGTGAACACCACGCCCAGCGGTTCGCGGCGCACGAAGCGCGTGAAATTCTCCTTGGGGCCCGCGTCTAAGTCGGCCAGCGCCTGAGGCGCAATCGCGATCATGTGGCGCGCGCGCTCGAGCGTGCCGCGCACCTCGTTGGGCGCGAAACGCGCCGGCCGGCCCATCTGCCAGGTCAGTTCCTCGGCGATCTGCGCGCTGCGCTTCTCGAACTCATCGCAGAAGCGCGACAGGATCTTCGCGCGTTCCTCGATGGGCACGTTGCGCCAGCTCGCCTGCGCGTGCCGCGCGGTGCGCAGGATTTCGTTGATGGCATCCGGCGTCGCGAGCAGGCGCTCGACGTACACGCGCCCGTCGACGGGACTGATGGTCTTCTGGACCGAAGGGACTTGTGTGATCGTGGTCAATCAGATGATCTCGAAGTAGCGCGCCATCTCCCAGTCGGTGATGGCGCGGCGGAATTCACGGTCTTCCCACTCGCGGCTGGCGGCATAGTGTTCGACGAAGGCATCACCGAACAAGGCGCGGCCGGCCTTCGACTTCTCCAGCCACTCCGACGCCTCGGTGAGCGTGCGCGGCAGCGAGCGGCTCCTGGGGAATTTCCTGTCGTAGGCATTTCCTTCGACCATGGGATCCGGCTCGATCCTGTTCTCGATGCCATACAGTCCGGAGCCCAGCGCCACGGCGATGGCGAGGTAGGGATTGATGTCCGCCGCGGCGATGCGGTACTCGACGCGCTGGCTGTGCGGCCCGCCCGGGATCACGCGCAATGCCGTGGTGCGGTTCTCCACGCCCCAGGTGGCCGCGGTCGGCGCCCAGAATCCGGGAATGAGCCGCGAATAGCTGTTCACGGTGCTGGCCACCATGGCGAGCAGCTCGGGCATGAGCTTCTGCTGGCCGCCCACGTACCAGCGCATTTCGTCGGACATGTTGTGCGGCTTGGACGGATCGTGGAACACCGCCTTGCCATCGGCCTTGCGCTTGAGCGAGGTGTGCACGTGGCCGCTCTGCCCCGGCCAGTCCTTGGACCACTTGGCCATGAACGTGGCCATCAAGCCATTGCGCTGCGCCAGCACCTTGGTGAAGGTCTTGAACAGCGCGCCGCGGTCGGCGGCCTCGAGCGCCTCGCAATACTGGATGGCCGCCTCGAGCACGCCCGGGCCGGTCTCGGTGTGCAGGCCCTCGATGGGAATGCGCATGTCGGCGCACAGCTTCAGCAACTGGTGGTAGAACTCGGCGTGCACCGAGGAGCGCAGCACCGAGTAGCCAAAGTAGCCGGGCGTCAGCGTGGTGAGGTTGCGGAAACCCTTCTCGCGCGCCGACTCGGGCGTCTCCTTGAACATGAAGAATTCGAACTCGGTGGCGGCGACTCCCGAGTAGCCCATGTCGTCGGCCTTCTTCAGCACGCGGCGCAGCGCGGCGCGCGGACACACGGCCTCGGCGCCTTCGGCGAACTCGCCGAGGAACATGACCATGTCGCCCTCGAACGGCACGGCGCGGCAGGTCTCGGGCAGCACGCGCACGGGAGCATCCGGGTAAGCCGTGTGCCAGCCGGTGTATTTCACGTTGTCGTAGAGCTGGTCGTTCGAGTCCCAGCCCAGCACCACGTCGCAGAAGCCGAAGCCCTTTTCCAGTGCAGAGAAGAATTTGTCGCGGCCCATGTACTTGCCGCGCAGGATGCCGTCGTTGTCGAACACCCCGACCTTGACGTGATCGAGCTTGCGCTCCTCGACGATCCTGCGCGCGTCGGCGGCAGTCCGGACGTTTTCAGGCTGCATGACCCACTCTTATATATGTGTTGGTGCAGCCCCCGGAAGGGGCGCACCCGGGCAGTATGTGGCGAAGCCACCGTCCTAGCAAAGGGGGTGCGGAATTACGCCCGCTTCTGCCGATGCCCGCGCGTGACGCAGGGGAACTCGACCCAGAAGGTCGTGCCGGCGCCGGTCTCGCTGCTGAAGCCGATATTGCCGCGCATCTGCTCGACGAGCTGGCGCGTGATGTACAGGCCCAGGCCCACGCCGCCCTTGTGGCGCGCCTCGCCCGAATCCGCGTGCGAGAACTTGCTGAAGATGCGCGAACGGAAGTCCTCCGGGATGCCCCGGCCGTGGTCGTGCACTTCCACGCGCACCCATTCGCCTCGCAGCGCGGCGTTGATCTCGATGGTACTGCCCGGCGGCGAGAACTTCGCCGCGTTGGACAGCAGGTTCGCCAGCACCTGTGCGTAGCGCTGGTCGTCGACATAGACGGTGACGTCCGGATCGATTTCGCCGATCACGAAGTTCACGTCCAGCTTGCGCGCCAGCAACGCGTTCGATTCCACGGCCCTGCGCGTGATCTGCGCGATGGGCTCGTCGCGGAACGTGAAGCGCAGCTCGCCGGACGAGAGTTTCTCGAGGTCGAGGATGGCGTCCACCAGCCGCGTGAGCCGCTCGCAGTTGTTGTCGCAGACGTCGAACAGCTGCTTCACCGGCGCCGGCAGGCCGGCCTCGGGCAATTGCGCGATACCCTGCAGCGCCTCGCGGATGGACGCCAGCGGTTCGCGCAGCTCCTGGGTCACGACGGTCGAAAGATCCTGGCTGATGCGATCGAAGACTTTGCGCTCGGTGATGTCCTGCACCTGCGTCACGACGAAGTCCGCCTCGCCGTCCGGTCGCCGCACCAGCGACATGCTGAGCAGCGCCCAGATCACGCGGCCATCGCGATGCAGGTAGCGCTTTTCGAACTGCGAGCTCGCCGCCTTGCCGGAAAGCAGCGCGCGGAAGTTCGCGAGGCTGCTCTCGAGGTCGTCGGGATGCGTGAGCGCCTGGAAATCCATGGCCATGAGTTCCTGCTCGGAGTGCCCGAGCAGCTGGCACAGCGCCGGGTTCACTTTCATGAAGCGCCCATTGGGCAGCACCACGGCCTTGCCGATCGGCGCCTTGTCCATGGCTGCGCGGTTCACGGCCTCGCTGGTGCGCAATGCGGACTCGGCCACCTTTCGCGCGGTGATGACCTCGGTGAACATGACGATGCCACCCACCTTGCCGGTGCCATCGTGCCAGGGATGGATGGCCCACTGGTTCCACTCCCGCGAACCGTCGCTGCGCACCCAGCAATCCTCGCGCATGTCGAACCGTTCGCCGCGCAGCGCCCGCTGGTGGATGTCGATCCAGCTCGGCATCTTGCGTATCTCGGGGAACACGTCGTAATGGCTCACGCCGATGATGTCGCGCTCCTCGAGCCGGTAATCCTCGAGCCAGCGCCGGCTGGTCATGATGTAGCGCATCTCGCTGTCGAACATAGCCACCGCGGCCGGCGTGTTCTCGATGAGCAGGCGCAGCTGCGACTCGGAACGTTCCAGCTCCTGCTGCTGCCGCTTCTTGTGCGTGATGTCCTGGATCGAGCCCACCATGCGGCCGGCGCTGCCGTCCTCGCGCATCTGCGCCTGGCCGCTGGCGTGCACCCAGACGTATTCACCGTCGTTGCGGCGCAGGCGGAACTCGGTGTCGTAGACTCCCACGCCGCGGACGTGACCGAATATCGCGCGTTCGACGCGGCCCCTGTCCTCCGGATGCAGCCGCGAGGCGAAGCCTTCGTAAGTGAGCACTTCCTGCTCGGGGGAAATGCCGAGGATTTCGCGGCTCTTTTCCGACGCCGTCAGCTTGTTCGTGGCGACGTCCCACTCCCACACGCCCACGGCCATGCCGCGCATGACCAGCGCGTGGCGCTCGTCGCTCTCCGCCAGCGCCGCGGTGGACGCCTGCAGCCGCGCCGTGCGCAGCCGCGTCAGCATCACGTAACGCACCAGCACCGAGGACAACACCGCGATCAGCAGTCCGGCCACCAGCACGATCAGCGGCAGCAGCGAAGGATCGGTATCGACGAAATCCTGCGAGGCGCTGACCGTGAAAGTCCAGGGGCGGTCGTGGACCAGGAACGGGAGCTCGCGCGTCCAGTCGGGATTGTCGACCGGCGCCTCGCCATTGTCGAAGAACGTGACGCCGCCATACTTGACGCGGAATGCCACGGTGTCACCGGCCGCGGGGTCGAGCACGTTGCGGAAGAAGCCGCGGTTCGAGAACACCGCGACCAGGAAGCCATCGAACTGCCCGGCGCGCATCAGCGGCACGTAGACGATGAACGCCGATTCACCGGGCGCGAATTCACGCGGCTCGGTGACGAAAGGCGAGCCCTTCTCCGCGGCCTCGGCCAGCTTGCCGGCCAGCCCCGAATACGCGCTGAGATCGCGGTTCTCGACCCAGCCGCTGCGCCGCGCGCCTTCGGCCCAGATCACGCGGTAGTCAGGCCCCAGCCACTGCAGTTCCTCGAGGCCGTCGATTTCTCGGATGTGATCGCGAGCGTCGGCGCGCCACACCGCGTACGAAGTGCCGCCGCCCGCCGCCCAGCGGTGTGCCATGCGCGTCAGCGACTGCATGCGGATGCGCGTGGCCCGTTCCAGGCGGGCGTCGATTCGCCGCGCCTCGCTCTCCACCATCGAGCTCACGCCGGCGCTGCCCACGCTGAGCAGCTTGGCGTAGGCCGCCAGGCTGGCGCCGCCCACCAGCAGCAGCGTCGCCAGCGGCAGGATCCAGGGCTGCTCGAGCGGCCCGCGCGCCTTGATGTCTTCGCGGCGAATGCCGAAGACCACCAGCAGCACGGCGAACAGCGCCGTGAACAGCAGCCCGCCGAACAGCACGAACAACGCGCCGTGGGAGTGCTCGCCCCTCTCGAACGCCGGCGTGCTCTGCCAGTTCAGTATCCAGGTCTGGCCATACACCTGGATCTCGCGCTGGATGCCGAACCAGGGCTCGGCGCGCGCCAGCCGCGTGCTGTAGATGGGCGGCCCGACTTCATCGGCGGCATCGAACATCGAAATGTCGAGGCTGCGGCCCTGGCTGAGCGTCAGGTTCGACAGCAGCCCGTCGGCCAGGAATGGCGTGTAGACGAAGCCGCGCAGCGCGCGGCGGCGCTGCTGCGGGTTGTCGAGCGGCGCACCGTTGGCGTACACCGCCTGCAGCAGCAGGAAGCGGGGCGCGACGTCTTCGTCGATGCTGCCGATGGGCTGGGTCAGCGTGGCCAGGCCACTGGCCGCGGCCCGGTCCGCCGCCTCGCTCATGCGCGGATCGAGCGTGATGTTGCGCCCGAGGACGGCGCCGTTGGTGAGCTCGGGCTCGATGTAGGTGACCACGTCTATGGACGCGCCCTCGTCGTTCGGATGGATGCGGAACCCCGGTGCGCCATCGTTGCGGACGCGCTCGAGGAACTCGGCTTTCTGCACGTTGCCGACGCGTTCTATCCACCCGAGGCCCAGCATGCCCGGATAGTCATCACGCAGGCGCAGCGACTCGGTGAAGGTGCGCCACTCATCGCGCGACACGAACTCGGAGCTCTGGAACACGCCGGCGCCACCGCGCGTCGCATTGGCATAGTTGGTGATGCGCGTGATCAGTGCCTGCTCGCTTTCCTTGGCGAGGGTTTCGAAATGGGCCTGGCTCTGCCGATGCGAGCTCTCCTCGAGGTAGCGCCACGCGTAGAACGTGATGGCCAGCGGGATGACGAGCAGCGTGAGCGCGATGGCGTGCACGCCGCGCAAGGCCTGGCCGCGCCAGGAGATGGCCTGCGCGCCGGCGGGCAGCAGCATGACCAGTGGCATGAACACCACCACGCCGAACACGTCGCCGGACCACCACGTGAGCCAGTTGGACAGCATGGCATCCGTGCCGAGCTTGCCGAAGGCGTACAGCGAGATGACGCCGGCGGTCGGTGACACCAGGCAGGCGAGCGGACCGGCGATGGCCAGCAGGCGCAGCACGTCCTGGTAGCTGGCGAGCCGGATCGGCCGCCCGAAGCGGCGCGAGATGACTTCGCAGGCCAGCACGACCTGCAACGTCTGGCCGGCGGAGATGCCGGTGGCTAACAACAACGCATGCGAGCGCAGCATGCCTGCCAGCGCGAGGTCGCCATTGGTGAGATTCAGCAGGAAAGCGCCGAGCAGGACGCCGGGCCACACGCGCCGCCCATACATGAGCAGCGCCGCCAGCATGATGCCGCCGGGTGGCCAGATCACCGTGGCGTAGCCCGGCGGGATGGCCACGAGCTGGCCGAGCTTGCCCGTCAGCCAATAGGCGGCCGCGAGCAACGCGACCATGGCCACGTAACCCGGGCGAACGCGATTGGCGGACGATGAGACAGGACTCAACCGGGACCCCCGCGTGGCGCGCGGCTTCAGCCTATGGCAAGCCGCAGATCTTCGATTTCTTCGCGCGCCTGCTCCAGTGTCTCTTCTACCGCCATGATGTCAAGTCGCAGCCGGGAAAAGGCCGCAATTTTCTCCACCGTCATCGAAAGATCCTGCATGCGGCCGGCATGGCCCACCACGAGATAACTCGTCGCCAGGATGTCCGTCAGGTCCGGCTCGTCGCCCACCACCTCGCGGTTGAGGTTTTCGTACTGCACGACGGCCTCGATGACCTGGTCGTGGATCCGCCAGCCGGTGAGGATGCGCTTGGCGAACTGGGCGTGCCACTTGCGCAGCATGCCGGCGTAGCGCGTGCGGTCCCTCAGCACGAAGGGATAGTGCGCGGCGCGCGTCAGGATGAAGAGTTTGCCGACGCCGTGCATGAGGCCGCCGAGGAAAGCGATGTCGCGGTTCACGCGCGTGAACTTGCGCGCGATGACGAACGACACGGCCGCGGTCCACGCGCTGCGCTCCCACAGGGCCTCGAGATGGGCGCGCACGTCCTTGACCGAGTGCGCCTGCGACACCTGCCGCAGCGCGTACGCGAGCGCCGCGGATCGCAGCAGGTCGAAGCCCACGCGGGTCACGCCGGTGCGCAGGTCGGTGATCTGGCGGCGCGTGGGGTTGAGCGCGGCGGAGTTCGCCATCTGCAACACGCGGCCCACCAGCACCGGTTCGTAGTTGATGACCGGCACCAGCTGCGGGATGCCGACCTCGGGATCCGAGAGCATCTGCTGCAGCCGCGTGACGATCTGCGGGACTCCCGGCAGCTGCACGCCCGCGTCGGTGCGTATCGATGCCAGGTCCTTCTCGAGAGCCGCCGCGTCGTGCGCGACGATGTTCTCGATCGTGGTCGTGCCAAGTGCCATCCCGGGCATGATGTTTTACCCTCCGAGCGCGGCCTTGAGGGCCGCAATTTCTTCGGCGGACTCGTCGAGCACGCCGTGACAATCGCGCAATTGCAGTTGCATGCGCCTGAGTCCCTTGAGCAAGGAATCCCCGGGCGCGACCAGTTCCGAACCCTGGCGGTTGCCGTCGAGCAGCATCGCCAGTGACAACACGTCCGTCAGCGTGACGGGACCGCGCGCGTCGCGGTCCAGGTCTTCGTGGCCCGCCACCGCGTCGACGATTTCGTCGGCCACCTTCCAGTTCTCGAGCAGCGCCTTGGCGACGTTGCAATGCCAGTCGCGCACGATGGACTGGTAGGTGAGCGGATCGCCGCTCAGCGCGGGGAATTTCGCGGCACGCGTCAGGATGTAGATGCGGCCGACATTGTGCAGCAGCCCGGCCAGCAGGGCGGTGTCGCCGTTGAGCGAGGAGAAACGCCGCGCGATCACGTGACACAGTGCGGCAATCTGCACGCTGTTCTTCCAGAGTGCGTCGAGTTGCGGTGCGAGATGACTGTACTCGGCGGACTTGCGCAGCTGCGCCACGGCGAAGGTCAGCGCCACCGAGCGCACGATGTTGAAGCCGACGCGGGCCACCGCGGTGCGCAGGTCGGCGATCTTGCGCGCCGAGGGGTTCAGCGCCACGGAATTCGCCATGGTCATGAGGCGCGCGGCGAACATGGGCTCGGAGCCGATGAGCTGCACCACGGTCTCGTTGCTCACGGTGTCGTCGGCCAGCGCCTTCTGCAGCCGGATGACCACGTCGGGCACCGACGGCAGTTCCACCTGCCCTTCGGACAACTCGGAAGCCAGCGCCTTCACGAACGCGAACACCACCGTGTTGGGCAGCGCGCGCGATTCGACCGTGGTGGCTTCCGCGGTGCTCATGCGTCGAGCGCCTGCCGCAATGAGCGGATCGCCTCGTGTGATTCGGCCAGCGCCGTCATGCAGGCCTCGGCGTCGAGATTCATGCGGCGCGCGGCTGGCATGCCCAGGAACAGCATTTCCTGGGCGCGCGGATCGGGACCGAGCTGCGACAGCGCGCCGGCCACGGCCAGCACGTCGCCGAGGTCGGTGGCCCCGGGATGCTCACGCTCGGCGCCCTCGCCCGCGACCACGGCGCCGATGATCTCGTCGGAGAGCTCCCAGTTGCGCAGGATGGCCTCGGCGAGGCGCGCGTGCCACTCGGCCACCAGCCGCTGGTAGGTGCCGGCGTCGGCGAGCAGCGCGGGGAAACGCGCGGCGCGCGTGAGCAGATAGAGCTTGCCTACGCTCTGCAGCAGCCCGCCCAGCAGCGCGGTGTCGGCGTTGACCTGGGTGAAACGGCGCGCCACCACGTGGCACATGGCCGCGTGGTGCGCGGAGTGCTGCCACAGGTCGGCCAGGGCCGCCGACACGCCCTTGTACGCCTCGGCGCGGCGCAGCTGCGACATGGCGAAGGCGATCGCGGCGCTGCGCGCCATGTTGAAGCCGATGCGCGAGATGGCGGTGCGCAGGTCGGCGAAGCGCCGGCCGCCGGGATTGAGCGCCGCCGAATTGGCGAGCTGCAGCAGGCGCGCTGCCAGCGCCGGCTCGGCGCTGACGATGCGCACGACGAGATCGACGTCGACCTGCTCGTTGGTCAGCGCGCGGCGCACGCGCGTCGCCACGTCCGGGAAACTCGGCAGGTCTATCTTCTCGCCCGCAAGTTCGACGTGCAGTGCCTCGACCAGGCGCGCCAGTTCCGACTGGCGTGCGTTCGCGGCACCTTGCGGCGGAGGCATTGGAACCACGTTGAAGCTCATGGATGTGGAGGCAGCAGGTACTGCCTCCTGTATCGGTCGGCGGAGGTGCCTGGTTTAACCGTGACCGGCCGAATGTGACCCCGGCACTGCAAGCGGCCGAATCCTGCCGGCCATATGTCAAGTTGGAGCCTGGATGTGGTTGGCCTGGATGGGGAGCGATTTACTTGCACCCGATTGAAACCGCGTGCAAACAAATCGCTCCCCATCCAGACCCCAACTAAGCCAGCGCGGCGTGGAGGGAGGCGATTTCGGCGGCCGAGACGGTCAGGATTTCCCCGACGTCCCGGGCATCGAGGCGAAGGCGCGCGAAGGGTGCGGCTGCCAGGAAGGCGGCGCCGGCCAGGCCGGCGGGATCGTCCACGTTCACGAGGTAACGCGCGGCCAGCAGCACGTCGGCCAGCGATCCATCGGCCTTCGGCTCCACCGGATCCGGCGTGAGCGTGAAATCGCAGGCCGCGGCCAGCACCTCGTCCGGCAGTTCCCAACGGACCAGCAGCACCCGCGCGGCGCGTGCATGCCAGGCGTTCTCGATTTCACCGCGCACCGCGGCGTCGGCGAACAGCGAAGGAAACCGGCTCACGCGCGTGAGCACGAACAGCCTGCCCACCGAGTTCAACATGCCGGCCAGCAATGCCTGGTCGGCGTCGGCGCGGCGCAGGTGATGCGCCACCGCGTAACCCGTGGCAGCGAGCCGCGCGCTCGCCTCCCAGATGGCCTGGAAATGCGTCTCCAGCCCGCGCCACGACTCGGCACGCCGCATCTGCGACATGGCAAACGCAATCGTGGCACTGCGCGCCAGGTTGAAACCGATGCGCGAGATGGCGGCGCGCAGCGTGATGACGCGCCGCCCGGCCGGGTTGAGCGCCACCGAATTCGCGAGCTGCAACAGCCGCACGGCCAGCGACGGCTCGGCGCTGACGATGCGCACGACGTCGTCGACGGCGATGTCGTCGTTGGCCAGCGCCTTGCGGACGCGCAAGGCCACGTCGGGAAAGCTCGGCAGCTCCGGCGTCGCGCCGGCGAGATCCTGCGCAATGGCGTGCGTGAACTCGGCCAGCGCAGGCCCGATGGGCTGCAACGAAACCGCTGCGAGTGCTTCGGAAGTCGCCATGGATCAGAACAGCTCGATCTCGCCTTCCGGCGGACGGACCAGCTGCTGCAGGTATTGACGTTCCCGGGCGACCAGCTTCTCGTCGCGGCCGGAGGTCAGCTTGCGCACGCGCATGCGGCCGGTTTGCGGGAAATACACCACGCGGCGCGGGAACACGTCGCCCAGGTCCTGGCTGAGCACCTTGAAACCTTCGTCGTGCACGTACTGGCGCACGAAGTCGATGTTGCGCGCGCCGATGTCGGTGTTCATCTCGGCGAGCACGCGCCCGCCGCCCACCAGCTTGATCTCGAGGTTCTCGCGGCGGCCGCCGAGCTTGAGGATGTCGTTGATGAGGCGCTCCATCGCCACGTTGCCGTAACGCGTCGCGGCGCTGGCCACCGTGCCCCAGGAGCTCTCGCCGTTGGAGGTGTCGAGCGGCAGCATGAAGTGGTTCATGCCGCCGATGTTGAGCCGCGTTTCGCGGATGCAGGCCGAGACGCAGGAACCGAGCACGGTGCAGACCACCTCGGCATGCGTGGTCACGTAGTACTCACCGGGCAGCACGCGCGCGGCGAAGCAGGAATGTTCCCCGTCCCAGTAACGCGCCACGTGCGAGAACTGTGGCAGCGCCGGCAACGGCTTCGCGTCGTTGGGCGCGATGCGTCCGATGCGGATGCGGGTCGAAGTCCTTCCGGTCCCGTGGCTCACTAGAACAACTCCACGCTGCCACGCAGCGCCTCGCGCTCGGCGCGTGGGTCCGCGTCCGGGTCATCGGGAGGCGCGCCGACCATCACGTCGAACAGCTTGCGTTCGTCCTCCATGGTGTAGCGCGCGCGGATCGCGGACAGCAGCATGCCCACCGGCGGCGGCACGGGCGCGGCCAGCGCATCGTGCATGTCGCCCAGCGCGTCGCGCACGTGCTGCATGCGCTGCGCCAGCTGGTCGTGGAACTGCATGGCGAACAGCGCGCGCTCCGCCTCGGCCGAGACGCGCGCACCCTGTGCGGCCACGGCCGGATCCGCGCTGGCGGACATTTCCGCACCCAGCTTCGCGAACGAGCTGACACAGGCCGTCAGGCGCTCGATCTGCGCATGCGAGTTCTGCAGCGCGACCTCGACCTGCGCTGCGCTGAGCTCGAGCAGCGACGGCAGCGGTATGGAGAACGGTCGGCTCATGCGTTGCCGAACAACCGCGACAGCGTCGCCAACAGCTGCGTGGGGTTGAATGGCTTGACGATCCAGCCGGTGGCGCCGGCGCGTTTGCCTTCCATCTTCTTTTCCTGGCTCGACTCGGTGGTCAGCAGCAGCAGCGGCGTGAGCCGGTAGCCGGGCAAGGTGCGCAACTGGCTCACCAGCGTGATGCCGTCCATGCGCGGCATGTTCACGTCGGAGATCACCAGGTCGACGGCATTGGCGCGCGCGAAATCGAGCGCCTCCTGGCCGTCGGCGGCTTCCACCACCCCGTAGCCGGCGGATTGCAGCGTCGCCCGCACCATCTGGCGCATCGACGTCGAATCATCCACGGTCAAAATCGTTCTCACGGTCTAACTCCCTCGGTCTCTCTCAGCGGCTCATCGCCGCCGCTGGCGCGGCGGGCTGTCCCGCCAGGCGCATGATTTCGGCTGCCACCCGGTTCAGCGGCAGCACGTCGTCCACGGCGCCCAGCTTCACCGCGGCGCCAGGCATTCCCCACACCACGCTGGTGGTTTCGTCCTGCGCCAGCGTCGGCGCGCCCATGTCGTGCATTTCCTTGAGGCCGCGCGCGCCGTCGTCACCCATGCCGGTGAGGATCACGCCCACGGCATTCGGGCCCACTTGCGAGGCCACGGAGCGGAACAACACGTCGACGCTCGGGCAGTGCCGGTTGACCGGCGGCCCGTCGTTCAGGCGGCAGCGATAACGCGCGCCGTCGCGTTCGACCAGCAGGTGGCGGCCGCCGGGCGCGATGTAGACGTGCCCGGCCATGATGTACTGCCCGTCCACCGGCTCACTCACGCGCAACGCGCAGAGGCCATCCATCCGCTTGGCGAACGGCCCGCTGAAGGCGGCGGGGATGTGCTGCGCAATCACGATGGCGGGTGAATCCGCCGGCATGGCGGTGAGCACCGCGCGGATGGCCTCGGTGCCACCGGTCGAGGCGCCGATCGCGATCACGCGGTCGGTGGTGCGCAGCATGCGCTTGACCGCAGTGGCCGAGTCCGCGGCCGGCAGGATGGCGTCGGCCGAATGCCTGGGTGCCACGCTCGCCGGGATCGCCGCCGGGCTCGACCGCGCGACGACGCGCGTGCCGGCGGCCGCGCGGATCTTGCTCAGGATCTCGTCGCTGAAGTCGGCCAGCGTGCCGGCCACGTCGACCTTGGGCTTGGACACGAAATCGAAGGCGCCGAGTTCCAGCGCCTTGAGCGTGGTGTCCGCGCCGCGCTCCGTCAGCGAGGAAATCATGACCACCGGCATGGGCCGCAGGCGCATGAGGTTCGCGAGGAACGTGAGGCCGTCCATGCGCGGCATCTCGACGTCGAGCGTCAGCACGTCGGGGTTGGTTTCCTTGATCTTCTCGCGCGCCATGAACGGGTCGCTCGCGGTGCCCACCACCTCGATGTCGCGCGCACGTTTCAGGATCTCGACCAGGATCTGCCGCACCAGGGCGGAGTCGTCGACGATGAGAACCTTGATCTTCTTCTGGCTCATCTCTGGCCTCGGGCTCAGTTGTGGTTGCGCCGGTAGATGGTCTTGCCGATGAGCTCGTACCGGTCGCTGACGCGATACAGGCTCTCGGAATGGCCCAGGAACAGGTAGTCGCCCGGGCGCTGCAGCTTCGACATGCGCTCGAACAGCGCGCGCTGCGTGGCCTTGTCGAAATAGATGACCACGTTGCGGCAGAAGATGGCGTCGAACGGCCCGCGCATCGGCCACTCGTGCATCAGGTTGAGCTGCTTGAAGGTGATGAGATTGCGCAGCTCGTCGCGCGCGCGCAGCCGGCCTTCGCCGCCGCGCGGCTCCGGTGTGAAGAAGTTGCGGACCCGCGCCGCGCTCACCTTCTCGAAGCGTTCCTGCGTGTAAACGCCGGCGCTGCCGGTGGCGAGCACGGCCGAATCGAGATCGGTCGCCAGAAGCTTGGTGTCCCAGCCAGTGAGCATCGCTGCGGCTTCACGCAACACCATCGAGATCGAATAAGGCTCTTCGCCCGTCGACGCTGCGCAGCACCAGATGCGCAGGCGGCGCAGGCCGTTGTCGCGCTTGACGATCGCCGGCAGCGCTTCCTGCGCCAGGAAGTCGAAGTGATGCGATTCGCGGAAGAACGACGTCAGGTTGGTGGTGACCGCGTTGGTGAACTCCTCGAGCTCCACCGGGTCGCCGCGTTCCAGCAGCGCGATGTAACTGCGGAAGTCAGCCAGCTTGAGCGCACGCAGCCGGCGCGCCAGGCGCCCGTACACCAGCTGGCGCTTGGCCTCGGACAGGGAAATACCCGTGTGCTCGCGCACCAGCTCGCGGATACGGTTGAACTCCGCATCCGTGAGCTTGAAGTCACCGGGGCGCTGGAAGAACCCCGTGTTGGCGGTGGCGTTGGTCACGTGGGCCCGCCGTCAGGCCGCCGAGAGGCCGGCATCCGCTTCGATGCATTGCGCGACCAGCTGGTCGATGTCGAGCAGCATGACCATCTTGCCGGACACGGTGGCGAGGCCGCTCACGCAGGCGCTGCTCGCGTTCGCCAGTTCCGGCGTGGGCTTCAGGGCTTCGCGCGGGATCGAATACACCTCCGACACGGCATCGACCACGATGCCGGCGGTTTTCTCGCCGCGTTCGCCGCGCACGCGCACCACGACCACCACGGTCGAGCTGTCGGCGGCGCGCTTCTCGAGGCCGAAGCGGCTGCGCAGGTCGATGACCGGCACGATGACACCGCGCAGGTTCATGACGCCGAGCAGGTACGGCGGTGAATACGGCACGCGCGTCACGCCATCCCAGCCCTTGATTTCCTGCACGCGCAGGATGTCGACACCGTATTCCTCGCCGGCGCAGAAAAAGGTCAGGAACTGCGAGCCCTGCTCGCCTTCCTGGCCCGGTTCCGGGGATGCCTGCATCAGAACTCGCTCCATTCGCTGTCGCCATTGGACACCGCGGCCAGCGGCGCACTCGGAGCGATCGCGGCCTTGGTCTTCGACCACGCGCGGTCGCGGCCGCGGCGTTCACTGCTGCGCGCCGGGGCGGCGGGCTGCACGGCGGGGTTCGCCGGTTGGGCTGCGTCGTTGATCTTGTAGCGCGCGATCACCGAATTCAGGGCCTTGGCCTGCTCGACGATGGCTTCGCTGGCGGCGGCCGCCTGCTCGACCAGCGCGGCGTTCTGCTGCGTGGTCTCGTCCATCTGCATCACGGCCCTGTTGACCTGCTCGATGCCACTCGACTGCTCGCGGCTGGCGGCCGCGATCTCGGCGACGATGTCCGTCACCTTCTTCACGGCCTGCACGATCTCGTCGAGCGTCTTGCCCGACTCGTGCACCAGGCGGCTGCCTTCGTCGACCTTGGCGACGCTGTCCTGGATGAGCGCCTTGATTTCCTTCGCAGCGGTCGCCGAGCGGCCCGCGAGGTTGCGCACTTCGGTGGCGACCACGGCGAAGCCGCGGCCCTGCTCACCGGCGCGCGCCGCTTCCACCGCGGCGTTGAGCGCCAGCAGGTTGGTCTGGAACGCGATCTCGTCGATGACCCCGATGATATCGGCGATCTTCTTGCTGGCCCCGTTGATGGCGCTCATCGCGGTCACCGCGTTGCTCACCACCGCGCCGCCCTTCTCGGCCTGTTCACGCGCCGCCATGGCGAGCTGGTTGGCCTGGCCGGCGTTGTCGGCGGTCTGCTTGACCGTCGACGTCATCTCTTCCATCGAAGAGGCGGTTTCTTCCAGGCTCGAGGCCTGTTCTTCCGTGCGCTGCGACAGGTTGGTGTTGCCCTTGGCGATTTCCTCGGCACCACCGTGCACCTCGGAGGCCACGCTCTTCACCTGCGACACGACGCCGGCCATGTTGGCGACCAGCGCGTTGACGCCGGTGCCGATGGATACGTAGAGGCCGGGCTTGCCGGCCAGCTGCATGGAGCGCGTCAGGTCGCCGGCATTCGCCGACTCGACCAGGCCCCGCAGCTCCGCGACCACTTCATCGACGCTGGTCACGAGGCCGTTCAGGCCCTGCGCCAGCGCTTCGAAGAAGCCCTGCTTGCCGGCCAGCGACACGCGCTGGTCGAGCTTGCCATCGGACACCGCGACCACGAGGTCGCCGATTTCCTTCTCCGTGGCCACTTCCTGCGTGCGGTCGACCCATTCGACGATGGTGCCGAGGCGCTTGCCCTCGGCATCGAACACCGGGTTCACGATGGTCTTCAGCGTGCGGCTGCCGTAGACATGCTCGGCCGCCTGCGAAGACTTGAGCGCGCTGATGGTGCGGCACTGGTGCGCGCCGTCCTGGAAGAACGAACCGAGGTTCGTCCCCACCAGGCGTGCGGCATCGAATCCGGGCAGCACGCGGCGGAAGTCGTGCTGCGCTCCCGACATCAGGGCCTGCGCGGCCTGGTTGAGATAGATGACGTCGAGATTGTTGTCGGCGATCACCACGCTCACCGAGGAGGCATCGAGCGCCTGCTTGACGCGCTCGGCGGCGGCGGCGCGTTCGCGCTCGACCGCGGCGGCGCGCTGGTCGGCCTCGACCCGGCCGCGCAGTTCGCCCTGCATTTTCTGCAGCGCGTTGATCAGCGTACCGAGCTCGTCACCCGGCTGGGCGCCGATTTCGTTGTCGAACCTGCCCTCGGCCAGGCGCACGAACACGTCGTTGGCGAAGTTGAGCTTGCCGGCGATGTAACGCGTCACCTGGATGGACACGTAGAACGCGAACGCCATGAAGGCCAGCGCCACCACGATGTAGATGATCACGTTGCGCTGCGCCGCGCTCGCGCGCGCATCCAGCAGCGCAGAGAGTTCACTGTTGGCCTCGACGCGCAACGCGGTGAGGTCCTCGGTGAGGATTTCCGCCTCATGCGCGAGATCGGCGGCCGACGTCGAGTCCTCGACGTCGTGCGAGTCGTTCTTGAGCGCCGCGTAAGTGGCCTCGAGCCGCTTGTTGAGCGCCGCGGCCTTGCCCGGGATCTCCGTGCTCTGCTGCGCGGCGTCGCCGTACGAGTCGGCCAGCGCGTGCATGGCGCTGCGCAGCAGCGTCTGGGCGATCGCCGTGTGCTCGGCGATCTCGGCGTGGATAGGGATCGAGTTGTCGCCCGCGGCAGCCGCATCCATGTTGCGCCGGGCCGTGCCCAGCGCCTCGATGCCCTGCGGCATCTGCAGGATGGCGGCGAGCATCAGCGGGAAGGTGTCCGCGCCCGGGTCGAGCTTGAGCGTGGAGACTTCCGCGACCTTGTCCACGCTGGCGTAGATGTCCCTCACGAGGTCCTCGACCATGTCGTGGACCTTCGGGTCCGCGCCGTCGGCGTTGAGCGCCGCTTCCACGCGGGGCTTGAGGCTGGACCAGTTGGCGGCGCTCACGAACAGCGTGTCGCTGTCGGCGGCCAGCTTGTCGAGCTCTTCCATGGCGTCATGCACCAGGCCGGAATGCTCCATCATTTCCGGGCGCTCTTCCTCGGCGCCGGCGGCGATGGCGACCGAGTGTTCCGTGTACTCGATCATGTTGGCGGCCACGGTGACCAGGCTCGAGGCCCACTTGAGGCCGGTGTTCTCGCTCTGCGCTATGCGCATGTTGCCGATTTCGGTAGTCGCGGTGAGATACGCGAGCATGCTGAGGGGTATCAGCATCGCGACCACGACCAGCGCCAGCTTGCGGCGCAACGGTAGTTGGGCAATGAAATTGAACATGATTGACTCGAATTGTCTGGAGTTAAGGATTGCGGCTCACGACGGCACCGCCGCCGGGAGCGTCGCGACGCGCGGTCTGTTGCCAGGTGCCGCCCCGTGTAATTTCGAAACGAAGACCAATGACCCATGAATCCCCGAGCGCCGGGTCGGCGCCGGGGTTTTGCACGAACTGCACGCCGGGCCGGAGCGCCAGCCAGGACGTGAGGTTCGTGCTGTAAACCAGCTCGCAGGAGACTTCCGCGGAATCGGTCGCCAGGCCTTCGAAGGCCTGCGCCGCGCGGTACGGTTCACCGAGCTTTGCGAAGGCGACGGCGATGCCGAGCGCATCGTCCGGGCGCTCCGCCCAGAAACCCGTGGCCGTGAACGCGAGACCCGCGTAATGCTCGACCGGGTTGAAATCGGCGTTGGCAGTGCCGAGGCGCAGCGCGCCGTCGAACTGCGTGGCGCCGGCGTTGCCCAGCGGCAGGTCGACCAGCGCGTAGAAGCCGCGGTTGCCGGCCTCGGGCGCGGCGTCCGCCAGCAGCGCCGCGTCGATGCGCTCGAATTTCGCGCTGTAGCTCCAGGCGCCGAGCGAGATCTTGTTGACGCGCTCGGAGCGATACGCGAGCTCGCCGACGGTCAGCGCGCCCTCTTCCGGCGAGACGTGGATGTGCGAGAAATCGCTGCCGTCCGGCCCGCCCGGCGCGCCGTCATAGACGCCGAAGCGCCACTCGAAGCCGTTGTCCCAGGCGCCGGCGGCACGGATGCCGAGGCCGGTGATGGGCCAGATCGACGGACCGGCGCTGCCGGTCTGCGAGAACTCGGTGCCGATGCCATGCGGCGGCGCCACGAACAGTCCCAGCGTTTCGGGTGCATCGAACTCGGCGTTGAGATCGAGCACGCCGGCGCGCAGCGTGGTGTGGGAACGATTGCCGAAAGCGAACTCGGTCCAGACCTCGTAGAGCTTCCAACCCTGGTCGGCCTCGATGTTGTTGAGACCCTGCAGGTCGCCGACGTATTCGCCGCTGATGCCATGGCCGCCCATGTACATGACCGAGGCGTTGGCCGCGAGTGTCGACTCGCTGAACAGCGTGTCGTTGCGCCAGTCGGCACCGAGGACCAGCATCTGCGAGTAGGCAGCGCCGGTGGATAGTCCGCCGGTGGTATTGCGCCGCAGGTCACCGCTGTAGGTGGCGCCGAGCGCAAAGCCCGGGCAGTCCACCGCCACGTCGCAGTCCTGCGGAAATGCCGGCAGCGCGAGGCTGCCGAGCCACCCGGCACAGGCCAGGCGGAGAAGTTGTTTGTCCATGCGCATCAGTTCAATCCCCGCGCTGCGGTGGACGCGCAGGCCGCGAGGCGCTGTGCGTCGAGCAGGATCACGGTCTTGCCATCGGTGTGAGCGAGGCCATTGACCACTTCCCCTGCGGCGCTGCTGCCGAGGTCCGGCAGCTGCCGGTAGGCAGAATCGTCGATGTCGTAGACCTCGGAGACCGCGTCCACGACCAGGCCCACGGTGCGTTCTCCGTCACCCGCATTGACGCGGATGACGATCACGACGGTGGACGGGCCGAACTCGGCGGGCGCGAGCTCGAAGCGGCGCCGCAGGTCGATGACCGGCACGACGACGCCGCGCAGGTCCACGACTCCCAGCACCCAGGGCGGCGAATGCGGAATGGCCGTCACGGCCGACCAGCCGCGGATTTCCTGCACCGTGAGAATGCCGACGCCGTATTCCTCGCCGGCGAGCTTGAAGGTGAGGAACTGCTGGTTGGCAGACCCCGCCGTGTCGGCGCCCTGGGATCGTGCTGTGTTCATGTCAGAACTCGCTCCATTCGGAGCCACCCGCCGCGGCCTTGGCCGGTGCGGGGGCGGCGGCTTTCGCGGCGGCGCCGCGATTCGCCCACGGTCGATCCTTCGAACGGCGTTCGGTACGCTCGGCGCGCGGCGCGCGCATCCCGACGGCGCCCACGTTGTAGCGCGCGACGACGGAATTGAGCGCCTGCGCCTGTTCGACGATCGCCTGGCTGGCGGCCGCGGCTTCCTCGACCAGCGCGGCGTTCTGCTGCGTGGTCTCGTCCATCTGCATCACGGCCTTGTTGACCTGCTCGATGCCGCTCGACTGCTCGCGGCTCGCCGCCGCGATCTCCGCGACGATGTCCGTCACCTTCTTCACGGCCTGCACGATCTCGCCCAGCGTCTTGCCGGACTCGTCGACCAGCTTGCTGCCCTCGTCCACCTTGGCGACGCTGTCCTGGATGAGCGCCTTGATTTCCTTGGCGGCCGTGGCGCTGCGACCGGCGAGGTTGCGTACCTCGGTGGCGACCACGGCGAAGCCGCGGCCTTGCTCACCGGCACGTGCCGCTTCCACCGCGGCGTTGAGCGCCAGCAGGTTGGTCTGGAAGGCGATCTCGTCGATCACGCCGATGATGTCGGCGATCTTCTTGCTCGCGTCGTTGATGGCGCCCATGGCCGTGACGGCGGTGTTCACCACCGCGCCGCCCTTCTCGGCCTGTTCGCGCGCCGCCATGGCGAGCTGGTTGGCCTGCCCGGCGTTGTCGGCGGTCTGCTTGACCGTCGACGTCATCTCTTCCATCGAAGAGGCGGTTTCTTCCAGGCTCGAGGCCTGTTCTTCCGTGCGCTGCGACAGGTTGGCATTGCCGCGCGAGATTTCCTCGGCGCCCATGTGCACTTCGCCGCTCGCGACCTTGACGCGCTTGACCAGTTCGCTGGTGGACTCGAGCAGCGAGTTCACGCCGCGGCACAACACTTCGAGGTCGCCGGTCTTGCCTTCCATCGGGATGCGGTGCGTGAGATCGCCGTCGATGGCGAACTTCACGGTGTCCTGCGTCTGCTGCACGGCCACCTGCAACGCGTTCTGGGCGTGCATGGCGGGCGTCACGTCGCTGGCGTACTTGACCACCTTGACCGGCCGGCCGTTGGCATCGGCGATCGGGTTGTACGAGGCCTGGACCCAGATCTCGCGTCCGCCCTTGCCGAGGCGCTTGTACGTGCCGACTTCGTACTCGCCGCGATTGAGCTTGGCCCAGAAGGCGCGGTACTCCGCGCTGCCGGCCACGCCCGCGTCGGCGAACATGCTGTGGTGCTTGCCCACGACTTCGCCGGCGCTGTAGCCCATGACGCGCGCGAAGTTTTCGTTGATCTTGCGCACCGTGCCATCCATGTCGAATTCGACGACGGCCTGGGCGCGGTCGATGGCGGCCAGCTGGCCGGCATGGTCCGCGTTGCGCACCATCTGCTCGGTGACGTCGGTGGCGTACTCCACCACCTTGAAGGGCTTGCCGTGGATGTCGGCGATCGGGTTGTACGAGGCCTGCATCCAGATCTCGCGCCCGCCCTTGGCGATGCGCTTGAAGCTGCCGATGACGGGCTCACCGCGCTGCAGTTTCTGCCAGAACGCGCGGTACTCGGGACCCGCGGCATGCGCCGGCTCGACCATCACGCTGTGGTGCTTGCCCGCGACCTCGGCACGCGTGTAGCCCGTGACCGTGGTGAAATTCTCGTTGATCTCGCGAATGGTGCCGTCCATGTCGAACTCGGCGGCGGCCTGCGAGCGATGGATCGCGGCGATCTGGCCGCGCGAATCCGCGTCCTTGACGTCGCGCGCGCGCAGCGCGTCCTGCATCGCGGACAGGGAATTCAGCAGCTGGCCGGTTTCGTCCTCGCCCGTGGTGTCGATGACATTGTCGAGCCGTCCCTGCCTGACCGCCTCGGCCACGTCGACCGCGTTGCGCAGCGGGTTGACGATGCCGCGCGCCAGCAGGATGGCGAACACCACGCCCAGCAGCAGCGCCCCGGCGAGCATCGCGAAAATGCTGCTGCGCGCGGCCGTGTACTCGGCGCGGGTTTCCTCGGCTGTGCGCGCGAAGTCGGATTCATGGACCTTGACCAGCGCCTGCGCGTCGGTGAGCGACACATCGACCAGCGAGCGCATTTCGTCGAGGTAGATGCGCGTGGCTTCGGCCTGCTTGCCGGCCTCGGCGAGCCTGGTCACGCGGTCGGAGAGCGCCAGCAGCGCGGCCTGGCGCGCGTCCACGGTGCGCAGGCCTTCGACGGCCTCCGCGGAATCCGTGTCGAGGGTCGACATCTTCTGCAGGCTTTCCTCGATGGCGGCGCGGTTTTCCTCCATCTTGGAGCGCACGCCGGGACGCGCAGCCGCATCGGCCAGCAGGAACTCCGCGGTCCGCGCCGCGATGCTGCGGATGTTGGAACGCAGCGAGATCGCGGTGCGCGCGGTCTCCCAGTCGCTGGTGGCCAGCTGCTCGACGGTGTGGTTGAGCTTGGACAGCTCGCTCACGCCCAGCACGCCGATGAACGCCGTCATCAGCAACAACAGGGCGAACCCTGCGATGAGACGCGTGCGGACCCTGAAACTCGACATCTTCATATCAATCTTTCCTATGCAGCTCGCGACGACGAGTCGCGACGTTGTCCCTGAACCTGTGAACGTGAAATGACACCGGGCACGTCGAGGATCAGCGCGACACGGCCGTCGCCCAGCATCGTGGCGCCTGCGAGGCCGACCACCGGGCGGAAATTGGTTTCGAGGCTCTTGATGACCACCTGCTGCTGCGACAGCAGCTCGTCGACGAACAGGCCCACGCGCCGGCCGTCGGCCTCGACGATCATGAGCAGGCCGTCGACCAGGTCGGTGTGTTCGGGTTCGACACCGAACAGCTCGTACAGGCGCACGATCTGCAGGTAGTCATCGCGCAGGCGGAACACCTGCGCACGATCGGCGATCGAGCTCACCAGCTCCTTCCTGACCTGGATGGTCTCGACGATGGAGACGATGGGCACCACGTAGACCTCGTTGCCCACCCGGGCCAGCTGGCCATCGAGAATGGCAAGGGTCAGCGGCAGGCGGATCCTGACCATGCTGCCCTTGCCGGGCGTCGAATGGATTTGAACGTGGCCGCCGAGCTCGTTGATGTTGCGCTTCACGACGTCCATGCCGACGCCGCGGCCCGACACGTCGCTGACCACGTCGGCCGTGGAGAATCCCGGCGCGAAGATGAGATTGAAGATGCGGTCCTCGGAGAGCTCCTCGTCGGCGCCCACCAGGCCGCGCTCGCGCGCCTTGGCGAGGATCTTCTCGCGCTTGAGGCCGCCGCCGTCGTCGATGACCTCGACGACCACGTTGCCACCCTTGTGGTAGGCGTTGAGCTCGATGACGCCGTGCGCGGGCTTGCCGGCGGCGAGGCGCACTTCCGGCGTCTCGATGCCGTGGTCGATGGCGTTGCGCACCAGGTGCACCAGCGGATCGCCGATCTTCTCGAGCACGGTCTTGTCGAGCTCGGTGGTGTCACCGGTGAGCCGCAGTTCTATCTTCTTGCCGAGCCGCTGGCCCAGGTCGCGCACCAGGCGCGGGAAGCGGTTGAACACGAAGCTGATGGGCAGCATGCGCACGCGCATGACGCTTTCCTGCAGCGCGCGCATGTGGCGCTCGAGCTGGCTGAGCGCGCTGCGCAACTCTTCGGCCCCTTGCAACGGCGCCGCCAGCTGGCTCAGCACCGACTGCGTGATCACGAGCTCGCCCACGGAGTTCAGCAGCTCGTCTATCTTCTCGATGCTGACGCGGATCGAGCCGCCTTCGCCGGCGGCCGCCGACGGCAGCGCCGCGGCCGAGGCCACGGCCTGCGAGCTCGCGGTGCTGGTCTTGGCGACGTGCGCCTCGTCGGCATGCGGCGCGACGGCCGCGGCCGGCACCGGGTCGGGGATTTCCACGGCAGCCGCTGTGGCGGGTGCGGCCGTCCCGGCGACGGGTGCGGCCGACGCCACGGTTTCCGCCGCGGGGCCGAAGGGCTCCAGGTTCAGGTCGCACTCGCCTTCCACCCAGTCGAACACCGACTTGATGGCCGCTTGCTTCACCGGGCCGTTGAGCTCGATGCGCCAGGACAGGCGGCACTCTTCGGGATCGAGCTCGGCGAGCGGCGGGATCCACTTGGCGTCGACGCGGACTTCGCAGGGCGCGAGCGTCGCGAGCTCGCGCAGCAGGCGCAGCGGATCGTTGCCATTGCGCAGCAGCTTGGGACCGGGGATGAAATGTATGCGCCAGCCGCTGCGCACGTCCGCCGGCAGGGCCAGCGGCGCGGGCGCGGCCGGGGCCGGCGCCGGACCCGGCGCGGAGCCATTACCCGCCGAATTCATGATGCCTTCGATGACCGCGTGCAGCGCGGACACGCGCGCCTTGTCGATGGGCTGCTTCTGCTGGGTGGCATGCAGCATCTCGCGCATGACGTCGCCCGACTGCAGCAGCGTGTCCACCAGCGAGGGTTCGACGCGGCGCTTGCCGCTGCGCAGCTGGTCGAGCAGCGTCTCCAGCGTGTGCGTGAACGCGGCCACCTCGGTGAAGCCGAAGGTCGCGGCGCCGCCCTTGATGGAATGCGCCACGCGGAAGATGGTATTGATGAGCTCGAGGTCGGCGTCGCCGGCCGAGAGCTTCAACAGCGCGTTCTCCATCGAGTCGAGTGCTTCGGAGCTCTCGGCGAAGAACGTGTCGTGGAATTGTGCGAGGTCGAGGGTCATATCCGTCTCAGCCCGGGCTCTCGAGCAGGGCGCCGACACCCAGCACGCGGATGGCCTCGTCGAGCACCGGCGAGCGGCCCTTCCAGGCGTAGCTGATGCCGCGCTCGAGGCAGTCGAGCGCGAAGGCGACCACGAGCTGCACGCCGGCGGTGTCGACGTGCTGCACGCCACTGCCGTCGATCTCGTACGGTCCGGGTAGTTGGGCGTGAGCCAGCAGTTGCTCGCGCAGCTGCTGCGCTTCGTGGATGGTGCAGGAAGCGCCCAGCACGACGCGGCCGGCGACAGGCTTTTCGCCCGCGGCAGGCGCCGTGGCTAACTGTTCAGTTTTGGGCAATTCCTTGATCTCCGGCGCTTTTTGTTCGACTAACTGTTTCGGCCGACGGGCCTTGCCGGTTGATGAGATGCGCTTCACAGCGCGTGATTTGCGTTTCATTCAGGCAACGCTTTCGCGCTGCGATTCAGCGCCGTGCAGGCGTTGTAGTAAGCGGGCCTCTGAGTCGGGAAGGCCGCTGGTGGCGGCGATCTCCGCCACGGTGGCGCCGGAGCGCGCCAGGCGGCGGGCGGTCTCGTAGCTGCGGATGGGCGAGGCATCGCGGCGCGGCGCGCGTGGCGCCTCGACGGGACGTTGTTCGACGCGGGCCGGGATGGCGGCGACCAGCGTCGCCAGCGCGGCGACACGCTCCGACAACACGTGGGTTTCGGCGCGGGCGCGCCGCAATTCGTCGGTCACGCGCTGGAGCTGCTCGGCGGATTCGCGCCGCATGCGCCGCAGCGCCCAGGCGAAGCAGATGAATGCCGCAAAGAGACCCAGGGCCCGACCGCTGGTCAGCCAGATCGACAGATCCGTTTCCACGAACTCACTCCTGCGCCGGAATTCCGGCACCTGCTCCTACACTCAGGGGTAGAGGAGCAGGTTCCGTGCCAGACGCCTTTGCCGGTCGTGTGATCTCGTTCACGGGAGAAGGGTTGGACTCGGTCGATTGCACATCGCTGGGCAATGCATCCGGGGGCAGCTCCGGCGCGGCGGCGGCCGCGTCGCCCTCGCCCGCCTGGCTAACAACCCCGGCGGCGTCGGACGGAGCCGGCGTACCTTCGCCGGCGAGGATGACGATGACCACGCGGCGATTCGCGTCGCGGCCGGCGGCGGTCGCATTGGGCTGCGCCGGGCGGTATTCGCCGAAGCCGATGACCGAGAGCCGGTCCGGGTTCATGCCGGAGCGGGCGAAGCGATGCACCACGCTCGCGGCGCGAGCCGCGGACAGCTCCCAGTTCGACGGGTAGTAGCGGGTGTTGATCGGCCGGTTGTCGGTGTGGCCTTCGACGCGCACCGGGTTCGGATACTTGTTGAGCGTGGCCGCCAGCGCGTCGAGCGCGGGAATGGCCTTGTCGGAGAGGTTGGCTTCGCCGCTCGCGAACAGGATGTCGGTTTTGACTTCCACTTCCAGCCAGAATTCGTGGCGGCGAATGGCCACCAGGTTGGCGTCCACCAGCGACTGCAAGGCTTTCTCGAGCTCGTCGGCGACGCGCGCGAGTTGCTGTGCGGCCGGGTGGTCGAGCGGGAGGGGTTGCGCATGGCCGGTGCGGCCTGCGCCGGGGTACGGCGCCGGGCCCGCGCCCGCTTCGTCGGGACTGTTGACCGGGATGGCCTCGAGCAGCTTGCGCGGCTGTCCATCGATCATCGACTGCTGCACGATGGTCATGGCGATGTCGGCGCCCGAGCCGCGCGTCTTCTGCCCCACCTGCACGGGCTCGAGCGTGCGCGGCTGCCCGCGGAACGCCGCGCTCAGCGAGTCCGACAACACGCGGAACTTGCCCTCGTTGATCGAGGAGATGGCGTACATCACCACGAAGAACGCCAGCAGCAGCGTGATCAGGTCGCCATACGGAATGGCCCACGCCTCGTGGTTCGCATGCTCCTCATGTTTCTTCTTCCGCGCCATTAGTGGAGGTAGCCATGGAGTTTGGATTCGATGGCGCGGGGGTTTTCGCCGAGGACGATGGAGACCACGCCTTCGATCACCATCTCGCGCACCTGGGTCTGCTCGGCGACGATGCCCTTGAGCTTGCCGGCCACGGGCAGGAAGAACAGGTTGGCGAGGCCGATGCCGTACACGGTGGCGGTGAAGGCCGCGGCGATGCCCTGGCCCAGCTTTGAAGGATCGGCCAGGTTCTGCATGACCGCCATGAGTCCCAGCACCGCGCCGATGATGCCGAGCGTCGGGCAATAGATGCCCATGCCCTCGTACACTTTCGCCGCGCGCGTATCGGCATGTTCACGCACGCCAACCTCGACCTCGAGAATCGCGCGGATGGCATCCGGCTCGCCGCCGTCGACCACCAGCTGCAGGCCACGTTTCACGAATGTGTCCTCTTCCTTCTCGATGAGCGGCTCCAGCCCCAGCAGGCCCTGCTTGCGGGCGATGGTGCTCCACTCGACGATCTTGCGGATGAGTTCCTCGGCCTGCGTCGGCGGCGGCTTGATCACCCACGAAAAGCGGCTCATGGCGTGCTTGAACACCGCCAGCGGCGTCTGGATGAAAATCGCGGCGAAGGTGCCGACCACGACGATCATGAACGCCGCGGCCGACAGCAACGCATGGATGCCCGCGCCCTTGAGCACGGCGCCCACCAGCACCGCGCACAGCGCCAGCAGGAAGCCGATTGCGGACAGGATGTCCACGCGTTACTTCCCGCCCGCGACGCTCGCGAGCAGCGCGTCGATGTCTTCCTGGCCGCTGACGATGCCGCCATCCGACGTGCCCGGCACGGACGGGCCGATGCCGCGGCGCAGCTCCGCAGTCGCCTGCATCTCCTCGAGCTTGAGCGCCGGCATGCGGCGCGTGTCCTCGCCGTTGGCGAGCGCCACGAGCTCACCTAGCACGGTCTCGAGCTCGATCACCAGCTTGATGACGGCGTTGATGATCTGCCCGGAAAGGTCCTGGTAACCCTGCGCCAGCAGCATCTGCGACAGGTAGCGGCGCACGCGCTCGGTGTCGCGCACCGCGCGCTCGAGGCTTTCCGTGGCGCGCTCCGGCCACAGGGTCTGCACGGCGAGCTGGCGCGAGCCATGCAGGCCCCACTCTTCCAGCAGCTGCGCCGCCTCGACCGACATGCGGTCCACCAGCGGCGTGGATTGCTCGACGAGGTCCAGCGTGCGATGCGCGGCCTCCTCGGTGAGCTTGACCACGTGCGCCAGGCGCCGGCGCGCATCCGGCACTTCCTGGTCGGCCAGCACTTCGAGGCGTGCCTGTTCGCGGAAACGGCGCAGCGCCGACTGCGCGTCGGCGGTGATGCGTTTCAGTTCGGGATTGAGCTCGACGTTGAGCTGCGAGCGCAGGCGTTCGAAGGCGCTGCGGAACGCCGCCTCGTCATCGGCCGCGAGCGCACCCGACAGGTCGTCGACATGCGAGCGGTAACGCTGCTGGAGCGAGTCGTCCTGAGACATGACGCCCCAACTAGGCCGCGGCCTTGCTGGCAAGGATCTTGTCGATCTTTTCCTTGAGCGTGGCGGCGGTGAAGGGCTTGATGACGTAGCCGCTGACGCCGGCCTGCGCTGCTTCGATGATCTGTTCGCGCTTGGCCTCGGCGGTGAGCATGAGCACCGGCAGCTTGGCGAGCTTGGCGTCGCCGCGCACCGCCTTCAGCAGGTCGAGCCCGGGCATGCCCGGCATGTTCCAGTCGGTGATGAGGAAGTCGAAGTTCCCGCCCTTGAGCAGCGGCAGCGCCGTGTTGCCGTCGTCGGCCTCGGTGACGTCGTTGTAGCCGAGCTCGCCGAGCAGGCCCTTGACGATCCTGCGCATGGTCGAGAAATCGTCGACCACCAGAATTTTCATGTTGTTGCTCACGTTCGGCTCTCCTCTCGCAAAATCACAGTCTGTCGCGCCAACCGGAGAGGCGCGCCTGCAATCGCGACAGCGCCTGCCCGTGGATCTGGCAGATGCGGGACTCGCTCACCTTGAGCACCGCACCTATCTCCTTCAAATTCAGCTCATCGTCGTAGTACAGGGACATGACCGTGCGCTCGCGCTCGGGCAGCCCTTCGATCGCCTCCGCCAGCGCGGAGCGAAAACGTTCGTCGATCACGTCGCGGAACGGGTCCGCGTCCGGATCGGTGGCGTTGATCTCGCCCTCCTCGGTGGTGAGGCTGGCGACCTGGCAACCCGCCGCGTCCTCGACGATCTTGTGGTACTCGTCGAGGCTCACGCCCATCTTGTTGGCGACGTCCGTGTCGCGCGCCTCGCGGCCGATCTCGGCCTCCAGCTCGCGGATGGCATTCGCCACCGCGCGCGCCTTGCGATGCACCGAGCGCGGCGCCCAGTCGAGCTTGCGCAGCCCGTCGAGCATCGCGCCCCGGATGCGGATGCCGGCGTAAGTCTCGAAACTCGCGCCGCGCCCCGCGGAATAGTTGGCTGCCGCCTCGAGCAGGCCCAGCATGCCGGCCTGGATGAGGTCGTCGACCTCCACCGACGCGGGCAGGCGTCCCGCCAGGTGGTAGGCGATGCGCTTGACCAGTTCGGCATGGCGCATCACCAGCTGCTCGGTATCCCGGGCGCTGGCGCGCTGGCTGTACGCGCTCACGGTCATCGGACCACCTCGAGCCGCACCGACGGACGTCTGATCAGGCGCTCGACGAAGAACTCCACGTTGCCTCTCGGCCCCTCAGCTATGGGCCACATATCGGCGCGCAGCGCCAGCGTCTTGAGCGCCATGGCCGCGGGGCACGATGGGTACGCCGTCACAACGGGACGCTGTTCACGGATCGAGCGGCGCAGGAACGCGTCCTCGGGAATCTCGCCGACATAATCCAGCTCCACCGACAGGAAACGCGTGGCCACGCGCTCGAATCGCTGGAACAGGGCTTGTCCTAGTCCACGGCCTCGCGACTGGTTGGCGACCACGCGGAACTGCCGCACGCCGTGGTCGCGCGAAAGGATCTTGATGAGTGCGTAGGCGTCGGTGAGCGACGCAGGCTCGTCGCAGATCACCACCAGCACCTGCTGCGCGGCCTGCGAAAACTGCAGCACCGATCCGGCGATGCCCGGCGCGGTGTCGACCACCAGGAAGTCCAGGCGCGTCGACAGGTCGCCGAAGGCGCGCACCAGCCCGAGGTGCGTGAGCGTGTCGAGCTCGGCGAGCTGCGCGATGCCGGACGCGGCCGGCACCACCTTGAAGCCCTGCGGTGCGTCGAGAACTACTTCTTCGAGGGAACAGGTGCCGGCGATCACGTCAGCCAGCGTCAGGCGCGGCGTGAGACCGAGGAACACGTCGACGTTGGCGAGGCCCAGGTCGCCGTCGAGCAGCATGACTTCCTTGCCGCGCGAGGCCAGCGAGGCGGCCAGGTTCACGGCCACCGTGGTCTTGCCCACGCCACCCTTGCCGCCGGTCACGGCCACCACCTGCACGGGGTTGGCGTTGGCGGCGCGCGTGGCGCTGTCGAGGGTCGCGTTGTTCTTCTTACTTGCGGACATGCTTCGCTCCGGCAATGCGCCGCTGCATGACTTCGTCGTCGGCGCTCGAGCCATTACGCGTGGCGATCTCCACCGCGCGGCTCACGAGCACATGGGAACGCGCCGCGTGCAGGTCTTCCGGCACGCGTTGCCCGTCGCTGATGTAGGCGGCCGGCAGCTTGTGGCGCACCAGCGCCGACAGGATGCCGCCGAGGTTCACGGCCTCGTCCACCTTGGTGATGCAGCAGGCCGTGGGCCTGGCGAGCGCGAAGCGCTGCACGACTTCGTCGATGGCACCGGCCTGGGTGCTGGCCGGCAGCACCAGCGCGGTCTGGATGCTGGCCTGCATCTGGTTCAGCAGGCGCAGTCGGCGCGCGAGCTCCGGATCGCGCGGGCTCGCGCCCGCGGTGTCGATCATCACGAACTGGCAACCGCGCAGTTCGTAAAGCAGCTCGGGCAGCTCGGCGACGTCGTAGACATTGTGAGTGGTGATGCCGAGCAGCCGGCCCAGCATGTGCATCTGTTCGTGCGCGCCGATGCGCACGGCGTCGGCCGACACCAGCGCCACGCGGCGCGGCCCATGGCGCAACACCCAGCGCGCCGCGAGTTTCGCGAGCAGCGTGGTCTTGCCGGCGCCGGCGGGACCGGCGAAGGCCACCACGCCACCCTGCTCCAGCCAGCGATCGCCGGTGGTCTGGATGGTGCGCGCGACGGTGGCGAGCGCGAAGCGGCGCGCCGCCGAGAATCCGAGCTCGCCGGGAATCTTGCGCACCAGTGAATTGGCGAGATCCTGCGTGATGCCGAGCTGCGCCAGCTCTTTCTGCATCGCGGCCTGCACCGGCGAGCGGCGCGACATGTCGTTCCACGCCAGCGTCGCGAGCTGCGACTCGAGCATGCGGCGCATGTCCTTCATCTCGTTGGCCAGCGCATCCTGCGCGGCGATGCGCTCGGCAGCCTGCACGGCCGCTGGTGCATGCGAAGTCATTGGGGCCGGCGCGATTTCCTCCGACAGCTGCGAGGAGCTGCGGCGTTTCAGCAGTTCCGCGTGGCGGATTTCGGCGCGCGGCTCGACCTGGCGGGGCGCGGCCTCGCGGGCGGCTTCGCGCGCGGTCTCGCGGCGCATTTCGTCGTAGCGGCTCGCGGGCGGCGCGCTCTCGACGGCGCGCGCCACTTCCATGTCGATGGCCGCGACCACTTCGACCTCCGCGCCCACGCGTCCCGAGGACAGGATGACCGCGTCGGGGCCCAGCCCCTCGCGCACCTGCGCGAGCGCGCTGCGCATGTCCTTCGCGATGTATCTCTGGATTCTCATCTAACTTCTCGCTCCCTATCGGCTTCCCACCGCGGTCACCATGCGCACCTTGCGGTTGTCGGGCAGTTCGTTCCAGGCGAGCACGTGCAGTCCCGGCACGCTCACCCGGAAGAACCGCGCCAGCGCTGCGCGCAGCGCCGGGGGTGTCAGCAACACCGCCGGCTCACCGCCACGTTCTTGACGCATGGCGGCTTCCTGCAGACCTCGTTGCAAGCGCTCTGCCAGCCCGGGCTCCAGACCGGGGCTGGCGCCGGAATTCGTGAGCCCGTTTGACAGAAGTCGCTCGAGTTCCGGCTCAAGTGTGATGACGGGCAACTCTTCGGCCAGGCCGACGATGTCCTGGACGATCTGCCGACCCAGGGCAACCCTGACCTGCGAGATCAGCGTCTGCGTGTCCTGGGTCCGCGGGCCGGCCTCCGCCAGCGCCTCGACGATCGCCCGGACATTGCGGATCGGCACCCGTTCCGCCAGCAGGCCCTGCATGACGCGCACCACGGTGGCCAGCGGCAGCACCTTGGGAATGAGTTCCTCCACCAGCTTCGGCGAGGTCTTGGCCAGCGTCTTCATGAGCTGTTCGGCCTCCTCGTGGCCGAAGAGCTCGTGCGCATGCGTCTGGATCAGGTGCGACAGGTGCGTGGCGATCACCGTGGCCGCGTCGACCACCGTGTATCCCAGCGACTGCGCGTGTTCGCGCAACGAGGGCTCGATCCACACC
>DASUGK010000183.1:0-8247 GCA_036274075.1 Steroidobacteraceae bacterium | reverse complement strand
GTTGACCGATGTTCCGCGTTCCCTGGCGCAGGTCCCACAGCAGGATCAGCGTGTGGCAGTCGAGTCCGCAGCCGAGCACGTCCTCGGGCTCGGCGTCGGGCACGACCGGGGGCGCGGGCAGCAGCGCGGACAATGCGGCATCGATGGCCGCAAAGGATCGGGCCGGCACGGCCAGTGCCGCCGTGGCATCGGGATCCGGGTACGCCGCGAGCAGCGCCGGCAACTCGCCCAGCGGCGCGTTCGACTCGGTGCGCAGGCGCACGACCTCCGCGAGGCGGAAGCGTACGTCGCGCAGCAGTGAGCGGGTCATCAATGGGCGCAATGCAGCCTGAAGATCCTGGTTCGTGAGGCCGGTGGCCGAGAGGTCGTAGCGACGCTCCATGAAACGCATGGCCGCGGTGGGATCCGTGCCGATGTGATCCAGCGGGATCACCTCGATGCGCCACTCGAGATCGGCCGAGGGCTTGAGCGGCGCCGCGGCCTGCTGGCGCGCGGGTTCGGCCACGTGCGGTCCGTGGCACTCCTGGCAGCGTTGCTTGAACAGGACTTCGCCGCGCGCCGCCCTGGCCTGGTCGACCGGGCCCAGCAGGTCTTCGGGCCAGGCGGGTGGCCGCAGCAGCTGCAGCGCGTGCTCGATGCGCACCAGCCCCGCGATGTCCACCGAGCTGCGATAGCGCGCCTCGGGAGGCAGCGGCCTGCCCTCGTCGTCGAGCAGCGGCGTCACGGCGCCGACGCCCAGCGCCTGGCCGACGTTGCGCGCCAGCGGCTGCGCCACCGAGCCGTTGTACTGCACCCAGTCGAACTTCCAGATGTTCCAAAGGTGGGGATAACTCACCGGCGCGTCACCCACCTGGTAGTTAGACTTGGAGAGATGGTCGCCGAACGCCGTGTTGCCGATGCGGCCGAGTGCATCGGTGCGGCCGAACCCCTCGTGCACCGGGTACAGCCGCCGCAGCGGGTTGTTCTGGCCGGCGCGCAGCATCGCGGTGAACGAGGCGCGCAGTGAGCGGCGCAGTTCGGACTTGCCCTTTGGATAGTCCGATCCCAGGACCTTGTGCGCGAAACGGTCGAACTTCGACGGGCTGGCCCAGGTGTTGAGCAGCGACGCCAGCAGCACCGGCGCAAAATCGCCGCGTCCCATGTCGGTGAAGGCGTGCATGGCCTGGCCGCCGTCGATGCGGATGGCGCGCGTGCGGCCGTCGCGGGTCACGTGGATCTCGCCCGTGTGGCAGGCCGCGCAGGTGATGTCGAGCACTTCTTCGCCGATGGCCGCATCGAAATGATGCGCGAAGCCCACGGGCAGCTGGTGCGGGTTGTCCGCGGTGGGCGTGGGATCGACCACGAAACGGTACTTGCGCATGTGCGCCGGCGCGGCGAAACGTTCTTCCGACAGCGGCAGTTCGAGATTCACGAACCAGTCGTAGCGCACCGCGCCCGCCGACGCTCCCTGCGGCATGGCCGTTCCCTGCGCCGTGTAGTAGTAGCGCTGCCGCAGCGCCGCGTCCTGCTCACTGCCCCATCCCTGGTCGAGCCAGACATACTCGTCGACGGGTTCGAGCGCCGGGATCGAATGCACCGGCCACCACACGAACCATGCGAAGACACCCACGGCGGCCGCGACGGCCAGCGCCGCGAGGCTGAAAACCCACTTCAGCAATCGACGCATCGCGTTACTCCCTGCACAATCTGTCGCATACTCCAAACAATCCAGTTTGCGGCAGGATGGCGATTGTGTACGGGCGCGCGCGCGTTGCAAGTTTTCGGGGGACGAAGTGGCCGTTCGTCCTCGCGTTAGTTAGCGCGGCGTTCGCGGTCCGCGCGGATTCGTTGCTGGAGACCGTGACCATCCGCGACGACCAATCCGTGCGGGTGCCCTCGCTGAGCACGGCGGTGCAGCTGCTGGAAGACGCGCAAGGCACGCTCGACATCGAAAACGTCAGCCGCGCTCCCGCGGATTCGGGATTCGTCGCGGCCACGCCCGAAACCACGAACGTCGGTTTCTCGGCGTCGGCCTGGTGGGTGCGTCTCACGCTGCGCAACGCGGGAGGCCAGCAGCGACTCGTCTACCTGCGCCAGGGCTACCCGCTCATCGACTCGCTGACGATGTACGAGCAGGCCGGCGATGGCTGGAAGGTGCACGCGACCGGCGACCGGACGCCATTCGGGACGCGCGCCGTGGCGCACCGCGACTTCCTGTTCCCGCTGACCTTGCCGCCCGGCAGCGTGCGCACCGTCTACCTGCGTTATGCCTCGCAGGGTCCCGTCGACATCAACCTGTCGTTGCTCGGTCCCGACGAGCTGGCCGCCGCGCTGAGCCGCGAGCAACTCGCCTACGGCATGTATTTCGGCTGCGTGCTCATGCTGCTGGTGTGGAGCGGCCTGGTGTTCGTCGCGGTGCGCGACCAGGCGTTCCTCGCCTATTTCGCCTACGTGGCGACGTTCGGCGTCTACATGACGGTGAACACCGGCTTTGCGTTCCAGTACTTCTGGCCCGACAGCCCGCGCTGGGCCAACGTCTGCCTGATCATGTTGCTGAACTTCGCGCTGGTCACCGCGCTGCAGTTCTCGACCACCATCCTGCGCTCGCGCGACTACACGCCGCGCATGTTCCGCGTGGCGCGCGTGCTGCAGGTCCTGGGGGTGCTCGGCATCGCGCTCTCGCCGTTCGTCGCCTACGCGACGCTGATCCGGCCGGTCACCTTCCTGATCCTCATCTCGGTGATCTTCATGATCACGCTCGGCATCGTGAGCCTGCTCGCGGGCTCGCGGCCGGCGCGTTTCTATGTCATCGCCTGGGGCGCGTTCCTCTGCGGCTCGGTGATTTTCCTGCTCAAGAACTTCGGCCTGGTGCCGCACACCTTCATGAGCCAGCACAGCTGGCAGGTGGGCGCGCTGGTCGAGATGATCCTGCTGTCGATGACACTCAGTCATCGCATGAACGAGCTCAAGCACCAGAGCCGCACCGATCCATTGACCCTGCTCGGCAACCGGCGATTGTTCGACGACCGGCTGCCCGTCGAGTACGCGCTGGCGCGGCAGGAGAACCGGCCGCTGTCGCTGCTCATGCTCGATATCGACAACTTCAAGGCCTACAACGACAAGCACGGCCACGCGCTCGGCGACGAGGCCATCAAGCTGGTGGGATCGGCGCTGCGCCGGCACGCACGCAAGCCGGTGCTCGCCTGCCGTTACGGCGGCGACGAGTTCTGCATGATCCTGCCGGGCACAGACTCACAGTCGGCAGCCGCCATCGCCGAGCGGTTGCGCTCCAACGTGGAAACGGCCCGCAGCGACGCGCTGCGCATCACCATCAGCGTGGGCTACGCCTCGCTGGCCGACGGCGATTTCAAGACGCCCGAAAGCCTGTTCGACGCCGCGGACGCCGCGATGTATTCGGCCAAGGAAGGCGGCCGCAATCGCGTCGCCGATTTCCGCGGGCGGCGCGCGGAAGACCTGCCGCGCCGCACGAGCCGCACGACGCAGTAGACGAACCCGGCTAGCGGAAGCCGCAGCCCTCCAGCAGTTCGACCATGCGCGTGTTGGCCCGTGAGCGCAGTGCGGGCGAGCTCTCCGACAGCATGTACAGGCGGCGGCTCAGTGCGCTGTCGTCGAAATCCGAAAGCTGCCTGGCTTCCTCCGCGGTGAGACGCGGCGCTTCGCCGGGAGTCGCGATGCCACGATTGCGGTCGCCTTCGATTTCACTGAGGCGCCGTGCCTTGGCCGCGGCGCTCGAGGAGGAGAACGCATCGAGCTCGCGCCGCTCGGCCTCGGTGAACTCCTTGTCGATCGCCTCCAGGAACACGGGCGCGAGCTTTGCCGCGGGGATCTTGCGGGCGCAGGCCATGGCCTCCGGAGTGCCTTGCATGCCCCCGCCTCCGCGCTGAAGCAGCGAAAGCATGCCGTGCAGTGCGGTCTGCGCGAGCGAGACCGCGGTGGCCGTACCGGCCGCCGGCGCCTTTGCGGGTTCGGCGGCGCCTGCAAAGGCACCCAGCCCGACCAGGACAACCAGGAATTTCGGGTACTTCATGACCTCCCCCTTCGCTGCCGCGCAATATGGCGAATGCCCTGACGCGCGGCAAATCCGCCTTGCGGCCTCTACTACACCTGTCATAGACTCGACCACAGCAGTAGTGAAGGAGATTCCGTGGCCGAACCCAAGTTGAGCGCACTCGAGCTTCGCATCATGTCCGAGTTCTGGAGCCGCGGTGCCTGCTCCATCCGCGAGATCCACGAGGCCGTGGCGAAGCGCGACAAGCCGGCCTACACCACGGTGCAGACCATGATCTACCGGCTCGAAGCCAAGGGCGCCGTGCGCCGTACCAAGAAGATAGGCAACGCCCACGTGTTCGAGGCCACGACGTCGCGCGCGTCGGTACAGACGCGCCTGCTCAAGGAGCTGCTGGGCCTGTTCGGCGGAAACGCTCGCCCCGTCATGGCGCACCTGGTCGAGATGGGCAAGATTTCCCGCGAGGACATCGAGGACGCGCAGAAGCTGCTGCAGGCCCACCGCGCGAAGACTTCCCCGGGAGACAGGACCAGATGATCCGCGCGCTGATCGACCACCTGTGGCAATCGACGCTGTTCTGCGCAGCGGTCTGGTCGGTCACGCTGGCGATGCGCGCCAATTCCGCCGCGGTACGCCATTGGTTGTGGCAGCTCGCCTCGCTCAAGTTCCTGGTGCCGTTTTCGGCGCTCCACCTGTTGGGGGCCGAGGCCGGGCTCTTCTCCCCCGTGGAGTCCCAGCCATCCTTGTTCGTCGCGGCGGTCGGCGCCGCGACCCCGGTGGTGTCACCGGCACTGAGCGTGGGCGGCGCGGCGGCGCAGCTGCCCGCTGGTTTGCTGCCGGCATTGCTGGGCGTGTGGATCCTCGGAGTCTCGTGGCTCGCGCAGCGCTGGTTGCGCGGCTGGCGTGCCGCGACCCTGATTGCCAGGGCGGCGTGGCCGGCGCCGGGCGCATCACCGGACACGTATGTCACGGATGCGGACATCGAACCCTCCGTGGCGCGCGTGATCCACCCGGTGGTGTTGCTGCCGGCCGCGCTGCTCGGGAGGTTGCCGCGCGCGGAGCTCGAGGCGGTACTCGCGCACGAACGCGAGCACATCGCGCGGCGCGACAATCTCAAGGCGAATGTCCATCACCTCGTCGAGACGTTGTTCTGGTTTCACCCGCTGGTCTGGTTCATCGGGCGGCAACTGCGCGAGGAGCGTGAGCGCGCCTGCGACGAGGCGGTGATCGCCGGCGGCCACGACCCGGGCGAATACGCCGCCGGCATCCTCGCGGTCTGCCGGCATTGCGCGACCGTGCATTCGAAACACGCGGTGGCGGCGCTGGCCGGCGACCTGACCCAGCGCATCCGCGACATCCTGAAGGGCAGCGCGCCCGTCTCGCTGGGATTCATCAAGGCCTTCGCGCTCTCGGTGTCCACGGTGCTGATCGCCGCCGGCCCGCTGCTGGCCGGCGCACTCGACGATGCGGCGCGGCGGCACGAGCTGGCGCAAGCCAATGCGCGCACGTTGCGGGATGCGCGCATCGCGCTTGACGTGGCCGCCGATGCGCCCGGCGCGGAGCACGCGCGCGTCAGCGCCACGGGCAACGAAGTCACCATTCGAAATACCTCGCTGCGCGAGCTGATCGCGCTCGCCTACGGCGTGGACGCTCACGTGGTCACGGGCGGCGGAGGAATGCTGGACTCGCCGCGGTACGACATCCGCGCGCTGGTCGATGGCGGCGTCACCGATCCCGAGGAGTTCGAGCCGCTGGCGCTGCGCGGCGCCGTCAACAAGCTGCTGGCACAGCGATTCAACCTGGAGCTGCACGTCAACCAGCGTTGCCAGGATCCCTGCGGTCCGCGCGCGCTGGCCATGACCGACAACCGCCGGCCGCATCCGTGATGGCCTGGCTCGTCGATCACCTGTGGCAGTCGTGGCTCTGCCTGCTGCTGATCGCCCTGGCGCTGCTGTTCCTGCGCCGCAACCCGGCGCGCCTTCGCCTGTGGCTGTGGTCGGTGGCGGCACTCAAGTTCGTCGTGCCGTTCTCGCTGCTGTATGCCATCGGCACGTGGCTGGGATTCCCGGTGGATCGCCCGTCCGACCCGGCGCCGGCGTGGATCATTGCGCTCATCGCCGAGCTCAAGCCATGGCTGGCGCCCGCGCAGACGGTGTCGTTGTCAGGCGGCGCGGCGCTGGCTGCCTGCGGATTCATGATGGCGATCAGCGCGGCGTGGTCGCATGCCGTCGTGCAACGCTGGCGTTTCGAGCGTGCGCTGGCGCGCTGGGAATCCAGCGAGGAAGAGACGGACGGCGAGCCGCGCGCGCGGCCGGTGGGTTTCTCCAAGGCCGCGGCGCTCACGTTGCTGGCGCAATGCATCGTGGCGGCGGCGCTGGCCAGCGGCGCGGTGGCGGACCGGCAGCGACGTCACGCGGACATGAATGCCAACCTGCAGGCGCTGCGCAACGCGCACCTGGTGATGACGGTGGCTGCGCCCGGCATGGGCACGCGTACGCGCGTGATCGCCGATGACCGCGGCGTGTCGATCCGCAATGCCAACCTGCAGGAGCTCGTGGCGCTGGCGTTCGACGTCACGCCGGGTGCCGTGTTCATCAACCAGATGATTCCCAAAGGCGAATCCGATCCGCGCGACTTCTGGATGGTGTCACCGCGTTACGACCTGCGCATCGAGGCCCCGGTGCGCGAGCCCGCGCGCTTCGAACCCTATGCGCTGCATCCGCTGGTGACGCGGCTCATGGCCGAGAGATTCGCCGTCGAAATCGAGGTGAACGGCACCTGCCAGGTCCCGTGCGGACGGCATGGCATCCGCATGGGCCAGTGACCGCTAGTTGGCGTCCCTCCCGCCGATCAGGTCGAGCTGCCCGCGGCGCGCGACGCGCCGGTCGAACAATCCCCAGGCGCCTTCGTGTCCATGCCACGCGCCGCCGGTCGCGGCCTTGGCGTACTCGGTGGCGCGGGTCTCGAAGAAGTTGGCGTGTTCCACGCCGTTGAGGATCTCCGTGAGCCACGGCAGCGGATGCTCCTTCACGCCGTAGAGCTGCGGCAGGCCGAGCTGCTTCAGGCGCCAGTCGGCGATGTAGCGGATGTACTGCTTCACTTCCGGGGCGGAGAGTCCTTCGACCGGTCCGAGCTCGAATGCGAGGTCGACGAAGCGATCCTCGAGCGTCACGACGGTTCGCGCGCAGTCGACGATGTCGTCGCGCACCGTGCCGGTGAGTGCGCCGGTTTCCTGCGCGAAGGCGTGGAACAGCCGGATGATGCCCTCGCAGTGCAGGGTCTCGTCGCGCACGCTCCACGAAACCACCTGGCCCATGCCGCGCATCTTGTTGTGCCGCGGGAAGTTCAACAGGATGGCGAAGCTCGCGAACAGCTGCAGGCCCTCGGTGAATCCCCCGAACATGGCCAGCGTGCGCAGCACCTCGCCGTGGGTCGCGACGCCGAAGCCCTGTAGATAGTCGTGCTTGTCGCGCATGGCGGCGTAGTCCATGAACGCGGTGAACTCGCTGTCCGGCATGCCGAGGGTTTCCAGCAGCAGCGCGTAGGCCGCGATGTGCACGGTCTCCATGTTGGCGAAGGCCGCCAGCATCATCTTGATCTCGGTGGGGCGGAACACGCGCGCGTAGCGCTCCATGTAGTTGTCCTGCACTTCCACGTCGGATTGCGTGAAGAAGCGGAACACCTGGGTCAGGAGGTTGCGTTCGGCGCCGGTGAGGCGGGTGTTCCAGTCTTTGCAGTCTTCGCCTAACGGGATTTCTTCGGGCATCCAGTGGATTTGTTGCTGGCGGCGCCAGTATTCGATGGCCCACGGATAGCGGAATGGTTTGTATGACTTCGAGGGCGTGAGGAGGCCGGGAATCGTGATGAGGTCGATTTGCATGGCGTATGTGCTTTGTGAAGGACTCAAGAAGGGATCTGGATTCGAGACGTATCGCGCCAGGGACGCGCAGGCTCAAGTCTCGGCGGCGCGCTCAAGCGAGATCGCGCGCCAAGACGAGTGCCTGCGCGCCGCCGGTGATCGGTTTCTCGCATCCGTCGCAGTTGCAACAGGTTCATTGGCAAGCCAGGCACTCGTCGTATTTGGTTTCGTCGGTTTCCGTGCCGATCGGCTTCTTGGGCCAGGCGCGGGTGTTGTCGGCTTCTACGCCGGCGAAGCCGGCGCGTTGGACGCTTTTGCTGCGGCAGTAGTAGAGGGACTTCACGCCGCGTTCCCAGGCGGTCCAGTGGAGCATGAGGAGGTC
>DASUGK010000182.1:0-3292 GCA_036274075.1 Steroidobacteraceae bacterium | reverse complement strand
ATCGACCTCGCCGCGCACCTCGGGCGCGGCGTGCCGGCCATCGTGCACGGCGACGCGCTGCGCCTGCGACAGGTGCTCGGCAATCTCATCAACAACGCCCTCAAGTTCACCGAGTCGGGCGCGGTGCTGGTCGCGGTCACTGTGCCGGCGGGAAGCTGCAACCAGCTGGAATTCTCCGTGACCGACAGCGGCATCGGTATTCCCCCCGACGAGCAGCAGCGCATCTTCGGCGCCTTCGAGCAGGCGGACGGCAGCGTCACGCGCCGCTTCGGCGGTACGGGACTGGGCCTCGCCATCTGCCGGCAGCTGGTCGAGCTCATGCGCGGCACCATGCAACTCGCCAGTGAGCCCGGGCGCGGCAGCCGCTTTGCGTTCACCATTCCGGTCGACCTGGCGGGAAGCGCCAACGCAACGCCGCGCGCGCCCGCCGTCGATCGCGCCGCGCTGGTCGTGGGACTGCACCCGGTCATCGAACAGGCGGCGCGCGATGCGCTCGCCGGCGAATGCGCGCTGGTGGCGAGCGCGGAATCCCTGCCGCAGGCGCTCGAAGCCCTGCGTCAGCTCGGAAGCCAGGCCAGGTCGGTGCGCGTGACGCTCGAGTCGCGCAGCGTCGAGAACGTCGAGAAGGCGGTCGCAGCGCTGCGCGCGGCGGCGGGCGCGCGCCAGCTCGAAGTGATCGTGCTGATGCCGCCCGATGCCGAGGTACGCCCGCTGGCGGGCGCCACGCGCACGCTGATCAAGCCGCTGTGCACGCCGGACCTGCTCGACGCCATCTCCACCCCGGACGCCGCGCACAGCATGAGCGTGCGCGCGCTGCCGGCCCGTGGCTCGCGCGGACGCGCGCTGGTGGTCGAGGACAACCAGGTCAACCAGGAAATGGCGCGCACCATGCTCGAGATGATGGGCTTCGACGTCATCACCGCGTCGAACGGCCGCGAAGGCGTGAGCGTCGCGAGCGATCCGTCGCTGGTGCTGATCCTCATGGATTGCCAGATGCCGGTCATGGACGGGCTGGCAGCGGCGCGCGCCATCCGCGAGGCCGAGCCCGAGGGACGCCGCGTCCCCATCGTGGCCCTGACCGGCAACGCGATGCCCGGCGACCGCGAGACCTGCATGGCCGCGGGCATGGACGACTACCTGGCCAAGCCCTTCTCGCTGACCGCGCTGCGCAACACGGTCGACAAGTGGACCAGCGGCAAGCTCAGCGCAGCCCCGATATCAGGCGCGCATGCGCCGCGATGATGGCGATGGTCGAAGCATCCGAGTCGAACACGCAGTAGAGGCCCTGCGCTTCCTGCGGCGGATCGCCGACGAAGCTGTCGCCCTCCTTCCACATGAAGTCCGGGTTGTGCGTGCGCCCCGCGCCGCCCCAGGCCCAGAAGTTCGAGCCCGCGATCGCATCGCCCTCCGCCGCGCGGCGCGCCAGCAGCTGGTAGATAGCCGTGTAGAAACGGTCGCGGTACACGGTCCTGGCCGTCGGCTCGAACGCGCCCTGGTCGCGATTGATGCCGAACTCCTCGAGCACGATGGGCTTGCCGAGCTTGTTGGCGGCGTCGATGTGCCAGTTGAGGTAGTCCTGCATTCTTGCCCACGCGCCATCGAAGGTGGCGTCGGGCTTCTTCGGGTCGAACCAGCCCCAGTTCGGCGCCCACATGTGGAACGTCAGGTAGTCGATGTTCGGCGACTGGTGGGCGCTTTCGTAGAGCTCGCGTGACCCCGCCGTGCCCATCCAGCCTTCGTTGCCGGTGCTCACCAGCTGCCTGATGCCGAGCGACTTGATGTAGCCGGCGGTCCCGTCCAGCCACTTGCTGAAATCGGGAAAGTACTTCGAGTTGCCATCGGCGCCCGGCCGCGGCTCGTTGGCGAGCTGCCACGCCATGATGGTCGGGTCCGCCGCATAGGCGCGGCCGTTCACGCTGTTCCTGCGCTCCACCAGCCGGCGGATCGCGTCGTGGAAGATCTGCTGGCCCTTCGCGTCGCGATAGAACGAGGCGGAGTTCTCCATGAAGCCGTTCCAGTCGCCGGTCACGTCGGGATCCATGGCGGGCTTGCCGGTGGTCCAGGCGAGGTACGCGGCCATGCCGCCCGACCACTGCCAGAAGTTGTTGAGATACAGCACGGCCTTCATGTCGCGCCTGGCCATCTCGTCCAGCAGGAAGTCGAGTCCCTGCCACAGGGTCTCGTCGATTTCCCCCGGGCCCTGGAGCACCACGGGACGTACCGAACGCTTGAGCGTGCTCGCTTCGGAAACCGCCAGCACACGCAGGTTCGTCACGCCCTGCGAGGCGAGCTGGTCCAGCTCCCGGGCGAGGCGCGCGCGGTCACCGGTTGCGCCCGGCGAGCCCAGGTACATGCCGTACCAGAGGTTGGCGCCGGCGAAGCGATACGGCTTGCCGTCGAGCTCGAAGTGCCTGCCCTTGACGACGACGAAGCCCGACTGCGGCAGCGGCTGATCGACCGCCGATTTGTTCGCCTGCCCGCAGGCCGCAAGGCACGTGAGTGCGAGCAAGGCAATCAGCGCGGAGGCGAAGATATTGTGGTTTTTCATGGCGCGCGCAGTCTAACCGCGGCGTGCGCATCGCGACTATGCTCGTCGCATGAATCGCACGCTCATCGTCATCGGTGTCCTGGTCCTGCTCGCGGGCCTTCTCTGGAAGCCGCTATCGGCGCTGCCATTGTTCAGGCTGCCGGGAGACATCGTCATCGACCGGCCCGGTTTGAAGTTCTTCTTCCCGATCACCACGATGCTGCTGGTCAGCGGCATCGTGTCGCTGATCCTGTGGCTGTTCCGACGCTAGGAATTTGGTCCCTGAAGACCAGCCGGGACGTTCCGGGCAACTCGTTGGCGGTAGCGTGGGAGGAGTGTCATGGGAAGACGCCCGGCCAGCCCTCAAGGTGCGTGCAAGCTAACAAGGTTGCGAGTCGCGGAAAATTGCCCGCGCAGGAAGAGACCGATACGGCGCAGTCCTACCAGCGCGGAGAACTCATGAGGTCAATCTCATCGAAGCGATCCTCGTCGAGTTTCTGGTTGAACTCGCTGGCGCGCAGCTGGATGGCGTCGAAGCGCGTGCCGGCCCCGCGACGGATGATATCGACGACGTTCTCGAACGGCTGGCACCGCGACGACTAACAATGCAATGCGCTGGCGCCCCATGGCGCGCGCAGTATGGCCCAGTGCTCAGGCCAAGGCCTGGTGCGCCGTGGCTAGCTCGGCAGCCCGAGCAGCAGGCTCGTCGCGAGCAGGAACAAGGTCGTATAGGTTGCGGGCAGGTACGAAATCGAACTGGACGTC
>DASUGK010000181.1:0-13471 GCA_036274075.1 Steroidobacteraceae bacterium | reverse complement strand
AAAGAGCGGCGGCCCTAACCTTGCGAAACAACCACCGAAGGGCCCGGCGAAAAGCGCACTCATGATAGGTGCATGTGCCGGCCGCATCACCACCACCGCACCCCGTCCCCGTTTGCTAGGAAACGAGGAATGTCCCCATTTCCATTTCCCCATTTCCCTCATTTCCGTTTTTTCCAAGACGGCATTGCGCGGCGAGAGCAGAATTCGGGCACAACAAACAAAGGGGGGCGTCATGCCTGAAGTGAACTGGATTGCCATCGTGGTCGCGGCGGTGGGAAGTTTCGTGCTGGGTGGGCTTTGGTATTCACCGGTGTTGTTCGGCAAGGCCTGGCAGCGCGAAGCGGGGCTCACGGACGAGAAGCTCAGGAGCGCCAACATGGCGCAGATCTTCGGCCTGTCATTCGTGCTCGCGCTGCTCGCGGCGTGGAATTTCGCCAACTTCCTGGGGCCGCGTCCGTCGCTGGCACTCGGGATCGGCGCCGGCGCGTCGGCGGGCCTGCTCTGGGTGGCCGGCAGCTTCGGCATCAACTACCTGTTCGAGCGCAAGAGCCTGAAGCTGTTCCTCATCAACGGCGGTTACCACACGGTGCAATTCGCCATCATCGGCCTGGTGCTGGCGCTGCTGCCCTGCCAGGACTGCGCGGCCGTGCCGTGCCCGCAGTGAGCGGGCGGTGAAAGTCGAACGCAGGGCCGACCACGCCGTCAGCGAGGCCTCCTGCAAGGAGGCCTCGGGCAAGACCCTGGCGGAGTGGTTCAAGGCGCTCGACAAGCATGGCGGCGTCGCGCTCGGGCGCCGCGAGCTCGGCAAGTGGATAGAACACGAGCACGGCGTCGGGACCTGGTGGGCCACCACCATCGTCAACGAATACGAAATCGCGCGCGGCGACATGGCCAGGGACGGCAAGCCCAAGGGTTACTCGATCTGTCCCACCAAGAGCATCAAGGCCAGTCCCGCCGATTGCTTCCAGGCATTCGCCAGCCCGCAGGCGCTCGACCGGTGGTTCGGCCCGAAGCACGAGGTCGACCTGCGCGAGGGCGGCCATTGGCGCAATGCCGATGGCAATCGCGCCACCATCCGCAAGGTGAATCCCGGCAAGAACATCCGCATGGTCGCGGAAGATGCAGGCCTCACGCTCCCGACGCCAGTTGAAATCAAGTTCACTCCGAACGGCGCCAATTGCACGGTGATGATTTCCATCGAACGATTGCAGACCCGCGCGGAGGCGGACGGTTATCGCCGTGCCTGGAGCGAGGCGCTCGACCGGCTCAAGCAATCACTGGAGTAGCTGGAGTCGAAACGCGGAAACCGGCAATACTCCGGCTCATGAATATCCGTACGCTGTCGCTGCTCCTCGCGCTCACACTCGCCGCCTGTTCCAAACAACCCGAGCATCCCCGCGCCGGCCTCGTGGTGCGCAACGCCGACATCCGCACGCAGGATGACGCCGCTCCGCTGGCGTCGGCGCTCGCCGTCAGTGGCGAGAAGATTGTCTTCGTCGGTGACGAAAAACACGTGGCCGAGTGGATAGGCCCGGCCACCCGGGTCATCGACGCCGGCGGACATACCGTGCTGCCCGGCCTCATCGACACGCACATCCACGCGGCCGAAGGCGCGCTGGCGCTCGGCGGCTGCACGCTGCGCGGCAAGCAACTCACCGTCCAGCAGACGGCCGAGCCGATCCGCGCCTGCATGGCCGCCGATCCGGACTCCACGTGGCTCGTGGTGAACGAGGTCAATCCCGCGGGCTTCAGGGCGACGCGGCAGGATCTCGACGCCATCGAGTCGCGGCGCGCCCTGTTCCTGTGGGGCGCCGATGGCCACACCGCCTGGGTCAACACGCGTGGCCTCGAGCTCGCCGGCATCACGCGCACCACTCCCGACCCGGAAGACGGCCGCATCGATCGCAATGACAAGGGCGAAGCGACGGGATTCCTGGTCGACGCCGCCACGGATCTGGCGCTGTCGAAGATGCCCGAGCCGACACCCGGGAAACGGCTGGAGGCGCTGCGCAAGATCCTGCCGCTGCTGCACGGCACGGGGATCACCAGCTACCTCGAAGCCAACACCAACGAAGCCACGGTGGATGCTTACGCGGAGCTCGCGAAGCGACACGAGCTCACCGCGCGCGTCACCATCGCCCTCGAGAGCGCCGCCACCCTCGCGCCCGCGGATTTCTCGCGGCTCGAAGCCCTGCGCGCCAAGCTCGGCGACCCGCTGTTCCGCGCCGACTTCATCAAGTTGTTCGCCGACGGCGTGCTCGAATACCCGACGCAGACCGGTGCGCTGCTCGAACCCTACAACGACGCCCACGGCAAGCCCGGCAAGTCGCGCGGCGAACTCTACATCGAGCCCGCCGACATGAAGGCGTTCATCGCCGAGGCCGGCAAGCGCGGTTTCAACATCCACGTGCATGCCATCGGCGACGCCGCCGTGCGCACGACGCTCGATGCCTTCGCCGCGGAACGCGCCGCCGGCAGCAAGAGATTGTTCAGCATCGCGCACCTGCAGCTGATCGATGCACAGGACCTGCCGCGCTTCGCGGCGCTGGAGGTCGACGCCTCGGTGCAGCTGCTCTGGGCGCAGCCCGACAACTACAGCATCGACGCGCTCACGCCGTGGCTGGGCGACGCACGCCTGGCACGCCAGTATCCGGGCAGGTCGTTGATCGCCACCGGCGCCAACGTCGCGGGCGGCAGCGACTGGGACGTCTCCAGTTACAACCCGTTCGAGGCCATGGCCACCGCCATGTCGCGCAAGAACCCCGAGGAGCCCGCGCGTCCGCCATTGAATCCACAGGAAGCGCTGACCCTCGATGAAATGCTCGCCGCGTACACCATCAACGCGGCGCGGCTCATGGGGCGCGAGAGCGAGATCGGCTCGCTGGCCACCGGCAAGTTCGCGGACTTCATCGTGCTGGATCGAAAGCTTTCGGCCGGCACCAGCGCGGACCAAGTTCGCCGGACGAAGCCCGTCAGCGTCTTCTTCTCCGGCCGCGACGTGACGCCCGCGGCCTCGGGCCACTGATCAGCCGCTGGCGGATTTCGGCTCCGGCCGGTTCCGCGCCGCGCGCATCGTGACGAAACGCGTCAGGCGTGGCAGATGCCGCGCCATGAAAATGAACAGTCGGCCGTGGAAGGTGACGATGACCTCGTAACTGCCCTCGAGGATGCCATTGACCATGATCCGCGCAGCCTTGGCGGTCGGCATGAGCAGCCACGGCGGAATCGGCTCGCGCGCATCGGGGTGAAGCTCGCCACGATTGTCCACCCGCCGGATGTCCGACTCGACGAAGCCCGGTGAAATCAACGTGCATCCGACGCCGGTTCCGCGCAGGTCGCTGTGCAGGGCTTCGGCGAACGCGCGCACCGCGAACTTGCTCATGGCATAGGGCGAGCCGCGCGCGTTGGAGACGTGGCCCGCGACGCTTCCCATGATCACAAAACGACCGCGCGACTGGCGCAAGGCGCCAATGGTTTCGTAAAAGGTGCGCAGCACGCCGAACACGTTGGTCTCCAACTGCCGCCGGTAGTCGGCCAGCGACAGGTCCTGAGCCTTGCCGACGATGCCGAAGCCGGCGTTGGCGATCACGATGCCGGGCAACACGTCCTGCCGCGCGAGCTCGGCCACCACGCGCGCGATGTCGCCATCGACGGTCACGTCGCCGGCGTGCGCCGTCGCCTCGCCGCCTGCCGCGCGCAGCTCCGCTGCCAGAGACTCGAGCTGTTCGAGCCGCCGCGCCACCAGCGCCACGCGCATGCCGCGCCTCGAGAATTCGCGGGCGAGCCCGGCACCGATTCCCGATGACGCGCCCGTGATCAGCACCGCAGTCCGGCCATGGTGGGTATTCATGAATGGACTTCTAGCACGCGCGGGTTTGACGCGCCAAAACCCCGTGTGATGTAGTCAGTCCGGCAGGGAGGAGTCATGTTGCGCGCACTGGGACTGCTGTTCATCGCGCTCGTCGTGGGCGCGGGCATCGCGGCCGGCCTCTGGTATCACCAGGACCGCCAGGCTCGCCAGTTCGTCGAGAATGCCAACTCGCGCATCTACGCCGAGTGGAGCGCCGATGCGCTGTTGAGCCGCATGGCCGGCGATTCACGCAGCCCGGACCGCGACGCCTGGACCCGCGAAGTCTTCCCGCTGATGAGCGAGGCGCTGGGGCCGCTGGTCTCCGCCGACGCACCGGATGGCACGCTCCGTTACGGCCGGCCGATACCGGGTGTGGAAAGGAGCCTTTTCGGAAAGTACCGATCCCACGCGAAGTTCCGCAACGATGCGGCGGAACTCGAATTCGTGGTCATCAAGGAGAATGGCGCCTGGCGCATCGCCGCCTACGAGGTGAGCTCGCCGGCCATCCTCGAGGCCATGAGCAAGAAATCCTTCGCCAAGGGCCAGGGCCCGTCCTGGTCCGCCGGTCCGCCCGACGAGCACTCTGCCGTGCTCGAGGAAGCCGAGGAGATCCTGCGCATCATGGATTCGGAGCATCCGGGCGATGCCTGGAACCGCGCGTCGTTGATGTTCCAGCAATCGACCCAGAAGCGCCGCTTCGTCACCAGGCTCGAGCGCATGCGCCAGGACTACGGACACCTGCAGAGCCGCAAGCTGGAGGGCGTGGGCTTCAGCTTCAACCGGCCCAACGCCAAGCCGCCGGGCGACTACGCGGTGGCGGACTTCGTTTCCACGTATTCGCGCGCGACCGTGCGTGAACGGCTGGGCTTCTACAAGCAGGAAGGCCAGTGGAAGTTCTCCGCTCACCAATGGAACAGGATCCAGGAATGACGACGACGACGCCATGATCCATCACATCGACTTCGGCGTTTCCAGCGTCGCGCGCAGCCGGGAATTCTACCGGCGCGCACTGGCGCCACTGGGCTTGCAGGAAATCATGGACCTCGGCCGCGAAGGCGAACGAGAACTCGTCGGCTTCGGCACGCCGCCGGACCCGGCATTCTGGATCCGCAATTCACGCGTGCTCACCGAAAGGCTGCACGTGGCTTTCCTCGCCGAGAGCCGCGCGGCCGTCGATGCCTTTCACGCCGCCGCGCTGGCCGCCGGCGGCCGGGACCACGGCGCGCCGGGCCTGCGGCCGCGCTACGCGGATGACTACTATGCCGCCTACGTTCTCGATCCCGACGGACACAACATCGAAGCGGTCTGCCGCAAACCCTGACCTGCCGAGGAGCGAACCTTGACTCAAACCAGAGCCCTGATGGCAGCGAGTGCGCTGGCGCTCGCCCTGCTTGGACTTCCCTGCATCTTCGCGCCGGATGTCGTGCTGCAAAAGCTCACCGGCCAGACGTCGGCGACCGCCGAATTGCTGGTGCAGGTCACGGGCGCGTTGTACCTGGGCTTCGCCAGCCTCAACTGGATGGGCAGGGCCAACCTGATCGGCGGCATCTATGGGCGGCCGGTGGCCATCGGCAACCTGCTGCATTTCCTGGTCGTGGCCATTGCACTGCTCAAGGGCCTGTCGGCGATGGGTGGGCCGCGTTTCCTCTGGCCCATCGCCATCGGCTACGGAAGCTTCGCGCTGGGTTTTGCGCTGGTCGTGTTCCGCACGCCGCCGGCTGTGAAGAGCTGAATCCACCGGCCTTACTACCAATACAATGCGTGTTGGTCGCAGAAGGTATGCTCTGTCATGGATACCCTGAGGAGTTTCATGATCTGGTTCGTCGTCGAAGCAGCCATATTGCTGGTGTTCATCGGCCTGTTCATGGCGGCCCTCCAGTTCGGTTATCGACTGGGCCTGCGGCAACAGGCCAGTTCCGGCGAACCGGACAAGACGCACGCCAATGCCTTGCACGGCGCGGTGTTGGGCCTGCTCGCACTGCTGCTGGGCTTCACGTTCGCGATGTCCGTGTCCCGCTACGAAAATCGCAAGACATTGATGGTCGACCAGGCCAATGCCATCGGTACCGCTGCGTTGCGAGGCAAACTATTACCGGCGCCCCACGCCGAGCGGGCCACGGCCCTGTTTCGTGAATATATCGAGACCCGGTTCCTCTACAACGCATCGGTGCGCGGCTCGACGGGAGTCGACGAGGCAGAAGCCCGCGCCGGACGGATCGAGAACGAGCTCTGGGAGATCTCCCGTGTCCTGCTGACCGAGGATCCGCGTTCGCAACCAGCCAGCTTGTACACACAGGCATTGAATGAAATGTTCGACATCCGCGAGAAGCGCCGCTTCGCGCTCGATGATCACGTGCCCCTGGCCGTCACGATCATGCTGGTCGCCGTTGCGATGACGGCGATGGGCCTGGTGGCATACGCGGGTGGCCTCAACGGCCGGCGCCACTTCCTTTCGAATTTCACCTTCGCCTTTCTCATCGCGCTGGTGCTGGTCATCATCCTCGACATCGACGCGCCGCGCGTCGGGTTCGTCAAGGCCAGCCAGGACAGCCTGATCCGCCTCGACGACTCGCTGACGCCTGCGCCTGACTGACGGCGGATTTTTCGGAGACGTGGCCATGAAATGGATTTCGCTCGCCGCGGCGGCCCTGCTCTTCGCGGACGCGCAGGCAGGCACACTCGACGTCAAATGCGTCTCCGAGTCGCCGCAGTGCGCCTATGCCGCGCGGCGGCTGGGCGAGTCGCCGGCATCGAGCACGCAGTTCGAGCTGCGCGTCGATGCGGCTTTGGGAGCGGAGGCGTTTGCGATCGACGCGGCAAAGGGCCGCGTGATCATCCGCGGCGGTGACAACCGCGGGCTCATCTACGGCGCGCTGGCCGCGCGCGAGCAACTGCTGAACGGCACTGCACCCGCGAAACTTTCCACGAACACCCAACGACCGGCGCTCGCCTTCCGTGGCATCAAGTTCAACACGCCCTGGGACACCTACCGGCCGAGCTCGGCGCTGGACCAGCACTACGCGACGGTGCGTGACCTGAATTTCTGGGAAGCCTATCTCGACATGATGGTCGAGAACCGCTTCAACGCGATCTCGCTGTGGACCCTGCACCCGTTCACTTACATGATCCGGCCGAAGAATTTCCCGGAGGCCAGCAAGTGGACGGACGCCGAGTTCGCGGAGTGGCAGCAGCTGTATCGCGGCATCTTCCGGCTGGCGAAGGAACGCGGCCTCGACACCTACATCGTGTTCTGGAGCATTTTCGTGAGCCCGGAATTCGCCCGGGCCCACAACCCGGCGAGCCGGAATTTCTACCCGCATTACTACGTCGAAGGTGACACCTCGGACGTCACCAAACGCTACCTGCGTGAGAGCGTGACGCAGGTGCTCGAGGAATACCGGGATCTGGACGGCATCGGCGTATCGCACGGTGAAGGCATGGCGGGCATGACGCCGCTGCAGCGCCAGCACTTCGTCGACGAGGTGTACGTGGCGGGCGCGCTGGCCGCGAAACGCTCGCGGCCCGTGAAGCTCATCCACCGCGTGCCCTTCTCCTCGGGGCTGTCGTCCGGGCCCGGCGTCAGCACCGACGTCGAGCAGATCACGCGCACCGCGATGGAGCAGCTGGGCCACCAGTTCGACGGCCCCATCTGGGTCGAGATGAAGTTCAACTGGTCGCATGGACACTCGACGCCCAAGCTGGTCAAGGTGCACGGCGGCAAACTCGGCGACACCTATTTCAAGCCGCCGCCGTCCAACTACAAGGTCGTCTGGCAGGTGCGCAACGAGGACTTCTTCGCGCTGCGCTGGGGCGTACCGGATTTCATTCGCCAGCACATCGCGCTCAACGGACGCCAGGATTACGTAGGCGGCTACTTCGTCGGCTCGGAGACCTACATCCCGGCGCTCGACTATTTCACCGTCGATGGCCAGGAGGTGGACTGGAAATTCGCCTTCGAGAGGCAATGGCTGTTCTACAAGCTCTGGGGCCGCCTGCTCTACGACCCCGCGACGCCCGATGCCGTATTCCGTGCCGAATTCACGCGGCGGTACGGCAAGCCGGCGGCGCCTCTGCTACGCGCCTATTCACTGGCATCCAACACGCAGTTGCGGCTGGCGTCGCTGTGGGATTCACGCTGGGACTTCACGCTGTACAGCGAGGGATTCCTGGCGCTGCAGGGCGAGGAGACGCATTACATCGGCGTCGACGCACTGATCAACCAACCGGTGCTGGATCCGGACTACGTCTCCGTCGCCGAGTACGTGAAAGCCGTGCGCGCCGGCGGCAAGTTCGCCGCCAGCCGCGTCACGCCCGACGAACTCGCCGCCAGCCTCCGGCGTGATTGCACCGAGGCACTGTCGCTGGCGAGCCGGATCCACTTCGGCCCCAATGACTCGCTCATGTACGAGGTTGCCGACGTGCAGGCATGGGCCTGGCTGGGACTGCACCTGGCCGCGAAGCTCGAGGGCGCCATCGCGCTCGAGAATTTCCGCGCCGGCGGCGATCCGCGCGACCAGCAGAAGGCCATCGAAAGATTGCAGGCGGCGCTCGTTGCCTGGGACGAAGTGATCCGCATCACGCGCCCCATCTACAAGGACATGAAGCTGACGCATTACAACGGCAATTCCTTCGAAGCCAATCCGCGCAACCTCTTCCACTGGGCATTGGCCCGCGACGAAGTGGCGCAGGACCTCGACGTGGCCCGGAAGGCGTCGAAGCGCTGAACGCCAACACGGCGGACCGCGGGCCGGTCCATTGACCCGCGCGTCCGCCTCCCCGTCACCGAGCTTTACCCTCCCGGCTCAAAGCGAGTCGAGGAAGGCCAGCACCTGGTCCTTCTGTGCCTGGCTCAGTGCGTCGTAAGCGTTCTTCGCGGCGGTCGCCTGTCCCGCGTGCCGCGCGATCGCCTCCTGCTTGGTGAACGACAGGCCGTCGTGCATCAGGCGGTTGCGGGTGCGCAGGCCCCACAGCGGCGCGGTGCGGATCTCGTTCGCCGTCGGGGCAAACTCCGCGCCCGGCAGCACCGGGACGCCGTCGCCGGTCCCGATGTCGTGCAACAGGAAATCGCTGTAGGGATGGATGATCTTGCTGCCCAAGGCGGTACGCACCCGCAATGCGCCGCCATTGATGCGTGTGCCCGGCGCAGCCGTGCGGATCGTCGGTATGTGACAACCCGAGCATCCGGCCTGCCTGAACAGCGTGTCACCCGCACGCACGTCCGCCGTGATGCGGCCGCGGGGCGGCGCCTTGGTCGCGCGCATGAAGTTGGCGAAGGCCACCACGTCGATGCCGTCGTCCTCGGGATCGGGCACGGGATCGTAAGGCGTGCCATAACCCACGTTCCGTCCCAGCGACGTGTTCTCGTCCGGCAGCAACGGCGTGGTGATGCCCATCTCGTTGAGATAGGCGTCGGCCGCGAACGACTCGAGGCTGGCATGCTGGCTCTTCCACCCGAACCTGCCGATGCGCGTGGCATTGTCGGCCTCGAGCACCGCCACCTCGAGCGCCCTGCCCCGGATGGACGGCGGCTGCGCGTTGCGAATGGCGAGCAGCGTGTCATTCGGTATGGCCTCGACGAAGCCGTTGCCGAGCGTGTTGGTGGAAATGCGGAACGTGCTGACGCTGTCCTCGAACGGCACCAGTTCGAAAATGTCCGCATGCGTGGATCGTGACTGGATCAGCGAGCCACCCACTGACTCCACGAACTGCAGCAGCTCGATGCGCCCGGTGCGGTGTTCCGCCACCTGGCTGGCGCCACCGGTGACGACGTTCTGGTGGCACTCACGGCAGGCCTGGGCATTGAACGTGGGACCCAGGCCATCCTCGACGTGTTCGACCTCCTCGAATATGAAACGGTTGTCGTTGAACGAACGCAGCGGCACCACGTTGTCCTCGTTCAGCGTATCGAAAGCCGGCCCCTGGATGTCGAAGCCGTTGGTACGGTTGTCGAAGGCCGCGGGTGCTTCGCGAAAGAACGAGCCCGATATGGGTTCCGGTGACGACTGCGTCGCCGAACGCGTACTCGCCGCCGCGCCGGCCTGCGGCGTCGCCGTTTCAGGGTCCAGCCGCGAACCGGCTGGAGTGAAGCGGTTTGCCTCGGCATTGGGAACGGCCATTTGGGCTTCCGATTGTCCGCCGGCCACGAGCACCAGCGACACGATCGCGGTGGCCGCCGCGAGCGTAGTTAGACCACGATTGCGATGATTCATGATGGCTCCCTTCCTTAGGAGTAGTTGTCGAATGGCGCGCCACGCGGCGCGTCGTCCATCCCCGGTTGAACGCGCCAGAACATGTGACGTGCGCACCGTCCGCGCAAGGTGACGCCAAGCGGTGACACCGAATGCGGGCAACAGTGGTGGTAATCAGGCAACGCGAAATCGCGCGTCGAACGCGGCCAGCGCGCGCCGCGACGCGAAGTGCCGGTAACTTTCGATCGCGAACGCGCGCAACGCGTGAGGATCTAGATCTTTCGAGAGATCCATCGCCATCCAGCCCATGGATCCCATGTACTTCGGGATCGAAAGATGCGGGTCCATCTCGAGTGGTCCCTGCCGCTCGATGCCCACCCAGAACTGCGCGGTGAGTCCCTTGCCGTAGTCGTACAGCATGAGGAAAGTCTTCTTGCGCGTGCGCCAGGTCACCGAGCCCATCGACTCGCCCTCTTCGATCTCGGGCAGCGATGCGCAGAACCTGCGCACCACCGCCAGCGCCTTGCGCGCACGCGGCGCCAGCATGCGGTCGATCTCTTCCGGTTTCATCTTCACGGTCGGCGCCGCGACCGGCGGCGGCGCGGGGATCTTCGCCACGAGTTTCGCCGGCGAACTGTTCACGTAGGCCATGTGCACCAGCTCGCGAACCCGATTCCAGGAGACGCCTTTGTTCAACTCCACGCCTATCCAGCCGCTGGGCCCGACGTAGGGCGGCTTGTACAGGTGTTTCGAGGAAGCGAGCAGGCGCGACTGCTCGAGCGCCGGCGTGTTGAGCCACAGGCCGGCGTGGCCATCACCGTGATGGTTCAGCGCCCAGATCGCGAACACCCTGCCCTTGCGCGCCCGGAAGTTGGGAGAGCCGTGCGACTCGAACTCCTCGGACTCGGGGAACGCGAGACACAGCTCGCGCACCGCGGCCGGGATGGTTCGGCGTCTAGTCATCGCAGCCCTTGAGCTTCGTTTCGTCGTATCCCTTGCCGAAGTTGAACACGAACACGGGGCCCAGCTCGATGACCTGCTTGGCCGTCGCGAGGTGGATGGAAACGCCCCCCTTATTCTCCCCCATCGCCGTCGTGGCGACGCGGTGGGCGCAGTAGTACTTCCAATCCCCGGAGATCTTCGAGGTCATCTCGAGCGCCGAGGTCCACGGCGGCGAATTCAGCTGGATGCGGGCCGTGAGGCGGCTGCCACCCTCGGCCGGTTCCTCGGCGCGCGCGTAGTACATGAGCATGATCACGTCGCCTTCGTTGATGGCGCCCTGGATGGGCGAGCTCGCCTGCACGTCCCAGGGATTCACGCCCTTGCTGGCCTTGATGCGGAACGCATGTTCACCCGGGATACCCTTGACCTCGAAGTATTTCGGCTTGGGCTTGTCCGGCAGGATGTTCCACGTGCCGTTCGAATCGTTGTTGATGGTCTTGCTCCAGATGTCATCCTCGGCAATGGCCACGACGCCGAGAGCAAATCCCGCGAGCAGATGAGTCCAGAACTTCATGCGTCAACCCCCCGTTGCACGCATCCCTGCGATCGTTTTTCTAAACCTTCAGGTACGTCGAGAAAAAATCGAGCGTGCGTTGCCAGGCCAGTTTCGCGGCCGCTTCGTTGTAGCGGGCGCCGCTCGCATCGTTGTGGAATCCGTGCTGGGTTCCCGGGTACATGTTCAGGCTGTAGGGCACGCCCACCGAATCGAGCGCCGCGCGGAAATCGCCGATGCCCGCATTGACGCGCTCGTCCGTGCCCGCGTAGTGCAGCAGCACGGGAACCTTGAGTCGGCGCGTGTCCTCGGCCGACAGTTGCCGGCCGTAGAAGCACACCGCGCAATCCACGCCCACGGCTTCGATGGCGGCGCGCAGCGCGAGTCCACCGCCGTAACAGAATCCCACCACGCCGATCTTGCCGTTGCTGGAGGGATCCGCCGCCAGCCAGGGAACGCCGGACAGCACGTCGCCGGCGATGCGCGCGCCGTCGGTCTTGGCGAACAGATCGCGCGCCGCTTCCTGGTCGGCCGGCGCACCGCCCGCCACGGACAGGCCGTCGGGCGCGATGGCCAGGTAACCCGCCAGCGCGGTGCGCCGCGCCACGTCCTCGATGTGTTCGTTGAGCCCGCGGTTCTCGTGGATCACGAGCACGCCGGCGACCTTGTCGGCCTTGCCGAGCTTCCTCGGCCGCGCGATGTAGGCCTTCACCGGGCCGTTGGGACCGTTGAACTCCACCTTCTCGGTCCGGAGTCGCTTGTCGTCGGGCTCGACCTGCCGTGCGTGCGCGTAGTTAGGCTCGAGCAGCGCCAGCGCCGTGGTCGCTGCCGCCGCGCCGCCCGCCAGCCGGGTGAGCTTCGCCAGGAATTCCCGCCGGGGCAGCGCCGTATGCACGTACTCGTTGTAGAGATCGATGATCCGGCGGTCGACGGTCATGGGCGGACTCCTGTCTCGTCAGCGGCTTCTCATTCCCAGTACACGGGCTTGCTCATCCTGGACAGCGGCACGCAGCCGTGGTACGCCGTCGGGACGGCAACGTACTCCATATTGTCGTTGATGCCCACCTTCGATGTGAAATAACCCAGCAGCGCGAGCTCGCGGGTCATGAGGATGAAGGGCTCGGGATCGCGATTTCCTTCCAGCGCCACGGCCAGGGATCGCTTGACCAGGTCCACTCGCCCGGCCGGATCGCGTTCCAGGAAAGGTTTGCCGGATTTATTCGCGAGGGCCTCGAACTCGGCGAGTCCGGCCTTGAAGCGATCCTGGTCCTCCTTCGGGTACAACGCGTCGAGCGCGCTGTCGATGAAGGCCGGCACGCCGGCATCCTTCGCGCCGCTGGTCTCGGTCTTCGGGATCATGATCTCCGCGATCTCGGCGACCACCGCCAGCCCCGCGGCATCGAGGAAACGCAGCGTCGTCGCCGCTCCCGCCGCGGGTTCGTCGCGCGACGAACATCCCTGCAGGAATGCCAGCGCCGCCGGCGCCGAGATGGCGCCGCCCAGCAACCAGGCCGCGCGCTTGAGCAGGGCGCGGCGCTGCAGGATTTCCGGGCTGTTCCCGTCGTTCATAAGTTTCCCTTCTTCAATTCTTCCACCGCGTGGCTCGCGGCGCGTGCCGTGAATGCCATGTAGGTCAGCGACGGGTTCTGGCAGCCCGAGGACACCATGAAGGAACCGTCGGTCACGAACACGTTCTTGCAGGCGTGCACCTGGTTGTGCTTGTTCAGCACGGATTTCTTCGGGTCATCGCCCATGCGCGCCGTGCCCATCTCGTGGATGCTGTTGCCGACGTGGAAATTGTCGCTGCGCACGGTGATGTTCTTGTAGCCGGCGGCCTCGAGCATCTCCGCGGCATCGTTGCGCATGTCCTCTTCCATCCTGCGCTCGTTGTCCCGCACCACGGCGTTGACCACGAGTTGTGGCAGGCCGTACTTGTCC
>DASUGK010000180.1:0-13162 GCA_036274075.1 Steroidobacteraceae bacterium | reverse complement strand
GGTGGCCGTCGGCGTGGTGGTGCGCAGCCAGCCGGTGGTGTTGGCCGTGGCGTTGTAGAGATGCCGCTTCTCCCACTGCAGCGAAATCAGCGCGCCGAACTTGCCGTCGAAGAACTGGCGGCTGCCGAAGACCGCGAGCTTCGGGTCCGTGGCCTCGGCCAGGTCCGAGTACACAGCCTGCGCCGAACCCGCGATGTACGGCTCGGGAGAGTCGAAGGGCCGGCGCGTGTGGATGCGCACCGTGCTGATGCCGCCTTCGGTCATCTCGGCGGTCGGAGTCTTGACCACGTCGATGCGCGACACGAACTCCACCGGCAGGTCGCGGAAGTCCACCGAGCGGTCGCCGGCTGCCACGGTGAGCGGCAGCGCTGTCGTGCCGTTGACTTCGACGCGGATCAGGTTGGGTTCGGCGCCGCGCACGCTGACGCTGCGGCCCTCGCCTTCCTGGCGCGAGATCTGCACGCCGGTCACGCGTTGCAGCGCTTCGCTGAGATTCTTGTCGGGGAAGTCGCCGATGTCCTCGGCGGAAATTGCGTCGACGATCTGCGTCGCTTCGCGCTTGGCTTCGAGTGAATTGCGCAGGCCCGCGCGGATACCGGTGACGACGACGGTTTCCACGTTCTCGGCTTCCGCCGCCTGCGTGTCATCCGCGAGCGCCGGCATCGCAGTCGCCGCGAGTGCGCACGCTTGTACCGCTGCGAATTGGCGCAGCTTCCTGGATTTGAACTCAGCCACTGTCTGATCCCCCCGTTTTGTGATGGCACGTGGCCGTGCCGGATTTTGAACCTGAATGATGGCTTTTGAGTATTTTTGCGCGAACTTGCCCCAATTGTCACCGGTTACCTGTGGTAACGCTCACATTGGGGCTTCCGAAGAGGCGCACGGCCCCACCGCACGCCTGATTGGCGCGCGGTGGGGATGGCGGGGAATCAGCGGCGGGTGCGGGCGGCGGCCGGGAAGCGGCGCAGCGTGTAGTACGCGTCCATGGTCGCGGGAGCGGCCGCGTCGAACAACGTCTGCGAACGCAGCTTCGCGTGGTAGACACGCGCGGTCTGGTTCGCGTGGACCTGCGGCTGCTCGAGCGTGGCCAGCGTGAGCTCCAGCGATTTGCGATCGGAGCTCACCACTGCCGTGAAGCGCTCTTCGCGCAGCCCCAGCTCCGGTGATCCGTAGTCAGGCGCATCCCGGTACGTCCAGGACTCGAGCGCCACGGCAGACTCCAGGATCGACGCATCGATGCCGCTGCCCAGCGGCTGCGTGAAGTCCACGCGGAAGCCGGTCGGCGTGGCGTTCATCGCGAGGATGCCGGGCGCCACGGTTTTTCCATCCCAGCGCACGTGCTGCAGGCTCGCCACCTTGCCGCCCTTGGCCTGCCAGCCGCGACCGGTCTGGCCCAGCAACAGGCTGCCGTCGGCGAGGAACAGCGGGCGCATCACGCCAGACTCGAGTCCTTCGAAGAACGGCATGACGCTGCCCTGCTCGACGTCGTCGACTTTCTGCAGCGACACGCGCAGCAGGTTCGACTGCGTCTGGTCACCGACAAGGATCTGCCCGGCGAAGGGACCGAACTTCTTCGTGACCACCCACACCGGATTGCCCGGCGAATTCGCCACGCGGTTGTGCGGGAACAGGATGACGGGCTGCGCGCGCTTGCCGGCCCACTGGCTGTACTGGATTTCCGGCGACGCGGGCGTCATGCCCGGAAGATCCACGAGGCTGGCGGGATGACCGTAGAACTTGCCCTTCTCCAGTACGAACATCCTGGATGTGGCGACGAAGTCGCCCTGGTTGTCGGCATACCAGATGCGCCCGTCCGGGCCGGCGCCGACGCTCGCGGGACTGCGCAGTCCGTAAGCGAACAGGTCGTGCTTGCCATTCGGCAACACGCGCACGGCCCAGCCATTGAAGCCACCCCAGGTGCCCATGACATTGCCGCCGGCGGTGTAGGCGCTGCCGGTGCCGTCGTGCACGAGGTTCAGCGCGAAGTAGTAAGACCCATCCTTGCCGCGCACCGGGCCGTGCATGTAACTGTGGTAGTTGGCGTGATAGGAATGCGCGTCGAACAGCGTGTCGTAGCGGTCGGCGACCCCGTCGCCATTGGTGTCGGAAATGCGCGTGAGCTCGGCCTTCTGGCCCGCGACCACGGTGAGCCCCTTGCCGTCCTCGACCACCACGCCGAGGCTGTCGAACAGCCCTTCCGCGAATGGGCGCCACTCGCCGTTCACGATGCGCCAGATGCCCGCGGTACGCGTGGCGACGACAATGGTGCCGTCCTTCGCCACCGCCAGGCCCAGCGCCTCGAACAACTGGTCGCGGCCGTAGTTGTCCTTGGGCGGATAATAGTTCTCGATGCTGTAGCCGGCCGGCAGCGCCGCCGTCGCGGGCGCAGTCTGCAGCGGCGAACGTTTGAACGAGTAGTTGGACGGCGCGGGCCGCCAGGCGCCCGCCGCCACGGCGATCGTGCCGCGCAGCGTGGCGTCGGTCTTGCCGGCCGGCAGGATCCAGCGATCCCCGTCCAGTTTGCCCGCGCTCACGGTGACGCCGCCCATCAGCGGCAGGTTCAGCGCGAATGATTGCGGCGCGGCGAGTTTACCGAGCACGCGGATCGTGAGCTCGCCGTTGTCGGCAATCGCCGTCGAGGTTTCGATGAGATTCTTGCCGACGCGGTACCTGAATACAGGCGCCGCGGTCTTGTCGCGCGAATCGCGCGAATAGCCGAGGAACTGTGCGTCCACCTTCGCGATGCGCGCCAGCTGGTCTTCCTGGCTGTTGAGCGCCGCGGTGAACGTGGCGAAATCGCCGAACTTGCCTTCCTTGAAGGAGAAATCGATGGGTTCGCCGGCGGCGTTGAGCGGCGCCACCAGGTACTCGCGCTCGCCAAAGGCGATCTCGCGGCTGTCGTAGCCCAGCGCCAGGCCGCGGTTGCCGCGGTTCACCAGCTCGCCGGTCATGTCGAGGAAGCCGCCCTGCCAGATCTTCACCACCGCCAGCAGGCGCGGATCGAAGCTGTAGTTGATGCCGTTAGGATTGCCGACGTGGATGCTGCGGCCCGAGGTGCCGACCAGCGGGCCGCGCTGCAGCCGCACCTCGTCGCTGACCAGCCACTGCAGGCTGTCGGCCATGGGGTCGTAGGGCACGGCCGGCGCCTGGTCGACCAGCTTCACCACCGGGCCGCGCTGGCCGGTTTCATTGAGCGTGGCGAGGTAGTCGCCCAGGGCGTCGACCTGCCGGTCGCTGAGCAGCTCCGTCGAGAACGCCGGCATCACGGGTAGATAGGCCTGGCCGCGCGTCGGGCCGCCTTCCGCCACGGCGAGCTGCGACGCCGGCGTGCGGATCGAGCGATGCAGGTACTCGCGTCCCGCCTTGACCTGGAAGCGCCGGCCGTCGGCGCCCTCGGCCACCTCGCGCATGCGCGGCGCCGGCCGGAACAGGCCGAAGAGATTCGGGCCCGAGCTCACCGCGGTGCTCGAAGGCTCGACCAGGTGGCAGGCCTCGCAACCCACGGCATGAAAGGTCTCCTTGCCCAGCGCCACGGAGTCGACGAGATCCTTTTCGTTGGTCGCGCCGCCCGAAGCCGCGGGCACCGTGAGCGGCGAGAAGTCCGCCGGCTCGTACCGCAAGTTACGCAGCTCGAAGGCGCCCTCGCTCACGTAGACGACGAGGGGCCCGCGGAAGTCCTCGGCGTCCCAGCGAGCGCCCTCGCTGGGCTTGTCGAACACGACGTTGGTGCGCACCTCGTTGCCGACACGCACTTCGAGCATCATCGCGTTGGCGACCTTGTTGAATCCGGCGTCCATGCGCGGCGCGCGAAAGCGCAGCGAGACGGCCTGCCAATCGCCGGTGCCGAGCAATGGCACGCCGTAGCGCCCCTGCACGTACGCGTCGGCGCGGGCTCCCTTGGGCGCGCGGAATTCCAGCGACGCGACGCTGTCGGCGAGCGCCAGGCGCGTCGACAGGAAGTTCTCGCGGTTCGGTGCCCCGGTCAGCGTCGCCACGCCATCCGCCAGCGTCCAGCCCTTGCTGCCCCGGAAATCCGCCATGGACCCGGTGCCTTCCTGCGCCTGGACGGTTGGGAAACTTGCGACAGCGACGATGGTCAGTACCGCGAGGCCGCGGCAACGAAACTTCGGCATGGAACCCCCTTCAGTGCGGCTACACTAACCGAAAATCCGATATTGAAAACCTGCTTCGCCCATACAGGATACGAGCTTGCTCTGGATTCTATTTGCCGCTAATGGCGGCGCCCCGGTCCCCACCGAAACCACCTCACCCCAGGCCGTCCCGCCACCGGAAATCATCGTCACCGGGTCGCGCGTGGCCACCCCGCCGGACGACGTGGGCACCAATGTCACGGTGCTGGCGCGCGAGGATTTCGACGTGGAGAAGCCGCGCCAGCTGGCCGACATCCTGCGGCGCGTCTCCGGCGTGCACATCGACCAGGTCGGAGGCCGCGGCGGCACCGGCTCACTGTACCTGCGCGGCGCCGATCCTAACTACACGCTGGTGCTGGTGGACGGCGTGCGCGTCAACGATCCCACCAACGCCCGCGGCGGCTCGTTCGATTTCAGCAATTTCGACGTCGCCGACATCGAGCGCGTGGAGATTGCGCGCGGGCCGTATTCGGCCGTGTACGGCGGCGATGCGCTCGCCGGCGTGGTGAACATCGTGACGCGGCGCGCGGCTCCGGATAAAACCCGCGCGTCGCTCGACGCCATGGGTGGCGGCTACGACGTGCGCGAACTTTCGTTCGATGCCAGCGGCCCGCTGGGTGCGCACGCCTGGAACTTCGGCGCCGGTGATTCGCGCGAGGGCGAGGTCACGCGCGGCAACGATTTCGAAGGCCAGCGCGTGTCGGGCGGCCTGGATTTCTCGCTGGGCACGTCGACCCGGGCGTTCGTTTCCGGGCGTTACTCGGAAACTTCGCGCGAGGGATTCCCCGACGACAGCGGCGGCTACGAGTTCGCCGACATCCGCGACACCGAACATCGCGACGCCGATGAGACCGTGTTCGGCGCGGGCTTCGACACCCGCGCCGGCGCCGCGACGTTTGCGCTGCAGCTCGGCTACTTCGATCGCAACGACAACATCGATTCGCCCGGCGTGGCGCCCGGCATCCGCGATCCTTTCGGCGTGCCGCCCAGCGTGGTCGACACCAACCTCACGCGTTACTCGGCGACCTTCACGGGCACGCAGAAATTCTCCGAGCAATTCTCGTTCGCCTATGGCGTCGACTGGCTGCGCGAGGAAGGCGTGAGCGACGGCGTGCTGGATTTCGGCGGCGGCTTCGTGCTGCCGACCTCGTTCGAGCTCACGCGCGATTCCTGGGCACCCTTCGCCGAGGCACGCGTCACCTCATCGTTCGGCCTGTCCATGCAGGCCGGCGTGCGCGTCGACCAGCCGGAGGGCGCGAGCTCCGTGACCAGCCCGCGCGTGCGCCTCGAATACGAGTTCGCGGATTCGGGCTTCTCGGTCGCCGGCGCCTGGGGCAAGGCCTTCAAGCTGCCGTCGATGTATGCGCTCGGGCATCCGATCGTGGGCAATCCCGACCTCGCCCCGGAGCGCGGCGAGTCGTACGAACTCGAGCTCGCGCAGGAGCTGCTCGAGGGCAAGGCGCGCTGGAGCGCCACCTGGTTCGAGGGCGAGTTCCGCAACGCCATCGATTTCGATCCGGGCCCGCCGCCGATGCTGGTGAACCGCAACCGCGTCGATACGCAGGGCCTGGAGCTGGCCGGCCGATTGGCGCTGGCCGATGACTGGCAGCTCGATGCCAGCGTGACGCACGTGGAGAATCGCGTGGCGTCCACCGGCAACGAACTGCGCAACCGGCCGGAATGGCGCGCGGGCGCGGCCGCGCACTGGCAGCCGCTCGCGGCGCTGCGGCTGTCGGCCGCCGTGACTTATGTCGGTGACTCGCTGGACTCCTCGATTCCCACGGGCGACGTGCGGCTGGATGCGTATACGCGGGTCGACGTGAGCGCGGCGTGGCAGCTGTCGCCGCGCTTCGAGACGTACGTGGCGATCGACAATCTCACCGACCAGCAGTACGAGGAATTCGTGGGCAACGTCACGCGCGGCATCATCCCGCGCGCCGGCGTGCGCTTCAGCTTCTAGCTACCACGGCGGCACGCGCAGCGGGTCGAAATACGGCTGCGTGTCGTAACAGCCCACGCTTTCGAGCGTGCCGTCGCCGCGCACGGCGAGCCTGTCGCAGACCTGGGTCATGCGCACGTCCTGCCGGCCGAAGCGGCCGGCCTTGAGCAGCAGGCGTTCGCCATGCGCGCCGAACACCGCCTGCACGATCAGGTCGACGTCGGGCGGGATCAGCTCGCGATAGGTGTAGACGAAGGCGCGGCCGCGCGACTGGGCATCGAGCGCGCACGACTTTGCGCCGCGTTTCGCCGCGGCCGCTTCGTCGGTGGTGTCGGCGTCCGGCACGCGGCCGCAGAGCACGGCGTCCTCGCCGAGGATGGGCGTCGCGTCGATGCTGAAGATGCGGCAGCACAGGGGCGCATCGGCGGCGCCAGATATGCCGCCCAGGCCCACGGCGATCAGCAGGCAGGTTGCCCTGCGCACGAGCGTCTACACCAGTGGCTGGCCGATGGCGATTGAGTTGCCATCGGGATCCGCGAAGGTGCAATCGCGCATGCCGTAGTCGCGGTCCTCCAGCGGATGGATCATGGGCACGCCGGCGGCGCGAATGCGCTGGCTCCAGGCGTCGACACCGTCGACTTCGATGTAGACGCGCGACGGCGTGGGCGTGGACTCGAGCCGCAAATTGAACGAGACATTGTCGCGGCAGACGCTGGCGATGAACGGCGGCGTGCCGCCGGTCCAGCCGAGTTCGAACTCCAGCGTCTTCGTATAGAAGTCGATGGCACGCGGCAGGTCCGCGACCTGCAGGATGGGAGTGACGGCACGCAGGCTGATTTCAGGCATACGTCCTCCGGAAAACAAGAAGGGGACAGACCTGAGGTCTGTCCCCATTTGCTAGGAATCGAGGAATGTCCCCATTACGTTTTCAGGTCGAGCACCACGGGCTTGTAGCCGCCGCGGCTGCGGAAGTACAGGATCAGGCCGAGGTACACGAGGAACATGATTCCCGGCAGGATCGCGATGGTGCGCAGCGCGTCGTGCTTCGACTCGCGGTCGGCGGCGTCGACCGCGGCCTTCTCGTCGCCAGCCAGCGCGGCGCGCTTGGAAGGATCGATCGCGACGTAGTCACCGAAGATGCCGGTGCGCTCGGTCTTGAGGTTCTCGACCAGCGTCGTGTTGTTCTGCGCGTCGTACGCCGCGACGCCGTGCACGATCTGGCGATCGAGGACCTGGCCGATCAGCGGACCGCCGATCACGCCGGCGCCCAGCATGCCGATGCCGGCCACCACGTTCAGCGTGATGGCGCCGCCCTTCGGCGACTGCTCGGCCACCACGCCCAGCGACGTGGGCCAGAAGAAGGCCTTGCCGAAGCTGTACACGGTGGCCGCGATCACGATCGCGATGGCGCTCGAAGCATCCGACAGCAGCCACAGTCCCACCACCGCGACCAGCGCCGAGATCGCCAGCAGTCCCAGCGGCGAGAACCTGTGCACGATGGGCCCCGCGAACAGGCGCAGCACCATCACGATGGTCATCGCGTAGACCAGCACCCAGCCGGCGTTGACGCCGAGGTCGGTCATCGCGGGCGTGAGCAACTCGGTGATCCAGCTGTCGGTACCCAGCTCGGTGATCGCCAGCGGGATCATCACCAGGATCATCACGATGAACAGCGGCTTGCCGAGCGAACGCGACCACAGGCCGTAGCCAATGGTCATGGCCGCGATGAGACCCCACTTGAGGCCCTCGCCCCAGCCGAACACGCGTGACAGTTCCGAGATCATCATGAAGGCCACCACCAGTGCGCTGATGGCGCCGGCCTCGGCCAGCATCTCGCGATAGGTGACGCCCGCGGACACACGCTCGCTGGGCGGGAAGCTGCGCGGCACCAGCATCACGATGTACGTGACCACCGGGACGAGGATCAGCGCCATCTGGTAGCGCCAGCCCATGTCCGGCGCGATCTTGGCGATCGCGAGTGCCAGCAATCCGCCGAGCACGAAGCCTGCGGGCCAGCCGGCATGCAGGCGGTTGAGCCAGGTGGTTTTGTCGTGGCGGAACTCGCGCGCGATCAGCGGATTGATACCCGCCTCAACGGCGCCGTTGCCCAGCGACAAGACGAAGGTGCCCCAGTACAGCGACCAGTACCCGTTGGCCTGCAGGATCAGCACGAGGCCGAGCACGTGGCAGGCCGCGGCGAACCACAGCGTCATCTTGAAGCCGATCTTGTCGATGATCAGCGAGAGCAGCACGATGCTGATGGCGAAGGGCCACAGGCCCACGCCCGCCAGCTCGCCCATCTGCGTCTGGCTGAGATCGAACTCCGTGCCCCACGCGCCGATCGAGAACGCGCGCAGGATGAAGCAGAACGATGTGGCGACCAGCGCGGCAAAACATACCGTGAAGGTCTTCTTGGCCTCGGCTGACGCAGGCATCGCGCCCGTCATAGCGGCTTCTGTACTCATTGGCTGAACCCCCTGGAAGAAAGATTCCCGAACTAGTTAGATCGAACCCCACTCACTAAATCTTTACCCACGCGCTGTTGGCGGCCCCCGACTTGAGCACGGCCTCGATGAAGGCCATGACGCGCGTGCCCGTCACCACGTCCGGCGCGAACAGCGACGCGGCTTTCGGCGAGCGGCTCTCGAGCCTCGCGGTCACGCGTTCGGCGAAATCCGTGTAGAGCTGCGAGAAGGCTTCGATGAAGCCTTCCGGGTGACCGCCCGGCAGGGCCACCGAGCTCGCGGGCGTGCCCGGGTCGCCGCGGCGCACGGCGCGCGGCGCGGCGCCGGCCTCGACCACCAGCAACTCCTCGGGACGCTCCTGGAACCACAGGATCGAACCGTTCTCGCCATACACCCTCAGGCGATGTGAATTCAGGTGGCCGATCGCCACCTGGCTGGCCCACAGGCTGCCACGCGCGCCATTGGCGAAGCGCAACAACACGTTGACGTTGTCGTCGATGGGCCGGCCGGGAACCATGGTGCTGACGTCGGCCGCCACTTCGCTCACCTTCTGCCCGGTGACGAATTCCGCGAGCTGGAAGGAATGCGAGCCGATGTCACCGAGCGCGCCCGCGCCGGCGAGCTTCGGATCGGTGCGCCAGCTGGCCTGTTTCTGCCCGGTCTTCTCCAGCGCCGTCGCCAGCCAGCCCTGCGGATATTCCGCCTGCACCACGCGCACCTTGCCGATGACCCCGTCCGCGATGAGTTGCTTCGCGTGGCGGATCATCGGGTAGCCGGTGTAGTTGAAGGTCACGCCCAGCAGGCGTTTCTTCTCGGCCGCGAGCTTCAGCAGCTTCTCGGCATCCGGCAGGTTGGTGGTCAGCGGCTTGTCGCAGATCACGTCGAGACCCGCCTCGAGGCACGCCGCCGACTGCACGTAGTGCACGTGGTTGGGCGTGACGATCGACACGACTTCGATGCCGTCGGCGCGGGATTTCTCGCCGGCGATCATGGCCTCGACGGTCGGGTAGGCGCGCGCCGGGTCGACGCCCAGCGCGGTTGCAGAACGCCTGGTCTTCTCGGCATCGGACGAGAACACACCGGCCACCAGCTGGTAGCGGCCATCCAGGCGTGCGGCCATGCGATGCACGGCGCCGATGAAGGCACCCTCGCCGCCACCAATCATTCCCCAGCGAAGCGGACGCATCGTGATCAGACCGCCAGCTTCTGCAGGTACTCGCCGCTCATCTTCACCGAGTCGAGGATTGGCCGCGTATAGGGCGCCTCCTGCTCGTAGAAGAAGGCCTTGGTGCCGTTGGCCTTCGCGGTGGCGAGGATCTTCTTGTAGTCGATGACGCCTTCGCCCAGCGCCACGGACCCGGGTTCCTTGCCATCGGCCGCGCCCGCGCCGAAGTCCTTCACGTGCAGCGCGATCACGCGGTCCTTGTACCTGTTGAGGATGGCAATCGGATCCTGCTGCGCCACGTGTACCCAACCCACGTCGAGCTCGATGTGCACGTGCCTGGGATCGGTCGAACCGAACAGGTGTTCGAAAGCCGTCTTGCCCTCGAAGGTTTTGAACTCGGCCGTGTGGTTGTGATAGCCGAACTTCATGCCGGCCTCGCTCACCTGCTTGCCGAACTTGTTGAACAAATCGGCGTTCCACTTCCAGTCGTTGAGATCAACGGCCTTCATGCGCTCTTCCCAGGGCAGCTTGTCCTTGTCCGGGGAAACACCGGGCGAGGAGCAGACGATGTAGCGCAGGCCGAGGGTCTTGGCGTCGGCCAGGATCTGCGTGCCGTCCTTGGCGATGTCGCTCGCGCCGGCATGCATGCTGACCAGCGAGAAACCGATGCCCTTGAGCAGTGCGCCGATCTCGGCAGCCGTCTTGCCGTAGAAACCGGCGAATTCGATTTCGCGGAAACCCGCCGCGTACACGGCGCGCATCGTGCCTTCGAGGTCCTTGGCGGCCTCGTCCTTGACAGTCCACAGCTGGATGCCGAGCGGGATCTTTTCATGATGGTTGGCGAAGGCCATGCGATTCACCAGCGACCCGGCCGCAAGCCCGGCTCCCGCGGACACCAGAAATGAACGTCTGCTCAGCATGAAAGCGCCCCTCTTATATGCAATGGCTCGCGCCCATCCTGGGCGCGAGCCCGGACGCGGGAGTACACGGCACTCCCCGCCCCGCCGTCAAGCTTGGAGATCCGCTACTTCTTGAACTTCAGGTCGCCGCTGTAATCGTCCCAGGCGACCGACTTCTCGGTGCGTCCGTTCAGGGAAATCTCGCCGGAAACCTCGCTGCCATGGGTGACCTTGGCCATGTATTCGGGCATGAAGACCTTGAGCAGGGCACCGGAAGACGGGCGGATCACGGGCCTCACGTCCAGCGTCGTGGTCTGGCCGTCCTCGATGCGGAAGGTCATGACGTTCTCGTTGAAGTAGCCGCCCTTGGACAGCACCTTCGAGACCGACATGCCGCCTTCGTAGATCATGCCGACCACGCTGATGTGGTACTCGCCCGCGGGCAGGTTCATCGTCGTGCCGGTGCCGAAACGCGTGAGCTGGTTGATGGTGGGACCGACGTATTGCTTGTTGACCGCCGTGATCACCATGCGATTTCCGGCGAGGCCCCATTCCATGCCACCGCCTTCGAGCTGCTTGCGGATCTTGTCCTTGAGCTTCACCTCGGACTCGAATGGCGCGATGTTGAGCGCCAGCGTGCCGTCGGCGAACGCCGCCAGGGGCATGCCGCCCACCACGATGACCAGCGCCAGGCATGTACGAATCGACTTCATCTTCTTCTCCCTTGTTTGCAGTCTGGATTGTCAGCCGCCATCACGCTCGCCGATGCATTCGGCCAGCGTGTGACGCAGCTCGGAAAGATTGGGTGGTTTGCTGAGCACCGCCACCACGTGGGGCGGCACTTCGCCGGTCGCGACGAGGCGCTGGCCCCAGCCGGTGAGCATGATGATCGACGTCGCCGGCACCGCGGCGGCGATACTGGCCGCCACGGCTCGGCCGTCGACGTGTGGCATGCCGAGATCGGTGAGCACCACCGGGAAGGGGCTCCCCGCGCGTTGCGAGGCGAGGAAGGCGTCGATGCCCGCGCGGCCGCCGCCGGCGGTTTCGACTTCGTGGCCTTCGTCCATCAGCACGTCCCGCAGCGAATCGAGCAGCAGCGGATCGTCGTCGATGAGCAGGATGCGCGTGCGCTTCGGGATCTTCGGCGTCGGCGCGGCGCCCGGCGATTTCGTGTCCGGCACCGCCGGCGGAAACGTCATGCGGAACGTCGTGCCCGCGCCCGGCGCGCTCACGATGTCGATCTGCATGTCGTGGCGCTGCGCGATGCCGTACACCATGGCGAGACCGAGACCGGAGCCGCGATCCCCCTTGGTGGTGAAGAACGGCTCGAGGCAACGGCGGCGGGTTTCCTCGTCCATGCCCGCGCCGGTGTCGGCCACTTCGACGTACACGCGGCCAGGGCCGCTGCCGGTAGCCGGTGATTGTCCCGCGCGCAGCGTGAGTTTTCCGCCGTCCGGCATCGAGTCCACGGCGTTCAGAACCAGGTTGACCAGCGCCTCGCGCAGTTCGCTTTCGATGCCCCTGACCACGGGCAGGTCCGCAGAACTCTCCACGCGCGTCTCGATGTAGATGCCGCGATGCTGGGCCATGTCGCTCCAGCGCGCGCGGGTCAGGTCGAGCACCTCGCGCAGGATGCGGTCGAGCCTCACGGGCTGGAGCTCGGACTGCGCCGGCCGGCGCCGGGAGAACTCACCCATTCTGGCCACGGTCTGCGCCACGTCGTCGACGGCACGGCGCACGATCTCGAGCTGGTTGCGCGTGCGCGCGCTGAAACCGGTCTCGTGCTCGAGGATGGCGTCGACGTACACCGCCACGGGCGAGATGGCGTTGTTGATGTCGTGGGCGATGCCGCTGGCCATCTGGCCCAGCGCGCGCAGGCGCTCCTGCTCGAGCACCGCGGCCTGCGTGCGCCGCAGGTCCTCGTAGGTCTGCTGCAGCGAGCTGTGCAGCTTGGCCTGGTTGGCGGCCAGCGCCACGTGATCGCAGAGCTGGCGCAGGAACTCGCATTCACCGCTGCTGAAGGCCCGCGGCTCGCGGCGCGCCACCACCAGCACCGCGAACACCTCGCCCTGCTCGCGCATGGGCACCATGACCAGCGATCTCAGCCCGCCGCTCGCCAGTCTCTGCGGGAACGGGTACTTCACGTCCTGCACGTCCGGCTCGTACACCTGTTCGCCGGCCACGCAACGCGACAGGCCATTCTGGTCGATGGGGATCTGCGCCCGCGGCGACATGGCGAGTTCGATCGCCAGCGTTTCGCTGCGTGCACCCACGTGGCTAACGACCAGGGCGGAGGCGCCACGCTCGTGGCTGCACAGCGCGGCGAAATCCGCCGGCATCTGTTCCTCGAGGCTGCCGACCACGACCTGGAAGATGCTGGCGAGATCGTGGCGCTCGGCGATCGCGCGCGTGATCCGGCGCAGGAAGTCGAGCCGCTCGAGCTGCTGCAGCGTGCGGACTTCGGCGTCGTGGCGCACGCCGATCTCGCGGCGCAGGTCGGCATTCAGGGTCTCGAGTTCGGCGGTGCGCGCGGCCACGCGCAT
>DASUGK010000179.1:0-24603 GCA_036274075.1 Steroidobacteraceae bacterium | reverse complement strand
GCGCACCGATCCCATCCTCAAGTTCATGGTGGTGGCGCTGTCGTTCTACGGCATGTCGACCTTCGAAGGGCCGATGATGTCCATCAAGACCGTGAACTCGCTGTCGCACTACACGGACTGGACCGTGGGCCACGTGCACTCGGGCGCGCTCGGCTGGGTGGCCATGATCACCATCGCCTGCATCTACTCCATGCTGCCGCGGCTGTACGGCAGGAAGGAGATGTACAGCGTGCGCGCCATCGACTGGCATTTCTGGACCACGACCATCGGCGTGGTGCTGTACGTCGCGTCCATGTGGATCGCGGGCGTGATGCAGGGCCTGATGTGGCGCGCCACGAACCAGGACGGCTCGCTCACGTATTCCTTCATCGAGGCGTTGAACGCCACGTATCCGTACTACGCAGTGCGCCTGCTGGGCGGCCTGCTGGTGCTCTCCGGCATGTTCCTCATGGCTTACAACTGCTGGAAAACCGCCAGCGCACGCGACCGCGTCCTCGATACCGCCATCCCGGAGCCGGCATGAGCGACTCACCCAAGTTCAGCCACGAAACCGTCGAGCGCAAGGTCCACTGGCTCGGCGTCTGGATCGTCATCGTCATCGCCGTCGGCGGCCTGGTGGAAATCGTGCCGCTGTACCTGTCGAACGAGGTCACGACGCCGGCGCCGGGCGTGAAGCCCTACGGCGCGCTGGCGCTGGAAGGCCGCGACATCTACATCCGCGAGGGCTGCTACAACTGCCACTCGCAGATGATCCGGCCGCTGCGCGCCGAGACCGAGCGCTACGGCCACTACTCGGTGGCCGGCGAGAGCGTGTACGACCATCCCTTCCAGTTCGGCTCCAAGCGCACGGGCCCGGACCTGGCACGCGTCGGCGGCCGCTACAGCGATGAATGGCATCGCGCGCATCTCAACAATCCGCGCGACGTGGTGCCCGAGTCCAACATGCCGGGATATCCCTGGCTGGCCCGCAACCACGTCGACGAGAACGGCACCGCCGCCAAGATGCGCGGGTTGCGCGCGGTGGGCGTGCCGTACACCGACGATGACATCCTCGGCTCCGCCGACGCCGTGCGCGGCAAGACCGAGATGGAGGCGCTGATCGCCTATCTACAGGGCCTGGGCACGGCCTCGGCCAACTGGTAGCCGGGCAGGGGCAGGCAATGGACATCAATACCTTCCGTGGAATCGTCACCGGCGTGTTGCTGGTGCTGTTCGTCTGGCTGATCGCGTGGTCCTGGAGCAAGGCGCGCCACGCGGACTTCGAGGCCGCGGCGCGGCTGCCGCTCGAAGAGGACCCGAAACTTCATGGAGACGGCAAGCCGTGACCACCGGGCAAAGCATTTTCATCATCGTCTTCACGGTGGCCAACATCGCCGGCTGCCTGTGGCTGCTGTGGTGGACACGCCGGTCGCCCGGCGAGGGCGCGACCACCGAGCACACCACCGGACACGTCTGGGACGAGGACCTGCGCGAGTTGAACAACCCCTTGCCGCGCTGGTGGCTGTGGCTGTTCATCATCACCGTGGTGTTCGGCGTGGTGTACTTCGTGCTGTATCCCGGCCTCGGCACCTGGAAGGGCACGCTCAACTGGACGTCGCGCAACGAACATGCGCAGCAGTCGCAGCTCAACGCCGCGCGCATCGAGCAGACACTGGCGCCGTACGCCTCGCGCAGCGTGCAGGAGCTCACCGCCAATGCCCCGGCGCTCAACATCGGCCGCAACCTGTTCCTCAACAACTGCGCCACCTGCCACGGCTCGGACGGCGGCGGCGCGCCGGGTTTCCCCAACCTCGGCGACAAGGACTGGTTGTACGGCGGCGATGCCGACACGGTAGTGGCCAGCATTTCCAACGGGCGCACTGGCGTGATGCCACCCTGGGGAGAAGTGCTCGGCGCACGCGGCGTCGAAGACATGCTGAGTTACGTGCTGAGCCTTTCGGGCCGCAAGCTCGAGGCCGGTGACCCGCGCGCCGGCGCCGCGAAGTTCGCCGAGCTGTGCGCGGCCTGCCACGGCCCGGCGGCGCTCGGAAATCCTGCGATGGGCGCGCCAAATCTCTCCGACGCCGTGTGGCTGCACGGTGGCTCATTGGCCGCGGTGCGTGAATCCATCGAGAAAGGCCGCACGGGCGCCATGCCCGCGCACGTGGCGCGGCTCGGCGAGACCCGCGTCAAGCTTCTGGCCGCGTACGTGTTGTCGTTGAGCGGGCCCGCGACAGGGCACGACGATGACGACGACGATGACGAAGATGACGACGAACGACACCAAGCCTCCGACCGCGATTGATGCGGCGCCGGAGCTCGGCGAACGTGGTCGCGCCACCGGCGCCATCGTGTGGAGCTCCTTCCTCGCGGCGGCGCTCGGCACCATGTTGTGCTTCGCCTTCCTCGACCCGCAGGCGGTCTCCGAGGGCATCCTGCCGCAGTGGTGGACCACGCGGCGTGCCGTGTACGCGCTGGGATTCTTCCTTTTCTGGCTGATCGGACTGGTGGCCGCGGCGCTGTGCTGGCAGCTCGCGCGCCCGGATCGCCGTGGCCGCTGAAGTCCGCATCCCGGTCCACGGCTCGGGCGGCCAGCCGCTGTACGTCGCGCAGGAGAAGATCTACCCGCGCGAGATCGACGGCCGCTTCGCGAAGCTGCGCGTGTTGTCGGTGTGGGTGCTGCTGGGGCTGTACTACGTGCTGCCCTGGATCAACTGGAACGGCCGCCAGGCGGTGCTGTTCGACCTGCCGGCGCGCAAGTTCTTCATCTTCGGCCTGGTATTCTGGCCGCAGGATTTCATTTTCCTCGCATTGCTGCTGATCATCGCCGCGCTGGCGCTGTTCTTCTTCACCGCCATCGGCGGGCGCCTGTGGTGCGGGTATGCCTGCCCGCAGACGGTGTGGACCGAGACCTTCCTGTGGATGGAGCGCTTCGTCGAGGGCGATCGCGCTGCGCGGCAGAAACTCGACCGCGGTCCGTGGAACGCCAACAAGCTGGCGCGCAAGTCGGCCAAGCAGTTCCTGTGGGTCACCTTCGCGCTGTGGACCGGTTTCACCTTCGTCGGTTTCTTCACGCCGATCCGCACGCTGGGTGACGAAGTCATCAACCTGGCGCTGGGGCCGTGGGAAACCTTCTGGGTGCTGTTCTACGCCTTCGCGACTTACGGCAATGCGGGCTACCTGCGCGAGCAAGTGTGCAAGTACATGTGCCCGTACGCGCGTTTCCAGAGCGCCATGTTCGACAAGGACACGCTGGTCATCACCTACGACGAGGAACGCGGCGAGCCGCGCGGTGCGCGCAAGCGCGGCACGGATGCGCGCGAGCAGGGCCTCGGCGACTGCATCGACTGCACCTGGTGCGTGCAGGTGTGCCCCACCGGCATCGACATCCGCAAGGGATTGCAGATCGAGTGCATCGCCTGCGCCGCCTGCATCGACGCCTGCGACGAGATCATGGACAAGATGGGTTCGCCGCGCGGGCTGATCCGCTACACCACCGAGCATGCCCTGCACCACGAGCCCACGCGCCTGCTGCGCCCGCGCGTGCTGATCTACGGCGCGCTGCTCAGCGTACTGATCATGGGCTTCGTGACCGCCATTGTGCTGCGCTCCCCGGTTTCGCTGGACGTGATACGCGATCGCAACACGCTGTACCGGCTCACCGACGACGGCAACGTCGACAATGTCTACACGCTGCGTATCCTCAACAAGACTGAGCGCGAGCAGACCTTCCGCATCGAGGCCCGCGGCGCGTCACCGCTGACGCTGGTGCCGGGCGAGCGCGAATACCGCGTGGCCAGCGGCACCGTGTATTCGCTTCCGCTGCGCGTGCGGCGCGCGGCCTACGACCCGGTGGGGCCGGAAACCATCACGCTCACGGTGCGATCGGTCGAGGATCCGGAAGTTTCTTCCACCACGGACGCGCGCTTCCTCGCGCCGGCGAAATGACATGAACGCGGCTCCATCCGACCACCCGATGCGCGCCAACCCGGTCCTCTGGCTGGTGTGGCTGCTGCTGGGCGGCGTGGTCATCGCCGGGTTGGCGACGCTGGCGATCGCCATGCGCCAGGCCGACCGCGAATTGCCGGCGGCCTATCACTGGGAGGGCGACAACCTCGACCGCGATTTCGCGCGGGCGCGCGTGGCCGCGGAGCACGGCATCGAGGTGACCTTCGACGCGAATGCTTCTTCCGGCGAATGCAGCGCGACGCTGAAGAATGCGCCCGAGGCGCCCGAGGCGCTGTCGCTGCTGTTCGCCAACGGTGCCGACGCGGGTCTCGACGTGGTCATGCGGCTGTCGCAAGTCGCGGAGGGGAATTATCGCGGCGCCTGCGCGCCATTGCCCGATGGGCGCTGGCGCGTGTCGCTGGAAGACTCCGCGGGCCAGTGGGCCATCCGCACGCAGGTGGTGGGTGCCATGGGCCACCTCGAGCTGCGCGCGCGCAACCCGGACGGCCACCCATGAGCGCGGCCGACGCCCTGCATGCACGCTGGTCGCTGGATGCGGGTGAACACGAGCACGTCGTGTTCCTGGTCGAAGGCATGCACTGCGGCGGTTGTGCGCGCAGCATCGAGAAAGCGGTCGCGGCGCTGCCCGGCGTGCTGAACGTACGCGTCAACAATGTCACGGCACGCGCCTCGGTGGAGTGGGCCGGTCGCGGCGCGACGGGCCTGGCGCAGATCCTCGACGCGGTGACGCGTGCCGGCTTCAAGCCCGTGCCGCTGGCCGGCACCGCGGCCAGCGCCGACTACCAGCGCGAGCGGCGCGCCGCGCTCAAGCGCGTGGGCCTGGCGTCGCTGGGCATGATGCAGGCCATGATGTACCTGAGCGCGCTGTACGGCGTGACGGACATCGACCCGGCCATGACGCAGCTCATGCGCATCGCGGGCATGGTCATCGTGACGCCGGTGCTGTTCTACTCGGGCGCGCCCTTCCTCGCGGGCGCTTGGCGCGACCTGCGCAACCGGCGCCTGGGCATGGACGTGCCGGTCGCGCTCGCACTGCTGCTCGCCTGGCTGCCCAGCGTGTGGAATACGCTGCGCGCCGACGGCGAGGTGTACTTCGACTCGGTGGGCATGTTCATCTTCTTCCTCTCGGCGGGGCGCTTCGTCGAGATGAGCGTGCGGCATCGCAGCCTGGATTCGTCCGAGGCGCTGGCGCGCAGCCTGCCGGCACAGGTGTGGCGCCTGCTGGCCGATGGCGGCCGCGAACGCGTGACGGCGATCGCGCTGCGCGCCGGCGATCGTTTTCTGGTTCCCAAGGGCAGCGTGGTCGCGGTCGACGCCGAACTGGCGCAGGACATGCCGCCGGGAACACAGGCCGCGCTCGATGAATCGCTGATCACCGGCGAGTCCGTGGCCGTGCGCCGCGGCGCGGGTGAACGCATCCGCGGCGGCAGCGTCAATCTCGGCGCGCCGCTCACCTTGCGCGCCGTCACCACGGTGGAAGAGTCCACGCTGGCCTCGATGGTGCGGCTGCTGGACCGCGCGCAGGCCACGCGGCCGGCGCTGGCGCGCGCGGCCGACAAGGCCGCGAGCTGGTTCGTCGGCGTGATCCTGGTGCTGGCCGTCATCACGGCGGTGGCCTGGTGGCCCATCGATCCGGCGCGGGCCTTCGCCGCGGTGCTGGCCGTGCTGGTGGTCACCTGTCCCTGCGCGCTGTCACTGGCGACGCCGGCCGCGCTCGCGGCCGCGACCACGCGGCTCGCGCGGCTCGGCCTGCTGGTGACACGCGCCGATGCCATCGAGCGGCTGGCACGCGCCGACACGGTGATCTTCGACAAGACCGGCACGCTGACCGGCACATCGAGCGGCGTGACCGCGGTCAAACTACTGGGCCACTCCACGTTTTCGCAAGAGCAGGCGCTGGCCATGGCTGCCGCGCTCGAGCGTGGCTCGGCGCATCCGCTCGCGGAGGCATTCCGGCCGCACGAGAATGCCAGCCTGCGCGCGGATGCGCTGGGCGAGTTCGACGGCTCGGGCGTCGAAGGACACATCGACGGCGTGCGCTGGCGGCTCGGGCGCCGCGCCTTCGTCGAGGAGTTGTCGGCGGCCAATGTCGTGCCGCCCGGGAGCCCTGGCGCCGGCGCGCAGATCCATCTCGGCAACGGGCAGGGCCTGGTCGCCGAAATCGAGGTGGGCGTGCCGCTGCGCGCCGATGCCGCGGCCGCCATCGAAGCACTGCGCGGCATGGGCTTCGAAGTGATCATCGCCAGCGGCGACAGCGACATGGCCGTGGCCGGCGCGGCAGGCGCGCTGGGAATTTCGCGTGCCTATTCGCGGCTGACGCCGGACGACAAGATCCGCCTGGTGCAGGATCTGCGCGCCGCGGGCCGCCGCGTGTTTGTGGTTGGTGACGGCATCAACGACGGGCCGGTGCTGGCGGCCGCCGATGTGTCGTGTGCAATGGGGCAGGGCTCGGCGATCGCGCAGTCCGCCTCCGACCTGTTGCTGGTGCATGAAGGCCTGAACGTCCTGCCGCGCGCCGTCGGCGCGGCGCGGCGGGCATTGCGCGTGATGCGCCAGAATCTCGGCTGGGCGCTGGCCTACAACGTGGCGGCCGTGCCGCTGGCCGCGCTCGGATTCGTCTCCCCGTGGCTTGCCGCACTCGGCATGTCACTGTCCTCACTGGGCGTTGTGCTCAACGCACGCCGCCTCGCCACCCCGGAAAGAACGCCATGAGCATTTCCTACGTCCTCGTGTTGCTGGCCCTCGGCCTGTTTGGCGCCGCCGTGTGGGCCATGTTCTGGGCCATCGACGACGGCCAGTACGACGACATCGAAAAACACGCCTCCATGCCCCTGGAGGAAAATGGGGACATTCCTGATTTCCTAGCAAAAGGGGACGGGCCTCGCTGAGGTCAATGCCTCCCGAGCGGCACGTCCGCGACCTTGCGGCCGTATTCCTTCTTGGGATCGCGTCCCAGCAGGATCTTCACGCCCGCCACCACGGAGTTCTCGTTCTGCCAGATCTGCGCGCGTTCGGGTTCGAAACGCAGCAATTGCAGCTTGGGATCCTGGCGGCCACCTTCGAACCACGCGGCGACCCAGGGATTCCACAGCCGGTCGATGACATCGGCATCCTCGCTGGGCAGCAGTTCGCCGTGCACCGAGGCGAACAGGTCGTGCCCCTTCGCCGAGAAATGCAGGTGTGCGCGGTGGCCTGCGCCCATGGCTTTCGCCAGGTCCGTGTCACGTGAAGTGAAGAACCAGATGGTGCCGCCGTACTCTTCGTCGTCGAGCAGTTGGGCGCTCATCGGCTGGCTGTGTCCATCTTCGACACCCACCAGGCCCAGCATGGCGACGCGATCGTTCCTGAGTGACTTCCAGAACTGCTTCTCGAGTTCCGCTTCCTTGTCCATGGCGTGCTCCTTTCCTCGTGCACGCCGAGAATACAGCCGATGCGGCGCCGCGAGCGGCGCCGATCGGTGTCGGTCGACTCTGTCAGAAGGGTCTAACCAGGCCTGCACGGCCTCATGGGCTGATCCCGGGCGCCGGCTTCATTAACAAGCCGACGCCCGGCAATGCAGGCTCTACTCCACTTACGCGCATTGCAATCAGTTGGATGCAACCAGGGCGCGGCCACCGTAGCGGTGGAACTGGCTCAGGTTCTGGTTGCCGACTTTCGCGACGCTCTGCGTGATCGCGTCCTTGACGCAGCGCTCGTATTCCTCGCGCAGGCCCAGCACGCGGCTGTCCAGCTCACTGCACACCTGTCGCGCCGCGCTGCGCAGCCGCGAATGCAGGCTGGTGACGCCGGACTTGGTGCTCAGGTCGAGGTCGCCGTACTTGACGACGACGCTCGGAAGTTCGATGTCGGTGGTGCTGGCGCCGGCGTACCCGCTGAAGGCGAGGGCCGCGGCCAGCGGCAGAAGTTTGATGAAACGATTCGACATGGTGTGCTCCTTGGTTGGTGGAGCGCATCGTGCCTGCCGGAAAAACCGGCGTGTTCCGTAGTTCTGACCGGATGTTTAGTTTTCCTGAAGGGTTTCCCCCCACCCGCTGGGCGAGAGATGGGGGGCCAGGAATCCCAGTGCCTCGATCTCGTGGATCTGTCCGCCCCAGATCTTGAAGATGTGTACCGCCGGCAGGTCGAAGGGTTTGTAGTCGATCTTGCGGAACGGCACGCCCGGCACCCCGAACGTGGGCCACTCGGTTTTCTCCATCGCGTGCCGGAAATGCGAGAGCCCGAACACCAGGCCGGTTTCCTCGTCCGCGATCCACACGCGGCGATTGTCGATGCGCGTGATGTACGCCATCACCTGGGTGTCCAACTGCTTCGCGCAGCCCAGGGCGCCGAATGGCGCGAAGCTGTCCTCGCTCGGCCCGGTGGGCACGGGCTTGCGTGCCGATTGGCCGCCGTTTTCGAAACGCACGCAGTCGTCGGCGAACGGCGCCAGCGAGCCGTTGTTGAGATCGAGCGCGTCGTAGTAGGACGCGCCGATGGACAGCAACCGGCCGCGCGAGTCGCGCCAGCCTTCGGCCACCGGACTCACCAGCGGGGCACGCGGTACCTGCAGGTTGGGCAGATTGGCCGCGTTGAGCTTGTGCACCACCACGTGCTCGGCCTCGGTGATGCGCCCGTCGGCGATTTTCAGCCGCAAAGCCACCTGGATGGGATTGCCGTTCTCCTGCATGACCGCCATGTAACCGATCTGCTGCGCCACCATGTCCGGCACGTAGATGCGGAAGCGACCCGGCCCGGCCGAGGCGGTTTTCCACAACCCTTCGCCCGGCTGGATGCGCTGGATGTTCTCCACCATCTTCACGTTGCGCTCGAGCGGCGCCCGGGACGGATCGTGGGCCACCAGCGCCGCGACGTAAGCGTCGACATGTCTCTTGAGGCATTCGCGATTGCAGGCCTTGACGGTCACGGACGTCGCGATCGCGGCCGGCGCAAGCGCCGCGAGTACGAGCGCGCCAATCCACGGCGCGTGACGATGGATCATGCGGATCACCTCAGGCAGCGCGGATGTGTTGCTCGCGCCATTCCGACGGCGGCGAACCCACGGCTTTCTTGAAGGCGCGGCTGAACGCGGCCTCGGAGTCGTAACCCACGCGGTTGGCCACCGAGGCGATGCTCTCGGTGCCATTGCGCAGGTAGTTGGTCGCGAGCTGCATGCGCCAGTTGGTCACGTACTGCATGGGCGGATGGCCCACGAATTGGACGAAGCGCTCGGCGAAGGCCGAGCGCGACAGCGCGGCCACCTGCGCCAGTGACTCGATGGTCCAGTCGCGCGCGGGCTGCTCGTGCAGCGCAGTCAGCGCGCGGCCCACGTAGGGATCGCGCAGGCCGGAGAGCCAGGACATGCGGTCTTCCGGCAGCGACTCGAGGTAGCGCCTCACCACGTCCACGAACATGAGCTCGCTGATGCGTCCCAGCATGCACTCGCCGCCCATGCGGCCCTTGGACTCGGCCAGTGCCGCGCGGAAATAGGCGCCGAGCGGTCCACTGGAATGATCCTGGACTCGCAGCACGCGCGGCAGTGCCGTCAGCAGCGGGTTGTAGGGCCGGGAATCGCAGGCGAGGAATCCGCACACGAAATGCGCCGGAGAGCCATCGGCGCCCACGGAAATGCGCGAGGGCAGGCGGCCTTCCTCCGGCATGCGGTACATGGACATGTTAGGCGCCTGCCGCATGCCGAGATCGGTGGTCAGCACATGCGTGTCGCCGTGCGGCAGGACGACGATATCACCCGCTTCGAGCCGGAGGGGTTCTTCACCATCGAGCGTGCACCAGCAACCGCCTTCCAGCAGGGCGTGGTAACAGATGAGATGGTCCGAGCCCGTTCCGGGGAACATCGCGCCGACCACGCTCTTGCCCTGCGGGGTCTCCGCTACCCAGGGTGCGCGTGCCTGTACGTCGAAAAAGAACGCACCGGACAGGCGCACGGCGCGCAATACATCTGAAAGTGCATCCATGAGACCCTCCGCGGACGTACGGTCAACAGTGCCGGACGCGCGAGCATTCGTTTATTGGGGAGCCATGAATACTGTGTCAGCACCTGGATCAGTTCGCAAATACGAGAATGCGGTTCCTATGTCCGCATCCGAGCGCCAGAAGCAGTCGACCCGCCGCACCGCCCTCGCGGGACTGATCGGCAATGTCATGGAGTGGTTCGACTTCGCCGTCTATGGCTATTTCGCCAGCGTCATTGGCGCGCAGTTCTTTCCGCAGTCGAGCCCGCATGCGCAATTGCTGCTGACCTTCGCGGTGTTCGCCATCGGGTTCCTGTCCCGGCCGATCGGCGGGCTGCTGTTGGGCCGGGTCGGCGACCGCATCGGGCGCCGCGCATTGCTGATCCTGTCGCTGCTGCTCATGGGTGGCGCGACGCTGGCGATCGGCGTGTTGCCGACGTACGCAACGATCGGCGTGGCTGCGCCCATCCTGCTGGTGACGCTGCGCCTGCTGCAGGGCTTTTCCGTGGGCGGCGAATTCACCGGATCGATGGTGTACACCACCGAGCTCGCGCCGCTCGCCCGGCGCGGACTGATCAGCAGCGCCACCGCGTTCGGCACCACGCTGGGCTTCATCCTCGGCTCGGGCAGCGCGTGGCTGATCCGCGCGACGCTGGACGCGGACCAGGTGTCGGCCTGGGGCTGGCGTATCCCGTTCATCGCCAGCGTGCTCTTCGTCGTGATCGGCATTCCGCTGCGGAGCAAGCTGGTCGAGACTGAGGAGGGTCTGCGGGCCGCGCAGCAGAGGCCGCCGCTGCTGCCGTCGTTGATCGCGGACTGGCGTCCCATCCTGCAGACCTTCGGCATCGTCGCCATGACCAATGCCGCTTACTACCTGACTTTCACGTACACAGTCGACCAACGCAGCAAGGGCGCGGATGCCGCTGACTTCCTGCTGGCGAATACACTGGCGCTGTTCGTCGTGCTCATCTCCAAAGTGCTGGGAGGATGGGTATCGGACCGCACGGGCCGCCGACGCTTGATGATCTTCCTGACGCTGGCGATGCTGGTGCTCATCATCCCTGCGCTGCATCTCATGCTCACGGGCTCGATGTGGAAGTTCCTGGCCGGGCAGTTGCTCATGGCGGTGCCGGTCGCGATGGCGCTGGGAATGCAGGGCGCGATGCTCACCGAGATCTTTCCGCTGCGCAGCCGCGTGACGTCGATGAGTTTCGCTTACGGCATGACGCTCGCGCTGGCCGGTGGCAGCGCACCACTGGTGTCCGCGTGGCTGGTCCAGGAGTTGGGCCATCCGATCGCACCGGCCTGGTACATCATGGGATACGGCTTGCTGGGCCTGGCCTTGTTATGGCCAATGAAGGAGACCAACACGCGCGCACTCGACGCGTGACGGCAGGACGCCGGGGCAACAAGCGCGGACGCGCGGTCATTCGCCGCGAACGCGCCGGTCACTAGGCTTTCATCACGTTCCAACCACTCGGGAGACGAAGATGATGAAAGTGATTTGCGCTGCCGCCGCGCTCACGCTTGCGGGTAACCAGCTTTCCGCGGCCGGCGAGTCTGCATCCACCACGCACCGCTACCTGATCGAGCGGACCTTCCCCGCGGGCGCGCTCGATGGCGTCGACGCCGCGGCCAAGCAGAAGGTCAACGCCAACAACCATACGCTGGACGTGATCTGGGAGAAGTCGTACGCGAACAAGGAGAAGACCAAGACCTACTGCGTGTACACCGGGCCCAGCGAAAACGCGGTGCGTGAAGCCGCGAAGCTCAACGGGCTGCCGGTCGACGTGGTCACCGAGATTCCCGACGACATCAAGGCCGAGCCGCGCGGCGCGGTGCAGAACCTCATGCCGGGGAATCATCGCTACCTGGTGCGGCGCGCCGGCTCACCGGCGGTGAGCGGCGAGAGCGATGGCAAGTATGGCGTCAGCCTGTTGACGTCCTATGCCGCCGCGGACAAGTCCGGCTCGTACTGGGTGTACCAGGCGCCGAGTTTCTCGGCGGTGGAGAGTGCCGCCATCGCGAGCGGCACGCCGTTCGAATCGATCACCGAGATCCCGGAAACGCTGTATCCCTACTGAGGTGTAGACACTCAGCGTGCTGGAGCGGCTGGCTCACTGCTTCGCAGTGAGCCAGCCCGCGACTTCGGTCCAGTCGATGAATTGCTTCTCGATGTCGCGCGCGGCGTCTGCGTGTTTCTCGCAGCCGCTGTTGAGCGACTGGATCAGCATGTTCTGGCCGTCCGGCGACGAGCGCATCACCGAGAGCATGGGGCGATCCTTGAGGCAGGTGCCGCGCTTGAGATTGTTGTCGGGATCCAGCACGCCGCTGCGCACCACGGTGGACAACACTTCGGCGTAGACATTCTTGTCCATCTGCTTCTTCCACACGCCCGTCTTGCCGGTGAACTTCTTGCCCAGGAAGATCACGCGCCCGTCGTCGAACACGTAGAGTTCGTAGACCGGGCAGGTGCCGCTGCACGCGCCACCGGCAATTGCCACCCACTTCTCACCCGGATTCCATAGCGGAATACCGCCCGAGGGCGAACCGGCCGCGTAGGGACGGAGCTGCGGCTTCTCGGCCGAAGCCGGCAGCGCTACCAGGGAGGCCACCAGCACGGCGGCAACGCTCAGCAATGTCGTGGTCGTCTTCATGGCCCCTCTCTAACACTCGACGATGTTGACGGCCAGGCCGCCGCGCGAGGTTTCCTTGTACTTGGTCTTCATGTCGGCACCGGTCTCGCGCATGGTCTTGATGACCTTGTCGAGGGACACATAGTGCGTGCCGTCGCCGCGCAATGCCATGCGCGCGACGTTGATGGCTTTGGCCGCGCCGATCGCATTTCGTTCAATACAGGGGATCTGCACCAGCCCGCCGACCGGATCGCAGGTGAGGCCCAGGTGATGCTCCATGGCGATTTCCGCCGCATTTTCGACCTGCCGCACGGACCCACCCAGCACGGCGGTGAGCGCGGCCGAGGCCATGGAACAGGCCACGCCCACCTCGCCCTGGCAGCCCACCTCGGCGCCGGAGATCGAGGCGTTCTCCTTATATAAGAATCCGATGGCGCCCGCCGTCAGCAGGAAATCCACGATGCCGGCGTCGTTCGCGCCGTGCACGAACCGCGCGTAATAGTGCATGAGGGCTGGCACGATGCCGGCGGCGCCGTTGGTCGGCGCGGTGACCACGCGGCCACCGGCGGCGTTTTCCTCGTTGACCGCCAGCGCCCACCGGTTCACCCAGTCGAGCGCGATGAGCGGATCGTGCGGCGCCGCCATCTGCGGCGCTGTCAATTGCTTGTACAACTCCGGCGCGCGGCGCTTCACCTTGTAGCCGCCGGGCAGCACGCCCGAGGTCTCGCAGCCGCGCTTCACGCAGGCCTGCATGACATGCCAGATCCGGAGCAGGCCCGCGTCGATGTCCGCATCGCTGCGCCAGGCGCGTTCATTGCGCCGCATGATGCCGGCGATGGACGTCTTCTCGCGTTCGCACAGCGCCAGCAGCTCGTCGCCGCTGCGGAACGGGAAGGGAAGTTTCGTCAGGTCGGGCACGATGCGCTTTTCCGTGCCACCGCCCGGGTTGTCCTTGTCACGGGGCTCGTCGCTCACCACGAATCCGCCGCCCACCGAATAGAACACGCCCGCCGCCAGTTCCGCGCCGTCCGCATCGAAGGCCGTGAACTGCATGCCGTTGGAATGCAGCGGCAGCGTGTCCTTGTGGTTGAAGGTGAGATCGGCGCGCTCGTTGAACGCGATCGCCTGCTCGCCTGACAAGGTGAGCTGGCCCCGCGTCCGGATACCCCCGACGATGCCCGCGATCGCATCCACGTCCACGGTGTCGGGCTCGTGGCCCGAGAGCCCGAGCAGCACGGCCTTGTCGCTGCCGTGCCCCTTGCCCGTGGCGCCCAGCGAGCCGTACAGCGTGACCGTCACGCGGGCCACGCGCCCCAGCACGCCACGCTCGCGCAGCCGCAGCGCGAACTGGCGCGCGGCGCGCATCGGGCCGACGGTGTGGGAGCTGGAAGGACCTATGCCGATCTTGAAGAGATCGAAAACACTCAATGCCATGCGGCATTATCGTCTATTCGAGCACTCTATTCGGGCCTTTGCGGCCGCCCGAAGTGCCAGGCCGCCGCCAGGATGGCGGCGAGCACCAGCCCGCCCGCGATCCACCATTCGTGGCGATGCAGGTTGCCGAGCAGCTCCGACAGCAGTCGGCTCACGCCGAAGCCGGCCAGCGAGAACACGACAGCCCAGATGGCCGCGGATACCAGGTTGACCAGCAGGTAGCGTTTCGCGCTCATGTTCGTGAGGCCCAGCGCGACGGGCAGCGCGATGCGCAGTCCCCACAGGAATCGCATGACCAGCACGATCTTGACCTGGTGATCCTCGACGCGGCGCAGCGCCACGTTGACTTTGTCGCGCAGCTTTGGAAAACGCTCCAGCAGACCCTTGGCATGGCGGCGCCCGAGATGGAAGAACATCTGGTCGCCGCACACTGCGCCGACGAAGGCCGTGAGCATCACGCCGCCCAGGTCCAGGTAGCCGCGGTGGGCGAAATAGCTGCCGAGCACGAGCAGCGTTTCACCCTCGGCGAGCGTGCCGAGAAAGATCACCAGGTATCCGTACTGGTGCAGCAGGGCGGGCAGATCCATGCCGCCACGATAACGCATGAGCCGTCGAGCAGGCCTTTCCCGCTCTTCTCGATATGCGACACATCAACGCCTTGCTGCTGGCCTGCCTGCTGCTGCTCGCGGCCTGCAAAAAAGAAGACGACGCCGGCAATCCTCCGCCGCCCTCACCATCACCGCCGCCGGCCGTGAACCGGGCGCCCGTGGCCGATGCCGGTGCCGACGCCGCGGCCATGACCGGCGCGGTCGTCAACCTCAGCGCCGCGGCTTCCACGGATCCCGACTCCGACACGCTGACCTATTCCTGGGTCATCATCTCGGGCCCGGCCGGCGGCACGATCAGCAATGCCTCGCAACCTGCGGCCAGCTTCCAGGCCACGGTCGCCGGTACCTACGTGCTCGAGGTGACGGTGCGGGATCCCGGCAACCTGAGCTCGGTAGATAGTGTCACGCTGACCATCTCGGACCCGGCGCCGCCGCCGCCACCGGCCTTCGGCATTGCCGGCCTGCCCGCGCACGTGATCGAAGGCACGGCCGGCACGCTGACGATCACGCTGCCGGCGCCCGCGGCGGCCGGCGGCACGCTGGTGACGCTGTTGAGCAGCAATCCCTCCGCCATCGAAGTGCCGGCGTCGGTCGCCGTTCTGGAAGGTGAGACGCAGGTATCGGTGCCCATCGATACGGCCGCGACGGGTGCCGCCACGATCACGGCGAGCATGCCGGGCGAAGCGCCGGCGATCCTGGAAACCCAGGTCGAGCCGGACGTCCTGAACATCGCAGTGTCGACGGGTGATGCCGGCGTGATGGTCGGCGGCCAGCCGGTCATCGCGGTGACCTTGCGCACGCCGGCGCCGGCCGGCGGGGCGCGGGTCAACCTCGTGTTGTCGAATGGTTCACGCGCCGCGCTCGAGCGCGCACAACTCGACCTGGCCGCGGGCACCAGCGTCGCCAACACCGCGCTGACGGCGCTGTCGCCGGGCATGGTCGAAGTCTCGGCCACGCTCGAAGGCACGAATTCCACCGAGCGCGTGCGCGTCGCGGTGATCCCGGTGGCCGCCTCGGGTATCCGTACCAGCGAATCCCTGATCGAGGAAAAGCGCGCCGCGGGCCAGATCAGTTCCGAGCAGGCGCTGGTCTATCGTGTACTGGCCACGTTCGGAGCCGCGGAGCTGCCGGCGGAATTCCGCGGCAATGACTACGGCAAGCTGGACGGCAGTGCGGTGCGCGAGGCCACCGTGAAACTCGCGGGTTTCTCGCCGGCGTCGCAGGCGGCGGTGGCCAGGTACCTGTTTCCGCCCATCTACTCGGGCAGCTGGGGACAGCCGCAGAAAGCGCTGCTGCGCCGCGTGGATTCCCTGCCGCCCGCGGAATCCTGTTTCGACCAGCTGGCCGGCATGCCTACCGCAGAGACGCTGCCCGGATGGAAGGCGATCCGCACCGCGAGCTTCAAGATCTGGTATCCGACCGCCATCGACCATCGCAATGCCGAGCTCAACCTGTACAGCGCCGAGGACGTGCAGGCCGCGGCGCTCAACGTCGCCGCGACCATCCAGCGCGACTACGACAAGCTGCTCGCGGTATTCGGCGCGCCGCCGATCAGCGACGCGGACCTGCCCTGCAATGGCGGTGACGGCGCCATCGACGTGTACGTGACGCGCGTCGGCCTGGGCGAGATGGCGCAGGTCATGCCCTACCTGCCCGGCGAGTGCGCGCGCCCGGGCTGGATGTGGGTGGCGCCGGACGCCGCGCTCGACGCGCGCGCCACCCGCAACATCATCGGCCACGAGCTGGTGCACCTGTTCCAGCTCAAGGTGGCGCGCCCGGACTGCGGCGAATGGCGTTACAACATCCTCGACGAAGCCACCGCTTCGTGGGCCTTCGATCACCTGTACCGGGGCGACAACTACGAGCATCGTTTCGCGGTCAACGACGGGGCTTATTTCGACGGCTCACGTGGCGAGTGGCACGAGAGCCCGGTGTACGGCCACGGCGTGGGCGCCTTCGCCTGCAACGGCTACTGCGACTATCCGTTCTTCGAATGGCTGGACCGCAAGTACGGCCCGCAGGCCATCAAGCAGGTCATCGAGGCCACGGGCAGCGCCAGTGCCCAGCGCGCCTTCGAAGTCGGACTCGGCGGCATCGGCGGCGGACTCGAGCAGCTCTGGCCGAAGTTCGCGCTGGCCATGTGGAACGACTACGAGAACCACGTCGCGGACGAGTGGAACGGCTGGGAGCGCCTGCCCGGCGCCAGCCTGCGCAAGAGCTACGTGCAGGCCGAGAACCATTACATCGAGGCCACGCTCGACGGCGCCAGCAAGCGCGACCTCAAGCAGGCGCTGATCAACATCACGCGCGGCGACCTCGATCCCATGACCATGGAATACGTACAGATCAGGTTCACCGACGAGGACGTGACGCTGGTGCAGCTCGAACCGCGCGGTGACGTGCTGCATGGCATGTACCCGCGCGTGCGCCTGCAGGCGCTGCAGAAGATCGACGGCCAGTGGAAGCCGGTCGAGGACTGGAGCAACAAGCACGAGGTGAAGTATTGCCGCGACAAGAAGGCCGAGCGCATCCAGGAGATCGTGCTCATCTACAGCAATTCGCACGCCGGCGATGCGGCCTTCGAGCGCGACCCGCCCATGGTCGTAAACCTCATGGACGAGGACGCCAAACTACCCAGGTTCGAGATCTCGAACGCCAGCTGCATGCCGTGGCAGGGCACCACCAGCATCACCATCACCGGCGACGAGGGCGGCCGGATCCACATGACGGCCAACGTGAAGTACAAAGTGTACGTGCCGCCGGGCGAGGAGCCGCCGGAACCGGGCGGCCCGTTTCCGACGCTGTTCGTCCCCGAGTCCGGTACCGCCACGATGGAGGAAGACTGGCCGGTGGGCGGCTGCCGCCAGAAAATCGACTTCGTGTCGGGGCCCATCGGTGAACTCGACGGCCAGCTGATGATTGGCTACGAGACTCGCATCGTCACGGCCATCGGCATCACCAACATACAGGGGCCCACCAACCATACCCTGGAATGCCCGGACGCCGATCCCGTCGTGGTGCCAGGGCCCACGGTGTCGACCTGGCTGCAGCTGCCGCCGCCGGGCTACCCGCTCGGTGAAGACGGACGCACGATCAAGGGAAGCTACACGCGGGCAGAACAGGGACAGGTCACCACGGTCGAATGGGACCTCAGTTCGGAGCGCGAGGAGTAGCTAGAAGGTCACGGGACGCGCGAGGAACTCGTCGGTGCCGAAGAACATCTCGAGCCCGATGCCCACGCCCAGCGTGGCCTCGCGCGCCTGCCAGGGATGGTTCTTGGGAAAAGTGACGCTCACGCGGCTTTCCAGCACCAGCCAGTCGCGCGCGACACTCTTGCGATAGGCCAGCTTCAGGCCGTAGTCGCCCAGCGGCACGTCGGCGTCGAATTCCCCCTCGGTGAAGAGCTCGGCGCAGATGGCGCGGCGATTCGGCAATCCGTGGATCAGGTTGAGCGCCGAGTAACCGCGCACGCCCTCGGTGCGCTCCGAGATGGTGCCGGAGCCCGTCCAGCGCAGCAGCCAGTCGTCACCGAACACGCGTTCGATGTCGATGCGGCTGGTGAAGCCGAACTTCTCGCTGTTCTGCCAGAACACCGTTTCGCGCAGCGACAGCAGCGTTTTTTCCGAGGTGCCGTGGTCCCAGCGATAACTGCCCTTCACGAAGGGGTCGAGCGGCGAGGTGAGGCGCAGGCCCGCGTCGGCTTCCCAGCGGCCGCCCTGCCTGGGTTCGCGATAGCGGATGCCGAGCAGGGTTTCATCGTCCTCCACCGGGCCGTACTGCCGCGCGAAGGCGCCGGAGCCGGGCCGCCGCTCGGTGACGTATTCGTCGCGGTTCACGCGCCCGATGAAGGCGTGCAGGCGTTCGTTGATCCGCGGCAGCGGCATGTCGACCTGGAAACGGAAGCGCGGCTGCAGCCCGTCGAACTCGTCGTACAGAAGGGCGGGCGCGATGGAGCCGCTGGTCTCCATGTACGCCGCCTCGCTCTCGGTGGAGCCGAACCACTGGTCCATGCGCATGGCCGAACGCCACACGGCATTGAACACGCCGGCGTGTGCGCGATCGATCCACGGAGCCGGCTCGTTGACGTAGCCTGCAGGAACGGTGGCCGTGCCCGTGCCCTCCAACGGATCCTCCGCGAGCGCCGGTATCGACAACAGGATCATCGCGGCTCGCGCCGGCCAGGCTGACATGCGCCTTTACCTTGCGCTTTCGTCGCCCTCGGCGGCGTGGGAACGGGCCGCGTCGGCTTGTCGGTGTTTTCCCCGCAGCGCATGCTGAACGCGCGCCAGGCCGGCCCGCGCACGCTCGAGCGGCTCACGATCGGTGAAATCGATGGTCACCACCGCGGCCACCGCCTCGATGCGCTCGATGGCGCTGGCATACAACTCCTGCGCGCGCTGCCACTCGGCGCGATGCTCGTGGACGCTGGCCTGCACTTCTTCGCAGCTGCCCAGCGTGTACTGCGCCTGCAGGTCTTCGCCTTTCTCGAGCAGAGGCGTCAACGTGGCGATGCAGCTGGACGCGAGCCGTTCCGCTTCGGCCATGTCGCCGAGCCCGCGGCGAGCGCGGGCGCAATGCCCTTCGAGCTGCGCGTTGTCCTGGGCTTGCTGTGCGTTCTTCTGGTCGGCCGCGAGACGCGCGGAGTACTCGCGCGCTTTGCGGCAGTGCGTGTCGGCCTCCGGGAAATCCCCGCGCACCACCGACAGGTTGAGGATGTTGATGTGGTCGCCCAGCAGCGAGCGGTTGGCATCGTAGCTCTGCGGACTGTCCCCGTAGAAGGCCTGGTCCAGCGCCAGGGCCTTGCGATGCAGTGCCAGCGCTTCGTCGAGACCGGGAAGATCCACCTGAACGCCGAGCAGCGTGGACCCGGCGGTGCTGTAAGCGGACGAAAGGTCTCGCGTGATCTCGGCGTCACCGGGAAAGCGCGCCCGCAGGCTCTCGAGAATCCCGAGTGCGCGAGCACCCTGTTCGCGGGCGCCGGCGGCGTCGTTGGTGTAGTCGAGAACGATGGAGTGCACCATGTGCGCCTGGGCCAGCTTGGCGAGCGATTTCGGATCCTGATCCTGCGCCAGTTCGGTGCAGAGCGCCACGGCGCGTGCGGACGACTCCGGGCCACGTTTCGTATCACCGGCGCGCAGCAGGGTGCGGCTCATGTACAACAGGTTGGACGCCAGCAGATTGCGCGCCTCGAGGTTGTCGGGCTCCGCGGCCAGGAGTTGCTCCGCCAATTCGTTGGAACGGTCGAAGCTGGCGATGGCTTCCGGCACGCGCCCGAGGTTGGCGACGAACGCCTGTCCCTGGATGGAAGCGATCTTGGAGTATGCCCTGGCGAGGTCCAGCTGCAGGCCGGGATCGCCGCCCGCTTCGGCGGCGAGCGTGTTGAGGTATTCGAGCGAAGTGCTCACCAGGATTTCGCGCGCCTCGGTCGAGCCCGGCAGCGGCTCGATGGCATCGTGCACGCGGAACATGAATGTATCGGCGAGCTTGCGCACGCTCTGGAAATGACGCTCCGCGCGTGCTCGCTGGGCCTCGGCGATGCGCGCCTCGCGCATCGACATCACCACGCCACCGATGAGCGCAAACAACACCAGCCCGGCCGCGACGGCTTCGAGCCGGTGCCGGCGCAGGAATCTCCGGGCGCGGTAGCTGAAGTGATCGCCGCGCGCCATGACCGGACGGCCCTGGAGGTGCCGCTGGATGTCGCGCGCCAGTTCGTCGACCGAGGCGTATCGTCGGTCTGGCTCCTTGCGCAGCGCGCGCAGGGTGATGGCGTCCAGATCGCCGGAGACGCCGGGTGGCGCGGGCTCGGCTTCGCAGATTTCGCGCAGCGCGTCCTGCGTGTTGTCGAGCCGGCCGCGATACGGACTGCGGCCCGTGAGCAGCAGGTGCAGCAATACGCCCAGAGAATAGACGTCGCTGGCGGTGGTGATCGGCCGGCCCAGCACCTGCTCGGGACTGGCGAAGCCGGGCGTGAAGGTCTGCATCAGCGTGGCCGCAGGCGCCGCGTCGCTGGCGCCCGGTTGCACGATCTTGGCAATCCCGAAATCGAGCAGCTTCACCGCGCCGTCGGCGGCGACCAGTATGTTGCTGGGCTTGAGGTCGCGATGCACCACCAGCCGCTGGTGCGCATAGCTCACAGCCGCGCACACCTCGCAGAACAGCTTCAGCCGCTCGGCGATCGGACGCCCGGCCACGTAGCGGTCGATGGGAATGCCGTCGACCAGTTCCATGACGAGGTACGGAATGCCTTCCTCGGTGGCGCCGCCGTCGATGAGCCGCGCGATGTTCGGATGCTCGAGGTGCGCGAGGATCTGCCGTTCATTGCGCAGCCTCTGCAGCACGAAGCCCGCCTGCAGGCCCGCCGGAACCAGCTTGATGGCGACTTCCTTTTCGTACTCGGCATCGACGCGCCGCGCGCGGTACACCTCGCCCATGCCGCCGACGCCGATGAGGTCGATGATTTCCCACGCGCCGAGCCGCCGGCCGGTCCAGCGCCGCGGATCCGCGCCCACGGCGCCCGCGCCGACGTAGTCGGCGGCCGGACGGTCCAACACGGCGTTCTCGCGGGCGTGCGCGGCGAGCAGCGAGTCGACTTCGGCGCGCAGCTCGCCGTCGGTGCCGCAGGCCTCGGCGAGGAAACGCGCCCGCTCCGGCTCCGTGAGTTCCAACGCCGCGTTGAACGCTTCCTTGATGCGCGCCCAGCGCGCCGGGTTCATGCGCCGGCTCCGAGCTCGCGGTGCAGCCAGGCGCGTGCCAGCGCCCACTCCCGCTTGATGGTGGCCGTCGAGACGCCGATGACTTCCGCGGTTTCCTCAATCGACAGTCCGCCGAAGAAGCGCAGCTCCACCACGCGGCCCTGGGCATCGTCCATCGCTTCGAGCTTGCGCAGCGCCTGGTCGATCGCCTCGAAGTCGACGTCGGTCTCGAGCGCAGCGCTCTCCGATTCGGCCGCGTCGATCTCCAGGTGCGGCGTGGCGTGTCCGCGTTTTTCGGCCGAGCGGCGTCGCCCGTGATCCACCAGGATCCGACGCATGGTCTTCGAGGCGATGCCGAAGAATTGCGCGCGGCTCTGCCAGTCGACGTCGCGTTGATTGACGAGCTTGAGATAGGCCTCGTGTACCAGCCCCGTGCGCTGCAGCGTGTGGCCGGCTCGTTCATGCCGCAGGTGGCGCAGGGCGAGGGCGCGCAGTTCCTGGTAGACCAGCGGCAACAGTTCCGTGAGCGCCGCGTCGTCGCCGGCGCGCCAGCGCAGCAGCAGCTGGGTGACCTCACCACTTGGGCTCTTGTTCATGGCGGCCTTGAGTGCGGTGACGGGTCGAGCATAGACCAATTCCACGCGGCTGTTGATCCATCCCCGGCGCGATTTGCGCTTATCCAGGTAATACCCCCGAAACAAGGGGATGGGAGAAGCACATGGCCAGGATAACGGGTGGCAACGGCAGCGACTGGCTGCCGGGAACGGCATCGGATGACGTGATCGACGGCCTGGCCGGTGATGACGTGCTCGAAGGTGGGTCGGGCAACGACCTTATGTCAGGCGGCACGGGCAACGACGTCTTGCTGGGCGGCGACGGCACCGACCTGTTGTTTGGCGGCTCCGGCAATGACGAGCTCGACGGCGGCAATGGCGCCGACCTGCTCGACGGCGGAGACGGCAATGACACGCTGACCGGCGGCGCCGGCGACGACGTGCTCTCCGGCGGCAGCGGCCGGGATCGCGCCGTCTACAGCGGCTCGTTCTTCGACTACGACTTCGCCCAGCTCGGGCCGCTGCTCGCCATTCGCGACATGAACGCGGCGGACGGCAACGACGGCACGGACCTGCTGCTGGACATCGAAGAGCTGCAATTCGCCGACGGCACCATCACGCGCGTGCTGTCGGGCCCGGCTTCGCAGGGCACGTCGGGCAACGACCTGTACCTGGGCAGCTCGCAGGGCAATACCTTCAACGGCGGCGCCGGCAACGATCTCATCTCCGGCAACGGCGGCAACGACAACCTGTCCGGCGGCACGGGCAACGATCTCATCAGCGGCGGCTCCGGCAACGACACCATCGACGCGGGCGCCGGCAACGACACCATCTTCTATCGGCTCGGTGACGGACGCGACACGATCAATGGCGGCTCCGGACTCGACGTATTCCGGTTCGCCAGCGACGCGGCCGGCACCACGCTCGACATCAGCGCGTCGGGTAGTTCGCCGTACATCAACTTCAGCGCCAATGGCACGGTGTCGCGCATCACCGGCGTCGAAGACCTGGAAATCGAGCTCGACGGTGCCAGCAGTGACATCACCATCGCCGGCGACTTCACCGGCACCGGGCTCGCCGACGAAACCATTCGAATTCGCGGCACCAACGGCGCCGACCGTATCGATCTGAGCGGCATGCTCTCGAACCAGCGCGCCATCATCAATGCGCGCGGCGGCGACGACGTGGTTACGGGCGGGCGCGGCAACGACATCATCGATGGCGGTAATGGCAACGACACGCTCAACGGTGGCATTGGCAACGACACCCTGAACGGTGGCGCAGGCAACGATACGTTGCGCGGCGGTGCGGGCAACGACACGCTCACGGGCGGTGGCGGTAACGACCGCTTCATCGTCGGCGAGGGTGGCAACGACACCATCCGGGATCTCGGCGGCACCGATCTCATCGACGTCCGCGCGCCGGGATTCACCACGTTCGCGAGCATTCTGGCGGCTGCGCAGCAGGTGGGCGGCAACACCGTCATCACCTTTGGTCCGGGGAACTCGGTGACCCTGGTCGGCGTGCAGCTCGGCAGTCTCACGGCGCAACAGTTCGGTCTCCCGGCGGGCGACAGCACGGCCTCGACGCCGACGCTCTCCGTCCTGCCCGCGCAGGGCGACGAGGACGCTTACATTCCGCTGTCGATCAGCGCGGCACTCACCGATACCGACGGCTCCGAAACCCTGGCGATATTCATCGAGGGAGTGCCGGCAGGCGCCACGCTTTCCGCGGGCACGAACCTGGGCAACGGCACCTGGCAGCTGACGCCCGCGCAACTCACCGGCCTCGGCATCACGCCGCCCGCCAACTCCGATGGCGACTTCACACTCGACGTGCGTGCGGTTTCCACCGAGAGCAACGGTGGTGCGACGTCGCAGGCACAGGTTTCGCTCGCCGTCACGGTGAACGCCGTCGCCGATGCTCCCTCGCTCAGCGTGCAGCCCGCGCAGGGCGACGAAGACTCGCCGATTCCGCTGTCGATCGCGGCCGCGCTCACCGACACCGACGGCTCGGAGTCGCTCACGATCCGCATCCAGAACGTGCCCGCGGGCGCGACACTCTCGGCGGGCACCAACGAGGGCAATGGCGTCTGGACGCTGACGCCCTCCGAACTCGCCGGGCTGACCATCACGCCGCCCGAAAACACCGTGTTCAACTTCACACTCCTCGTGACCGCGGTGTCGACCGAGAGCAATGGCGGCGCCACCGCTTCCGCCAGTGCAAACCTCCAGATCACCGTGAATGGCGTCAACGACGCGCCGTCGATCATCTCGGGCAACGGCAATGACAGCTTTTCGGTCTCGATCCCCGAGAACACCACGGCGGTGACCACCGTGACCGCGCTCGACTTCGACAGTCCCGCGGTCAGCTATTCCATCGCGGGTGGCGAAGATGCCGCGCGCTTCACCATCGACGCGAACACCGGCGTATTGTCGCTGGTGTCTCCGCCCGACTTCGAAGCGCCGGCCGACGCCGACGCCGACAACGTCTACGAGGTGATCGTGCAGGCCTCGGACGGCCAGCTCGCCGACCAGCAGTCGATCTCCGTAGCAGTGCAGGATGTCAACGAAGGTGGCGGCGGCATCGTGTGGAACGTCGGGCACGTCGCCGGGACACGCGAAGGCGCCGCTTACGTGGCCAACATTTCTGCCGGCGAGGCGAACAATTCCGCGCCGGTGACCTACGAGATCAGCGGCGGCCTCGATGCCGCGCTGTTCACCATCGATGCCAACACCGGCGTGCTGAGCTTCGTGGATGCGCCGGACTACGAGAACCCG